>JANQND010000005.1 GCA_028279765.1 Candidatus Nanoarchaeia archaeon | reverse complement strand
CCTCTTCTATCCTTCTTTCTTTCATTCTCAATTCAACCCTATTTCCCAAAAAACTCAACTGTAATCCGCCCTTAAATGTTCTGTCTTTTGCCATGGATGGATCGTCAGTTTTAGGCCCTTACTGACAACAAAAAGCTTGACTCTGTGCTTTTTTGCTTATTTCATATCAGTGCGCTCCTCGTAAACTAATTGCAACAAGATTGGAAGGTATATTCCTTTTTCATTGAGCAACCCCCTTGCCCCCAATTCCTCCTCTTGTAGCCTCTTTCTGACCTTTCTGGATCTTTCTAGCACCTTCCAGCTGTAAACGTCATCGGCACGGGGCTCATCTAATTCCCGGAAAACTTACTGCTACTCGACCATAACATTCCGCGCCTTAAGCTGTACATTCGAATCAGAGCCTCTAGGTCTCCTTCTCGAAGAACTTTGCTTAAAGTCTTTAAGGTATGTCGCCTTTATGTTCTCTAAATAGTATAAAATGGTTAGTACTTTATTCATTAGAAGTCTCGTCATACTCTACTGAAAATGAAACTGAAATTTTGAAGCTTCTATTTTCCGAATGGGCGCTGGCTCTGGCCCCTGCCGCACTGAACTACCCATCATATTGCTCCGAAGTGTAATTAAAATCTCGAAGGTGTCCACGTGTTAGTGTATCAGTTAGGCCAAAACGTGGAAGAAATACAGCTGGCAGTTAAACAAAGTATTTGTTCAGAATCACTCATTTCCTATTTTGTTTGCAATTGGACTGAGGCTTATATATTTCCCAATATTTACTGATCCTTAAGTGTAAATAACTATCCTTAATATTCTTTTTTTGCGGTCAGCGAACAAATACCGACAAAAGGCACATTTCATTTCTTCTAAGAAAAATACAGCTCGAAAGAAAAGCGAGAATTAGGCTAAATTGTAAAAACAAACGGGCTAATTATCTCCATCTCATCTCAGTCACAACTGACAGATCCTTTTGTTCCATTATACCTCCTTCAATGAAATGCTTATAAGTGATAATATATTGATAATTGGCTGTGGTTTCCTCTAAGATAGCTTCAATTATTAGGATCTATTTTATTGGAAGAATAATCTATGCGCTTAAAGGGTACGGTACATTAGGGTTTGGGCAGCCGATGCAAAAAGTGAGAAAGTGAGTCCATCCATGAAATGCAAACTTCTGCCGGTAGCCTTAAGGAAATCAAAATACATCATTTTTGTTCATGCTTTTCATGATCAGGTAAGCGTAACATGCAACAAAGAGTGGACTGATAGTGTGATTGAGTTGGCTGGAAAAAATTCTTGATCCGCATTCTTCTTCGTGGCCGACTTCCTCAGTTTCCTTGCACGCGTGATATCATAATTAAGATTTGAGGCCAAATACTCTTCTTTTACGGTTATTACCGTTTTCCCAACACCAGGAAAACATCTTGCGGGATATCAAATTAAAGATAAATGAAATGCTTCAGTGCTTGTAATCTAGACTCGAATAATATAATTGTGATAAGAATCGGAGATGAGTTTCTGTTATTACTCCATTGCAACACACCATTTCGCAACTATGCCTTAAAATATCTTTATATTCTTCTTCACTTGTAGTCACACTATCTTGAAACACCCTTTTTCTCTCTGAGAAAACGTAGAGGATAATTCAAGCTTGATTTGGCGCTCGAGTGATCGGAGTGGCGCTAGAACTTCCAACCGCGTAGGCGCTTGGAAAGGCGGGGCAGTAACTCGACTATTTTGAAAGAAAGAGAAATGTAACCTGATCCAAAAGCTCATGCAGAAAGGTTTCCGAGCTCCAGATGAGATTCGAACTCATCATGTGAACCTCCGAGATCTATCGGACGTTCTAGCCACAGTACTGGAGACTGGCGAGCAGAATCCGAATGGTCGGTGTTGCTTAACCCTTTAAGCTCTAAGAGTGATCAGCATCAAATTTCT
>JANQND010000011.1 GCA_028279765.1 Candidatus Nanoarchaeia archaeon | reverse complement strand
TTTGGCTACTCAGATGCTACCAGATAGCCAAGCAGTGGTTGAGGTGGTCAACCGAGAACAAAAACCATATAGAGAAAAAAGACTAATGCATCCGTACATAAGGGATGGGGCTTTGGTAGAAGCAACTGACCAAAAAGCTACTGAACCCGGCTACCGTCTTGAAAAACTTATATCTGTTTTACCCTCTATGCTATGAAGAGAGTAAAACACCTTATTAGTTATAAATTTTAGGAAGAGAGAAAGTAATCAATTAAGAGAATAAGCCATTAGCCTTGGTAGCTCAAGTTAAGTTCGTGCATAACTCCATTTGATGCGAGATGAGCAGCTTTCAACCTTTCCATAAGCAGGTTCTGAGCTAATGTATCAGAAGATCTATCCATATATCCTGTTGCCCAACCCTTTAGAGGTTCATTCACGAATATCCTTCCAAAAGATGCTCTGCGATAGCCCAAAACCGCATCAAAACCATTTAACGCCTGATTTATTGCCATTAAATGGTATAACCCTATTTCATCTCCTTGGCCACCCGATAAGAAGGAATCATCAACACCACGTGGAAAAACCTCAGATAAGACTTGGTTAGTTTTTTTAGCCACATCCTCCAGATACAGGTCATCTCCTTGATAATCCAGTCCTGGAATAACCATACTTGGTTTGAGTATGATTTTTCCAATATCTACATTATACTCGTCCAAATGATTTTTCACAGCCGTAAGAACCTTTTGATTTTCATATAGTGCTTTGTCAATTCCATGGTCTCCTGCCATCAATACTTCAGGCTCAACAATAGGAACCATATCAGCATCAACAACTGCTTTCGCGTATTGAGCAAGTACATCAGCATTTTTATATATTGCCTCATGGCTAGGAGTATTTTCCCCTATCAGGTACGTTGCTCTCCATTTGGTTCCGACTGCACCTTGAGCTTTGTATTCAGTAAGTCTATCAGGAAGTGTGCCAAGCCCCTTAGTTATTGCTTCTTCATATTTTCCAATAGTATGCTCAATTCCTTCATCAACCTTTACAATAGGAGCAACATTGTGATCAAAGAGATATTCTCCTATCGGTTGACCCTCTATCAAGATTTTAAAACTCTCGGGATGTAAAATAATTGCTCCTGCATATATGTGCGTAGCAGGGGCAGTAGCGAGAACTTCACGCCAAGCATTACGATATTCTTTTTCTTTAGGAATGCCAACAGCTGCAAGCCGCTTGTTCATAGTAGTTGGACTTTCATCTGCAGCCAAAATATTCCCTTTCCCCAGAATTGTTTTAGGTGTCCAGATAACCATGAAAAATCAAATCTCCAACGAATATATAAAGTTTATTATTCAAAAGTAAAGAAAAATCTAATGCGCCTTCAGGGTATCTGCAACAATCGCAGGGCAGGTCCGGGTAACGCCTGTCAGGGTCTCTATCTTATCAGAAATAAAGCGCCGTAATTGATGGCTGTCCTCCATCCAGATCTCGGTCATGATAGAATGATCGCCGCTGCACGTCGTCACCACACGAATTTCATCATAATCAGTTAATTTCTTAGAAACAGAGAGGAAGTGCTCAGGCATCACATCCACACCCACATACGCAACAGAGCCAAAGCCCATTTTTGTCGGATCAACAAGAGCAGAATATTTTCTGATTGCTCCCTTTCCCTCAAGAACCTTTACCCGCTTTCGTACCGTTGACTCGGCAATTCCAAGAGATTTAGCAATTTCCAAGAAAGGAGTCCTGGCATTCCTCTGTAGAATCGCTACAATTTTTTGATCTGTTTCGTCCATCATTTTCATTTCGTTTTCGTTGGTGCGAAATTCGCACTTCACAAGGATGCTATTCGCATATTTACGTACAATACGTCAGTTAGCTTTAAGTACTGATCGAAACTTAACTATTGTTAATTCCTATATAAATATTGTGAAAAAAGAGGATAAAACAGCAACAATGGCGCGAATGGAATGTCTCATTCCAAGATTTTTGCTCTGCAAAAATCGGTTCGCCTGCCATTATTGTTGCTGTCAACAACTAAAGCATTAACTAAAACAGAAAGGTAACAAAATGAAAAGAAACTACATTATAGCACTAACCCTCCTAACACTACTATTGCTAGGATGTCAAGTACAGACACAAGAAGCAAGGCCATTTACCATTGGTTTCATTCCGGCTGAAAGAGCATCAGAACTAACGCCGAAAGCAGAGCAGCTAGCGAGCTTTTTAGAGCAAGAACTCAAGGTTGAGGTTGAGGTAGTCGTTCCTACCTCTTACGAACCACTTATGGAAGGTTTGAGATTCGCTCATATCGATGCTGCATTCATGGACTCCGGCCCAGGATGGCTTGCCCACAAAAGTGCAGGAGCAGAGGTTGTCCTGGCAGAGCTCAAAAATGGAAACCCGTTCTATTATGGTGAAGTGTTCACCACAAAGGACAGTGGATTGGCCTCATTAGAAGATGCTGTAGGAAAACGTATTGCATTTACCAGCTGGACTGGATCAAGCGGATTTATTCTTCCCATGGGGACGATGGTAAAGAGAGGCTTAGTAACCGTAGAAGGGGATGACTTTGCAAGTCTGGAAAAAGCACTGCAGGATCAGTTTGAAAGCTATAATGTTGCAGGAGGATACGAGCAAGCCCTAACATTGTTAGCAGATGGAAAAGTAGACATTGCCGGTGGCGCGCATGATGCCCCTGAGAAATTCCTCAGTGAAGAAGATCAGGCAAAAATTGTAACCCTTGAGCGCTTAGGAAAAGTGCCGTCACATCCAATCATGGTAGGACAGCACCTGCCAGAAGAGTTTAAAAGCAAATTTGTTACCGCTATGCTTAAACTGAATATGCCGGAAAATGTGCACATCATCAAGGAACTCTATGGTGTTGATGGTTTAGTTGCAACAAGCACCCAGGATCATCTTGGAGATTTCGGCCCTGCATTCGAAGCACTAACCGGAATACAGGACAAAGTCCTGGCAAAAAAAACAAAAGCAAAGAGTTAATTTTTTTTATTTCATTACATGAAAAACGCTATTGAATTAACGAACGTAAGCGCAGGGTATAATGGAGAATACATTATAAAAGAAGTAAGCTGCAGCATACCTGAGGGCACCATCGCAGTAGTTATTGGTCCAAGCGGTGCCGGTAAAACCTCCTTAGTAAAGCTAATGAATGGCTTGCTCTTGCCTAAGAGAGGATCTCTTTCTATTCTGGGTGAAAAAAGCAGAAAAAATAAGCAACTGAACATAAAGAAAAATATCGGATACATTCCCCAGCACCTGGGCCTTATCCAGTCGATGACTGCACTGGAGAACGTGCTTGCAGGGTCGCTGGCACGGGTCGGAACCTGGCAGTCACTACTAAAGATATTTCCTGGCAAAGAAAAGGCCTTAGCAAGCAAGCTGCTCTCTATGGTCGGGTTGCAGGCAAAGAAAAATAAGCGGGTCCTTGAGCTTAGCGGGGGGGAAAAAAGAAGAGTCGCTATTGCCCGGGCATTCATGCAAAAGCCTAAGATTCTGCTTGCTGATGAGATGCTCTCTGATTTAGATATTATTCTAGTGCAGCAGATTACCAAGCAGCTGCAAAAGCTCAGGGACAAGTTTGGGACTACTATCGTTATGGTAGAGCATGATCTCAAAATCGCAAAATCTATCGGCGATCAGATCATGATCCTGCGCGAAGGGAAAAACAAAGGAGTATTCCCGAAATCGGCCATCACTGACAAGCTTCTCAATAAAGCGTTTGCTCAGGTGCAGCAATGAAAAAAGGAATATTCTATGGCATCATTCTTGCTTTATTCGTAGTATTCTCAGTAAATCTCAAGATTGATCCTTCAGATTTCTTTGCAGGAATACCTAACCTGGCAGAACTCTTTGCAGATTCCTTTCCTCCGGATACCAGCATGCTTACGATCGGTGCGATAGCAATCCTGGAAACCCTGCAAATTGCTTTCATAGGAACGATCTTAGGAACTATCCTTGCATTGCCTCTTGCAACCTTGTCTGCTCGAAATCTCTTCAGTAAGCGATTCATTGTGCCTGCAAGAGCAGTTCTTGCCATGCTCAGGACCCTTCCCTCATTATTATGGGCAGTGATCTTTGTAATTATGGTAGGAACCGGACCCTTTGCCGGAGTCTTAGCGGTGATGATGTACACAGTAGGATATTTAGGAAAGCTGCAGTATGAAGCAATCGAGGGCATAAGCAATGAGCCACTAGAGGCGATCTCATCCACCGGTGCAAATAAACTGCAGATCATCCGCTTTGCTGCACTTCCTGAAGCCGCAAATAACCTTTTGAGCCAACTCTTGTTTATGTTCGAGTATAACGTGCGCTCATCCACTATCCTCGGTTTTGTCGGTGCAGGAGGAATAGGATTCTATTTAGGCAGCTATCTTCGGTTTTTGGAATATGATAAAGTGCTGATGTTACTACTAATCACTTTTGTTGCGGTGATTATTATTGATTATCTTAGTATTCTGATAAGGGATCGGTATCTTGCAAAAACGCTACGATAAATCACTGCAGAAATCAATGAAAGCGCGCAGAAAATACGTTTTGAATAATCAGGTACCAACAGAATCTAATCCAATTTGTCAGTGGCAATATGCCAATCATCATCATCGAGAACATTGATCTCGACAATATCTTTTGCCTTGGTGAGCAAGATCCTGCATTCGTGACTGACATTCAGGATATGAAGTTCTTTCCCCAGCTTCGCATACTTCTCGGTTAATTTGTCAATTGCCTCCAGGGCCGAGTGATCATGTACCCTTGAGTACTTAAAATCAATATAGACATTCTTTGGATCTTTCTGAACATCAAAATGATCTAAGAAGTTCCTCACAGAGCCGAAAAACAGGGGCCCGGATAACTTGTAAATCTTTTTTCCTCCCTTAAGGGATACTTTTGCCTGAATTACTTTGCCTTTTTCCCAGGCAAAGACAAGCGCAGAGACAATAATTCCCACCAATACTGCAATCGCAAGATCCATGAAAACCGTTACCACCGATACCAGGACTAATACGAGAGCATCTGATTTTGGGATTTTTCGAATGACACGAAGGCTGGACCATTCAAACGTGCCAATAACTACCATAAACATGACACCTACGAGAGCTGCAACAGGGATCATCTCGATTAAAGGAGCGGCAAAGAGTATGGATATTAAGAGAAATATCGATGCACTAAAACTCGATAGCCTTGTTCTTCCGCCGGAATTAACATTGATTACACTCTGCCCAATCATGGCACAGCCACCCATGCCCCCAAAAAAACCCGTAACGACATTGCCAATTCCTTGACCAACACACTCTTTGTTGCTTTTTCCTCTGGTATGAGTCATTTGATCAACTACGTTAAGAGTTAATAGCGATTCTATCAGCCCGATAGCTGCAAGCAAGAGGCCATAGGGAAAGATAACAGCCAAAGTTTCAAGGGTAAGTGGCACCATGGGAATATGAAAGGCAGGGAAACCTCCTGCAATAGATGCCATATCCTTGACTAGTTTTGTTTGGGTACCAAAGAAATTAACGATTACCGTTATAGACAGCAAAGCTACCAATGCTGAAGGAACAGATTTCGTAATTTTAGGGAAAAAATGGATAATAGCCATGGTCAATAAGACCAATCCAAGCATAATATACAAGGGAAATCCGGACAGCCATACCAGCTCCCCGTTTTCAAGAAACTTGAATTGAGCAAGTTGAGCAAGGAAGATTACAATAGCAAGTCCATTAACAAATCCCAGCATTACCGTGTGGGGAATTAATCGGGCATATTTTCCTAGCCTGAAAAATCCTGCCAATAGTTGAAAAATACCCATTAAAACAACAGCAGCAAATAAGTACTCTACTCCATGTGAAGAAACAAGCTCTACCATGACAACAGCGAGGGCACCGGTTGCACCAGAGATCATTCCGGGACGGCCACCAAAAAGAGAGGTCATCAATCCCACAATAAACGCTGCATACAAGCCAACCAGTGGCTCCACACCTGCTACGAAAGCAAACGCTACTGCTTCAGGAACAAGGGCCAGAGCAACGGTAAGACCCGAAAGAACTTCCGTTTTGATATTTATGCCTTTAAGATTAAAAAATTGCATTACTTTGCAAGTATCAATCCATTTATAAGCTTTGCTGGTACGTTTCCGCCAAAAAAGCAGCAGCAATTTTACAAGGGATTAGTGTTATATCAAAGTAGCAATACAGAAGTAAAATCTCACCGTAAGGCTTTTAAACGAATCAGCCACACTCTCCTAGTAATGCCGACGTCGCATAACCTGGTATTGCGCAGGACTGGAAATCCTGTTGGCCTTGGCCTGTCCCGGTTCAAAACGACTGGTTACAGATATCAGTCCTGAAAGTCCGGGCGTCGGCGCCATTTTTCTTGAAGAAATCCAGCCATACAGGCACAATGAAAAGCTATTTATAGGATCTAGTCTACGGTAATCTACAGATGATTCATTTAAGAAATTTGGCTTTGGAGTTGCGACAAATGGTTCAGCAGAGAAATCTGTTGGTTGAAAAAGAGTATATTATTAGTATCGATAAAAAAGCAAGAGAAATTGAGAAAGCAGCCAAAAAGTTGTCAAAGGAGCACAAGGGTGATGTCGAATTACTGCTTTGGAAAATAATGGATAAAGCTCGGGTAATTGAGTGGATGAGACCTAGGTTTCGATACAGATTCGACCCATTCTATACAATAGCGAATCATCCCTTTTTAACACCTCAAACCCAGGGTTATGCACTAGAGCATATCGAAGAAATGCTCAAACTCATAGATAAGATTGCCGCAATTCTTAAGATAGAGTTTGAACAAATTGCAGCATAGTGTAGGTTGTTTCTGCTATTCAGCCACAATCTTATTCGTCTTCCCGTAGCTGATACGCTTCACAAGCCCCTTTTGTGTAAGCTTATCCAATAGTCGCGTTACCTTAACCTTCGGCATGCCAAGCTCATAGACTAAATCCTTTTGAAGGCAAAACTCTCTCTCCAGAATAAACTCATACATTTTTTTTAAGTCCCCGTCAAGCATACGAATACTCATTTGCTGCTTGCGCGATAACGACAGCTTCTTGCTCATATCAGTGAGATAGTACAGCAAAGAAGCGCTTGCAACTGCACTCAGTATCATCAGAAGGGCAGTGGTAAGAAGACCAAAATTGATAGGAATCTTTGAAGAAATGACTTTACCGTCTTCAAGCTTAATTTTCACATCAGTATTAACCCCAGAGAAGAGCAAAAAACCAATAAGAAAGAAACTTACCAAAAAAACGCCCAGTGAAAGTAATTCCTTTTTATTCATCTTCTCTGAAGGCCTCAGTGGTGTATTCAATGACAGCCTCTTCATGAACCAGGGTAATCGTTTCCTCAGCACAAAGGGTTCTTCCTGCCGGGTCTGTTTCGCATGCTGTTTCTCTATACAGCTCGATCGTGTCTTCTTCCTGGGTAGTTTCAAAGTTGTTTTCAGTGGCGTAAACAAGAAATTGCTCTGAAGAGCTTATATTGCGCCCAATAAGATTTCCAAACTCTTCATAAGAATACACATCATAGTGATAAAAGAGGGCATCTTCTTTGAGCAATGCAAGCTCATCATCAAGTTCAAGGAATTCTTCATGAAGAGGAACATAGATTGAAGTGAGGCCGCCAAGCACTGCTCCCAGAATAAGAACCAGCAGTGCAATTACGATAACCTTGAATGCCTTATCTGATACCATCCTGCATAGTACTCCTTTTTTATTTATTAAACTATCTTAAAAAAGAAAAAAAAGGAAAAAATTAATTTCCTTCAAGGGCAAACAGCTTCTCCTCAAGTGCTTCGATCTGCTCAACCAGCGGAGTTATTCCCAGTTTGTTCTCAAGCTCCTCATATTTCTGATCCAGCGCATCCAGCTCTTTTTCTATTCGGTCTATTTCTGCCTGGTTGTTCGGCTTCTGTTCAGCAAGGATAAGCTGATCGAATAAAGGTTCGGCCTGTTTGTCCAGTGGTTCGAACTGCGCAGCATTCTTTTCTTCAAGCGCTTCTACTTTTTCTTCAAGCAGCTGAATCTCCTTCAGAGCAGCTTGCACCTGAGGGTTATCCGAGTTCTCAAACTTCCCGTAGTCCTCAAGTTCGTGGTCATCTTCATGTAGGCCATCCAGTTCGCCATGGAGCTTTGCAATTCCGGTTTTTCCATCTAGTGCCTCAAGCTGCTTTTCTTTTGCATAGATTTCCTTGATAATCCTCAAAATTTCAGGATCGTTGTTTTGCTCAAGCGCAGTTTCAATCTGCTCATACAGTAAGTCTAGAGGCTCCTCAAGCGCATTATACTCTTGTTCATGCTGCCCGTAGATCGTATCAATCTGTTTCCAGATAGTTTCCTCCTGCGCATTCAGGCTGCCATATTCATAGGCTGTCTCCTCAAAATCTCCTGCAGAGGGCAGATCGTCGTTCTGCTGTGCCACTGCAAGGCCCGCACTTCCTATCAGCATGGTACCAAGACCAAGCGCCATTAATTTCTTGGGTGTGTGTTTCATTCTTTTCATTTGTGTTACCTCCGGATTCACTTTTTTGGGTGAATTCCAGAGAATACGAAGGATGAAACCATACTACTACTTTAGGTGGAATGCATTCCACTTGCTAAGAATAGAAAGATCTGAAGGGAAAAAGTCAAAAAGAAAGAGAAAGAAAAAATTACTCCGCAAAGGAGCACTCAATAAAATCAGCCTCAGTGATCTCAAATGCTGCCAAATAAGGCTCGAATGGCTTTGGCTCATTAATACTGAGCTGATTCAGAACCGGAGCAACCATGAAGCGATTTGTTCCGACCGTGCCACCTTCAGTCGTTACCTGTTTCTCATACACCAGGCCGCCGGCACCGAATAGTTTTTCGTTTTGATTGTTTCGCATATAAAACTCATTGACATTTTCATTTGCCCGTCTTCCTTTTTGGAATTCGATTTCCCCTTTCATGGTTACTGCAGTACCATCCTCCCAGGCAGCATCCTCTGCAAGGGACCATCCATCAGCCTCCGGATCGTCCTCCTGATTCATGGTAAGCGACAAGGAATCGGGAAATAATTCTAATGCCTTATCCTCGCAGGAGAGTTCCACTGGCTCAGGTTCTTCTACTACGGCTGGCTCAGGCTCCGCTGGTTCCTGTGCCACTGCAGGTTCAGGCTCAACAGGCTCTACTGCAGGCTCAGGAGAGCTGCATGCTACAGCAAATGCTAGTAATAATACAAGTATGGATATCGTTATTCTTTTCATAGTTACACCCCCTGGTAATAGAGGTATGTGCAGAAAAGATGTTTAAAAAAGTTTCCTTATTTAGTAGATTCGGCTCTTGGCAATCTGGAGACCTGCTATGAAGATGCTATAGGAAACATCTTTAATCAGCCTCGTAGGGAAACCATGTTACATTATACTCCTTTGTTATAAGAAAAGTATCGTGGTCAATGATTATCTGGGAGAATTCTTCTTTGATTTTATCAAGGATTTTTTTTAGTTCTTTATTATCTTTGATAACAAGCTCTATAGCCAGGTCGTATTTTCCCAGGGTTACTGTAGCGAAAGTAGCATTTTTGTGAACGGAAAAATAACTGATCAGTTTATCAACAGCTTCCTTATTTATGAGTTTAAAGTTAATCTGAAAATGTTGCTGATCAAATGCATCAAAATTCACTGCTAAAGTATGTGTTCCTAATATTTTTCTCTCTCTTAATTTTTTTAGCCTGTAAATAATTGTTCCAGAGTCTACTTTGAGATTTTTGGCAATTTCAACAACTGAAATTCGGGAATTATTAGCAAGGATTCTTATAATTTGATAGTCTGTATCATCAATTTTGGGTTCCATGAGCTCTTTAGGGTATTGCGTGTGAAAAGTCTTCTTTCCAGAATGGAAGAATTTCAGGTTGAAGCGATGAACAGACGTCATCGTGTGAATCTCTTGCTCTAGAATATACTCGCCAAACTTTCCTCGAAAGTCAATCAAAAAATTATCTAAATCATAAATTGATTTAGCTAAAATCAAGAATCCCAGATCATATGGTCCTTCAAAGCTTCCAAACCATGCAGTCTTTCTGTAATTTCTGATGAACCGTATTATTTCGTCATCGACTTCAGGTGTTGTTTTATGAAACTTGTAAAATAATTTGTAATAGTACCTGTTCAGATGCGAGGTATAAATCGTAGTAATGAAGCCTCTTATGTACTCATTTCTAACCAGTCGTTTTATTCTGAAATTGATAGTCTCTTTTGAAGCACTAACTTTTTTAGCTAAATGAGTAACAGGAATCCTTGAATCTAAATCTAGCTCATACAAGATTTTCCTATCCAATAAATCCAATTTAGCACCCATTTTATTGCTATTTATTGAAATTTATATATAAAATTTTCTATTAATTGTCAAATTTCTAAGAGATATTTAATATACTAAATATTACTCTTTAGAAGTAGTTAAAATGTTACCTGACCTGACCCAAAGAATCAAAAAGCTAGATACCTTTTTTGAATCAAAAAGGCCTTCAAGCATAGAGTCTGGTCGAATTATTTATTCAGACACAGCGGATGGTTTGTACGAGATGATAGAGGGCAGCAAAGAAAGGTTAGCAACTGTCAGGGAAGTCATGGTCTTCCGAGTCGAATCATTCAGGTCGCTATACAATCAAATTCCGGGTTTGAATGAGGAGTTAAATGAATTGATTAATCAGCGTTATGAGTTAGCAGGGCCTGTCCTAGAAGAACTCAATAGCAATTCAGAGAAATATGGCATTTGGGGTACTCGTCTTACGACATCAACCCACATGGTGAGAGCAGATGATGCTAACGGAAAGGATACCGTATTTTTTTACGATGGAAATCTATTCACAGGAGATGAGATTTGTCAAGCTCTAAAAATGGAGCTATCAGACGGAGGCTTCAAGTACTCTCCAGAAGCGCTACACAAGGTCAGGCAAGAGACCCCTTCTGAGTCTAGGCTTCCTTTTAATGAATATATGCAAGCTAAAGGAGGGAATTTTTCAGGAGAAGAGTGGGCATCTCACCCCATTTTCAAGACCGCTTGTAGCGATGAGAAACTAATGGAAGACTATGTTTTTGCATTGCAGGTATTAGATTTATTCTCGTTTTATAATCCAGGGAAGCATTCTGGCTGGCGTCCAGGCGAGATGAAGAAAGAGTATGGAAGGCCTGTATCCTTAGGGTTCAAAGGTGAAGCGTTCTACCCTCCAAACAATTCAACGCTTGATCATGCTGCTCTAGTACTATCAGAAATGTAGAAGAGGATTGAAATGACAGAGTATATCCAACAGGTAAATGATCTTGAAGAAGTTATTAGATTTGAAAAGAAAATAGTTGCTCATCAAAAAGGACTGTTACATTTGGCATTCTCAATACTAATCTATAATTCAAATGAAGACATTCTTCTGCAGAAAAGATCAGAAGACAAGTATCACTCAGGAGGGTTGTGGAGTAATGCGTGCTGTGGTCATCCTCGGCCCGGTGAAACAATAGAAGGAGCTGCTCATAGAAGATTAGAGGAAGAACTAGACTTTGACTGTGATTTAAAACCTATTGGGAAGATAAGGTATCGTGCAGAGTTTGCAAACGGGATCATAGAAAACGAGATAGATCATTTGTTTCAAGGAGTGTATGAGGGGAAAGTTGCACCAGATCCAGAAGAGGTTGAATCAATAAAATGGATCAGTGCCAAAGATCTAAAAAAAGAGGTGAGCAAGAACCCCGCAAAGTATACAGTATGGTTTCGGGAGATTCTTGCAAAAGGATATGTAAAGGCCACTAATTCACGTAAATGAGAAGTCGTAGCAATTCCAATACTTTTAAATAAAATACTCCAGTTCAACCATGCATGGATATGGATCAAACTATTCGAAAATACGCCCTGCAAAACGCAATCAAGTTCAAAGGAAAAGCAAATCCGGGCGCAATCATCGGAAAGATTTTCGCTGAAAACCCCGAAAACAAGAAACAGGCAAAAGAGATTTCTCAAAAAATTCAGGAAGTCCTCAAAGAAATCCATCAGCTATCAGTAGAAGAGCAAACAGAACAGTTACAAAACCTCGCACCAGAATTGCTGGAAAAAAAAGAAAAAGAAGAGCGAAATATCTTTGCCTTCTTAGGCTTCGATGACAATCAAAACGTAACCACTGCCTTCCCACCAGGTCCGGAAAAATATCCGCACATCGGCCATGCAAAAGCATGTCTTCTAAACTTCTTATTGGCAAAGCAATACAATGGCAAATTCATTCTAAGGTTCGAAGATACGAACCCTGCGACCGTAAAAAAGGAATACTATGATATCATGCTCGATAATTTCTCATGGCTCGGTGCTAAATGGGATGAAGTACTCTATGCCTCAGACTTCATGGACATATACTATCAAAAAGCAGAGCAATTAATCGAAAAAGGGCTTGCGTACGTAGACAAATCTTCACCAGAGGACATCAAAAAGAGCAGGGAAAAAGGAATACTCACAAAGCACAGAGAGAATTCTGTAGAAGAAAATAAAACACTCTGGGAAGAAATGAAAACTGCCGAGGCAGGATCAGCTATCCTCAGGCTGAAAATCGATCTCAAGCATCAAAACACTACCATGCGTGATCCCACCATGTTTCGAATCCTAGATGAAGAGCATCCACGGCAGGGAAAGAAATATCGAGTCTGGCCGAATTATGATTTTCAAAACTCCGTCATGGATGCGCACTCAAATATTGACATGCGTCTAAGATCAAAAGAATTCGAATTAAGAGCAGAGCTGCAGCAGTGGATTCAAAAAAACCTTAGCATAACAGTAACCAAAACCTATGAGTTCGGCAGGTTCAACATGAAAGGTGTGGAATCCTCAGGAAGAATCATCAGAGAAAAGGTGGAGTCAAAAGAGCTCATAGGTTGGGACGACCCCACATTGACCACCTTAGTCGCTCTCAAACGAAGAGGGTTCCTGCCAGAGGCAATCAAGAACTTTGTCATCTCCACAGGCATCTCGAAAGCAGAAGCCACATTAACCTGGGATGATCTCATTATGCACAACAAGAGACTATTAGATAATGATGCAAAGCGATTCTCTGCCATCTTCGATCCGCAAGAACTACAAATAAGCAACACACCAAAAAAACAAGTAGAGCTGCACCTCAATCCAAATGAAAAAAAAGGCGGGAGATCTTTCAAAATTAGCGAAAACTTCATTCTCTCCAAAAAAGACCTCGATCAGATGCAAGATCAGGAATTAATCCGGTTAATGGACTGCATCAATATCAAAAAAGAAGGAGAGAGCATCATATTCAACTCGGAAGACTTTGAGGACTTTCGGGGAAAAGGAAAAAAAGTCATCAATTGGCTACCTCAAGAAAACAACATAAATATTGAAATTCTTATGCCCGATAAAGAAATAATCAAAGGCATTGCAGAGAATAACATTCAATCATTAGAAGAAGGAGAGGTTATCCAGTTTGAGCGCTTTGGATTCTGCAGATTAGATAAAAAAGCAGACATTTTCAAGTTCTGGTTCACACATCGATAAATAGAGTGCAAAAATCCAGCCATGGCGAAGACGAGGGGAGGGTTGTTCCTTCGGAGTACCTCGTAGAATATTTTGTAGAACAAAATATTCGTCTTCCGCCGAGGTTGGCTGGATTTCCTCAAGTAAAACGGGATTAATCAAAAATTTTATAAAATCAAGCAGGTAGAAGAAAAAAGGGTGATATCATGGCAAAAACACTAGTCGTTGCATCACGGGTAAAGGAACTCGCTACAAATAATGGAAAACCGCTCAATGTTGCATCTGATTTCTCAGACGAATTAACCAAAAAAGTAGAAGAATTGATTGCAAGCGCATGTAAAAGGGCAGTATTAAACGGAAGAACAACCGTCATGCCAAAAGATCTATGAGCGCAGTTTTTTTACCTTTTTCTTATATTCATTCAGCTTTTCTTTTATCTTAAATAAGCGTGCAGGGCTAATCGTCTTGTCTTTGGACAGAACTTTATATTGGTCCTCCAGCAGGCCAATCTTCTCTTTAATATCGTCGATCATGAACGTACGATATTCAGTATCAACATCAGATTCGATCTTCTGGACTCTCTTCTTTGTTTCTTCCTTATGATCGCGAATATGCGAGGTAATATCTCCAACAGAATCAAGTGCCTCTCTCAGCTTCTTATTCTCCAGGGTAAGTGCGTCCCGCTCTTTAGCAGCGGCATTGAGCTGCGCCTCAAGTGATCGCATCCGATAATGCAATGAAGAAGGAGCGCGCTTCATGGAGCCGAGCTCAGCGACAGCAGATTCCTTTTCAACCAGCTTATTGATTTTATCATTAAGGGCAATAAGTTCCTTATCAGCAGCAGTTGCCTTCTTCAGTTTCTGCATCTGTGAGTCCACACCCTTTCGTGCATGCTCACGATTATGATAATGCGAGGCAACACGGCAAAGATGGCGTACAAATCGCTTCAGCTGCTGCGGACTAACCTGTCTGGGATTCATTTCTTAAGAAAACCAAAGGATTTTTTTTCAGGTTGAGGCGGAAGCGGTGGCGGCGTTTGTCCCGACGAAGCGCTCGGAGGCATACCGGGAGGTGGCATGCTATCAAAAGCTGGCGGCGGTGCCATAGACTGCGCAGGACCTGGCGGCGGCTGCACCGGTGGCGGAGAGACTGGCCGTGAAGGGCCGTTATGCGCAGGTGGCCGGGTCGGAAGAGGACCTGACGGACCCTTAAATGCCGGAGCATCACTGAGCTTTTCTTTCACTAACTCAGATAAAGCAACCATTCCCTCTGCAATGATCTTGTTTTGTTCAATGATCTCGTCGAGCTTTTGCATGATCGGGTTAATATGCTCTGAGACGGTATGCTCCTCCTGCTCCTCAAGCTTCATCTCATCTGCCGCAGTCTTAAAGAGCTCCAGCATGCCCGACATATTCTTTGTCAGGTCCTTCATCGAGGAAATCAGTTCAGAAGAGCCCACCTCATCCTTGTTATCCAGGCGCTTGAGTTTTTTCTTTGTCTCAGAAATATCAGAATAGGGAGTTACAATATATCCATCATCCTTCTCCATGCTATCAGCCTCTTTTTTAATCTATTCGTGCATTATGAGGGTTTTACTTTATAAAATTTGCTAAAGTGAGAGAAGCAGAGTTATTCAATAACAGAATAGTCCATCCCAAGAGAAATTGCCTGCTCTTTCATAATATCAAGAATAATTCCTCTCAGAGTATCAGCCTCTGAAGTCACGCGAAATGGCCTCCCCTCAGTATCTTCTCGTGGAAGAGCAATGGTAACCATGGATACCTTCTCCCTAACATGATAGACTACCCCTTTCTGGCTATTGCTCTGATCGCTCATAATAAATTCGAAGTCAGAGAGAGATGATGCGACCCTGCTCGCAACTTTCTCTTCAAACGGCCCTTTTAAATGGTCAAGTAAATCAGAGTTAAGCATATCCCTAGCGTTAGTAAGCTCTCCACTCAGTACATCATAGGCAAGAATCCGTTTTCAAAATGTATAAAGTAGGGGAAAGTCTGTACTGCAGGGTTTTCACGCAATTGATCATCCAATCCATACGCTTTCATGAATTTCTTATTCTGAGAATAGGTAGAGCCACTAAGGGTAATGCAAAATGGATTCCCGTTCTGCCCCATCCCAGATAACAGCTCAGCATACTGCGATCCCCAGGAAGCATTGCTACCCTGCTTGAGAACGCCATCTTTGTCAGTAAATAACAAGTTCAATTCCTCGCTTGCAGCACAGAGCATAGAAGTCCATGAACCCATCAAATACTGAGTATTCGGATACATGCCCATGCCCTTGCGATCCCACATATGCCTTGACCTCATCTTGAGCATTAGCAACCGTCCCGATTAATCCTAAACCTTCCATTCGCAGCATAGGAAGATCAATACGCTCATCGCCAATCACTCCTACTCTATCATAAGATATGCCAAGATCATTGCAAATTCTCTCCACAGTCTTCTCTTTAGCCCACAAGAAAGCATCTACTGCAGCAGTGTTAGCGCAAAGATAAACAGTATCACCCATAATAAAGGAAAGAATGAAACTGCCTTTAAAACGATTTGGCTAGAACAAGATTAAAACTCTAACCTCTATAGTATAGTATATACAGTACCATAATTAATATATAGATACGACTCATCAAAAATCCCATGCCATACGTAAACATAAAACTTGCAGGCTCGATAACAAGGGAGCAAAAGGAAAAAATCAGTGCAGAAGTCACCAGGGTTATCGCGGAAATAACCGGCAAAAAGCCAGAGCGGCACTATATTGTTATTGAAGAGATCGAACGGGAAAACTGGGCTGTGGGCGGAGAACTGTTGGACAAAAAATAAGGGATAGTATCTTGTTTTCTTGTAATTTTCCTCTTTTATTTGTGTCCTAGGGTGCAGGCAACAAAACGAAATGAGTTCCAGTACCCGCTTTCCCATATTTCTAAACCAGTATACAAAAACGTAACATTTAAATATATGCGAGTTCAGAAAAAAAGTATCTAGTTATTTAGATCAATAAAACTAAACTTGAGGTGCAGGAAAAATGGATTTTATCGTAGAATCAGCTGCTAAGCAGTCGGCAGAGATGCCAGAAATAAACCAAATCGGACAAGCAAACATCAAAGTAATTGGCTGTGGTGGCGCTGGCTCAAACATGGTAAATTGGCTCTATAAGAAAGGGGTAAGAGGAGCAGAAATCATCGCAACCAATACCGATCAACAGCACCTTGATATGACAGAATCTGATAAAAAATTCCTGATTGGATCAGAAATTACCCGGGGCCTTGGATGCGGCGGGTTCCCTCAAAAAGGAGCTGAGGCAGCAAAAGAGTCTATCACTCAGGTAAAAGATTCACTAAAGGGCGCTGAAATGGTTTTCGTCTGCGCAGGTATGGGTGGCGGAACAGGAACCGGCTCTGCACCAGTCGTTGCAAAAGTAGCAAAAGAAAACGATGCCATCGTGATCGGAACCGTAACCATGCCATTCAATATTGAGCGTGCGCGAATCGATAAAGCTGAATTCGGACTGCAGCAATTAAGAGAAGTATGCGACACCGTTATCGTTATCGACAACAATAGATTAGTAGCTATCGCAGGAAACCTTCCCGTGCAACAGGCATTCGCTGTAGCAAACGAGCTTATCTCTACCATGATCAAAGGAATTGTAGAGACCATCGCTGTTCCTTCCCTTGTTAATCTTGACTTCGCAGACGTAAAAGCGATCATGACAAACGGAGGCGTTGCAGCAATTGGTGTTGGTGCATCTGATACGAAGAACAGAGTTGATGAAGCAGTAAGAGGTTGCCTTGCAAACCCTCTGCTTGAGATTTCCTACAAAGGAGCTACCGGATCCTTGATTCAAATTGAAGGTGGCCCAGACTTAACACTTGATGAAGTAAACAAAATTGGAGAACTGATTACTGAAAACCTTGACCCTGATGCAAACGTTATCTGGGGAGCCCGCGTGAAGGATGATATGGAAGGAAAGCTAACGGTAATGACCATCATGACCGGTGTAAAGAGCCCATGGATTCTTGGTAAAGTCTCACAAGGCGAAGAGCAGGCCCAGAGAGCAGAAGTCAGCAACGAACTTGGCATCAGGATGGTATAAATGCAGGACGCAGTCCTCAAAGGCGTCGTTGCCGAACTGGTCCAAAAAGTAAACCATCAGACAACGGTAGAGTCCTGTCAAAGCGGAAGCTGTAAGAAGCTTCTTCCTTCTTTAATGAGCAAGGGGATTGATCATGTAGATCTCTCTATGTTTAGTTATGAGATGCGCATGGAAATTCTCAATGAAATGGGACAGGAGTATGTCAAAAAAGGAAACCTGGATGAAGCGCAAAAAGCATTCGTACTAACCAGCAATCAGGAGCAGCTTGGCACTGTCGGGAACGAATTTTCCAAGATTGGGCAGTTTCCTAAAGCTATTGATGCCTACAAGCTTGCAGGAAAGACTGATCTTTTACTGGACATCGGCACAAAAGCGTTAACTGATGGCAGGTTCAAAGATGCAGCGCAAGCCTTTCGGGCGATTAATCATCGGGAAGGGCTCGCAGGCCTGGCAAAGGTGTGCATTGAGCGAGGTAAATTTGAATTCGCCTATCAGTTATGCGGTGAATTACAGGATAATGCCCTCTTTGAGCAGCTTGCTGAGGCATCAGCAAACGAACAAAATTATACTGTTGCCTGCGCAGTTCTAAAAAAGCTTGACAACAAGCCAAAATTGAATGCACTGGGAGAGCGGTTCATGAAGAACAACCAAATCCCTATGGCAAAAGAGATGTTTGCAGCAGCAGAAAATCATGCTATGCTGAAATTTATTGGTGAAAACTTCAAAATCTAAGGTTGATACACGATGGAACAGCAGCAGGATTATCTAATGGAAAAGAAGATTGAATATCTCATTGATATGAGAATAAACACTCTTAAGGACCAGTTACAGAGCGCAAACAATCAGATCTCTGAGCTTCAGCAGGAGATTGCTACCCTAAAAAATAAGGTACAACGGCTGGATAGTGGAGTTCAGAGAGCTCCGGCAAACCCTCAGACTACACTGGTTACTGAAGAGCAGAAACCTCAGCAGGCCTCATCAGCTCCGATGCAGCCGGATAACAGGGCAGGTAGTTATACTCCGGAAGATGTCTCTGTAGATAAGATGTTCTATTACGGGAATAAATAACCAGTCTTATTTTTTCTTTGCCAGGATATCCAGAAGTATCTCTTTGAGTTCTATAATATTAATCGGCTTAACGATGAGTTCCTGCGCAATCCGCAGCGCTTTTTCTTTGGTAATAGAATCAATCTCATCGCATAAGAAAACGAGAAATGCAGTAGATTCTTTATGAATATGCGCAGCAATCTTCCATCCGTCAATCTTTGGCATATGAATATTCAGAAGAACCAGGTCAGGATTACTCTTCTTTAGGTATCTCATCGCAGCAGAGCTATCAGAGAAGCTTTTGCATTGCAGCTGATCACTATAGACTTCAAGCCCGTCACAGACCTCAGTCACAAACTGCTTATCACTATCAATAATCAGGATAGTGTACTTCTTTAGGCGTGTATCCACGATATCATCAATTACGCCCTGCTCATTTTCTATAGCTGCCTTGTCTATACTCATGACAAAATAGAGGAGATATGGTCACTGGTTATTAAACGCTATGCGAACTACTGGATAACTGAGAATGGCAGTGGATAATCTTTTAAGAAAGGAGGTAAAATACAAAACGATCAGTCAACTGATTCCAGTTCTTCAATACGGCTCTTAATGATTTTCAGGTACTGTTTTTTGTCTCTGGTTTTTTTTAATTGATGCGCAAGCGACCCGTCCTGTAAAACATCTTTAATCCATTGGGCAAAATCATTCTTTTGGTTTTCATCATTAACATGATACACAAATGCCCACTCATTCATAGCCTCAATCGCATTAGCAAGCTCAGGCAGATTTCGTATAATATGCCCCCTGCAGGTCCAGAACGCCTGATCCGACCTGCAGTCTGACAAGACCTTTTCTCTGAGAACCAGAAGATATTTTCGGGTATTCTCTGTCTCTTCTGCTGCCATACCTATATATTTTTTCACAATTTAATAATACTTAGTATTAATTGGGCAGTGAGTACCTACTGTATGTGTGCTTCAGAAAACTTTTTATACGGCAAACAGCAAAGCAATAGCTGGGGGTAGGCAGTAATGAACAGACGTATCATAGGAGCACTGATTATATGCATTTTCACCGCTCTTCCGGCAGTGTCAGCTCTTAGCATGAATGATGCTATTGATCATGGAGAGCAATTCATTCGCTCGCATGCAGCAATAGGGACACAGGGGATCGTTTTTGATTCCTACAACATCACCGCGCTTACCTTCTACTACAATGATGAGCGGTACCGGGTACTCTATAAAGTTGAATCTCAGGGGAAGTCACGATTTATTATGCTGGAGATGTCAAAAGAAGGAGAAATGAAAAAAATCTATCTCTCTGAGTTGACAAAGCAGAGGCCTGAGCTATAAAGAAGTTTAACGCATCTCCATATCATAGGCCCTGTAGAGGTTTTTCTCCGTTGCGTCCACTTCTTCAAGCAGCCGCTCGCAGCTCTTGAGTGCGCACTCCGCTGCTACCTCATTAGGCAGTTTACTTCTTTTGCCATAGCCCATCTTTTTGATACGCTTAAGGATAGTATCAGAAACCGTTTGCTTGTTCGTAATCATTTGCTGCAGCGGCCGAAGCACGGGATAATAATTTTTATCGACAAACTGCTTAGCAAAGCGAAAGAACCTGCTCGTATAATTGTGCACTTGTTTGTTTTCAAAGCCATTATAGGCTGCCTCTTTCTGCAGCTCGTTTCTCACATAGGTATGAGGGGGAATATGAATAATATTTCCCTCTATTTTGAAGGGTTCTTTCATGCCAATATCAGAGGGCATAACGCGGTATAAGTCACGATAAATCTGACGGAAAACAAATTTGAGAAGTGATGCCATAGCCATAGTCCTCTTGGGGTGGTTCATGTCCATTCCTCTCAACTCAAGAGTACCCAGCCGGCTGATACGAACAGGGTTCCAGGTAAACTCAAGGATGTTATCCTTTCGAATAGATGAGCGGGGGTCAAGTCCCGTCTTAATCATCATCTCTTTCCAGATACTTTGCCGTTTCTTGAGGCTAAACTGCAGGTCACTGAGCGTTTGCTTGTAGGGAGGAAGTGCGCCAAGAGCCTGATGCTGGCTGTACTTCCCCAAAAAATAGTTGAGTTTCTTTCCTCCGCGATAAATCAGCATGCGTGAATCCTTGGCAAGAAATTTTCCCTGCACAAAGGGAGAGCTCTGCATCAGGGTGGTGATCGCAGGGTCCAGGGCAATACCCAGGTTATAACTGTCAATCATCGCCTGGGCAAATTTTGATTTAATCGTGGGCTTGATGAATTTGAGTTTATGGTCGAAAACCCCCCGGGGAAGCGTATAGTGATAATGAAAACCTGCGACCAGCGTTGCCTGAAGCGCCCGATCATTCCCAAAAAGAATAGACTGCAGCTCAAACTTTCTCTGATTAGTAAGCTCTGTCTTGGCCAGCCCCGGATAGGTTGCATTAGGGTAAATGAGATACTCATTGGAGTCTGCAACTTCAATCAGTGCTTTCAGTTTTTCGATAAGATCAACAAGCGTGTGCAGCACATTCACAGAAGGAAAAGAAGAAATCTCTACCATGTTTTTCCCTGCCTCAGGAAATAATTGAAGAGAAGGGTGCTTTTTCCTGGCAATGGAGCGCAGCTTTGCTGCATCATTAACCATATATCCTTTATTATTCAGGATGAAGAATTCCATTTCTTCTCCTGACATAGAGCGTTTCAGTGACTTGCGTGCAGCCATAGAGGAACTATGAGCAGAGTGTGCTTTAAATAGTTAGCGATTAAGAAAATCGCATAGCCGGCTCTGTTGAAAATGTCATTAGTAGCCAAAGGTAAAATCCTATTTAGGAAAATTGTGAGCTGACAGAGGGTTGGCTCCGCCGGAGATGTCAGCCTTCTGTTAAGACGTTAGGGATTTTACAGCTACTAATCAGAGCGTTAGCGTAGATTTTCAACAGAGCCGGCACAACCTAAACTATTAAATACTCTTTCACTGAAGAAATATCCATATGATTCTTATCGTAGATAACGGAAGCATCCATACGGCAAAGCTCAGGAAATTCTTAAAGAAAAAAGGGGTGAACTTTCAGGTTGCTACCCGCAAATCCCGTTTAGAAACAATCTTCAAGCATCGCTACAAAGGTGTGATATTAAGCGGCGGTCCGCTGCTCTACGACAAAAAAATCAATATTGAAAATGTTACGATTAATTTCGCCCTGCTGCTTGACCTCAATGTTCCTGTGCTGGGCATTTGTTTCGGTCATCAAAGCATCGTAGAGAGCTTTGATGGGCATATCAGGAAATTGCCCAAAAGAATACATGGAGAAGAGATGATCACGATCAAAAAACGAACCAGACTCTTTACCGGGCTTCCAAGAGTATTCCCCTCATATCAGGCCTATATCGACTGTGCCTGCAAGGCTCCGTTTAATTTTGAAGTAACCGCACGCTCACCATCCTGCTCAATTGCAGCCATGAAGCACAAAAAAAAGCCGATTTACACTACGCAGTTTCATCCGGAAGCATCCGGGGAGATCGGAGAAAAGATTCTTGAGAATTTTCTCAGGATTTGCCGGCTGAATCATCACAGAGAGTAATTTTCCTTCTTACAGAGTAGCAAAAAAAGGGCAAAATCAAAATATTTAAATATACCCTAGTATATTAATATCTATACTAGTTATTAAAAGAGGTACAAAAAATGGAATTGCTCGCTCCCGCCAATATATTTCTACAACCACTCTATCAATTAGGAACCAATCTGCAGGCTATCCTGCCTGGTGTTATCTGGTTCATTCTTATCCTTATTATTGGATATTTCATATCAACATTCCTTGGGTTCTTGCTCAAGAAAATATTGTATAAGGTAAATATTGATAAGAAGCTACGAAAACTGGACCTCCATGACAGTCTCGGTGACACCAGCCTCGCAAAGCTTCTGGGGACTATCCTCAAATGGTATGTATTCATCCTGTTCCTCAATGAAGCAGTATATTTTTTGAACCTGGGAATTCTTTCCTCATTCATCAACAGGTTAGTAGATTGGCTTCCGAGCCTCATTCTGAGTATTACGATCATTATCATCGGATTAGTGTTCATAGATTTTATTGTGCATAAAATCCTGGAAATCAAAAACAGGTATGTCCAGATCATTGCAAATGTCATCAAGGCAATTTTAGTTGTTGTTATCATCTTTACTGCTATTGAGCAGTTGGGGATAAAGACAGACCTTGCACAAAACATCTTCATCATGATTGTCGGCTCCGTGCTTATTACGTTTTCATTGGCACTGGGAATTGGCCTTGGGCTAAGCCTCAAGGACGAGCTTAAGCCAGTAATCAAAAAACTGAAGAGAAAAATCCGATAAAATGCCATCCTGGTCTAAGTACTCGGTCACTTCTGAGAATATTGGTATCTATGAAGAAATATTTGAAAATGTTCAGATTATTGATTGCCATACCCACATCGGCCTGGACAAAGACGGTCATCGCATGACCGCAGACAAGCTCGTCAAGATGATGGATCGCGACAAGATCGATAAGGCAATTGTTTTTCCGCTTAATGATCCGCGCAATGACAAGGACTTTAACGTCCCAAATGATGAGATTTTACTTGCTGCAAAAGTCTACAGCGACCGCTTTATTCCCTTCTTTCGCCTTAATCCAAACTACAAATGGAGTGATGAGTTTGCATTAAGAGTGTCTCAGGGCTTCAAAGGGGTCAAGCTTCATCCGCGCTCGCAGGATTTCAAGCTTGCCTCGCCAAAGGCCATGAAGCTCTATAAAGAGTGCCAAAAGCACAACCTCGTCATTTTAGTGCATGCCGGGTTTGGCCTCGAAGAGATCGCAGACGACTTAGTCAAGATTTTCAAAACGTATCCCAAGCTGCGCATGATCGTTGGCCACGCAGGGTTTCCCGATTTGGATAACGTGATTAAAAAAGTTGCCAAGCTGGACAATGTGATTTTTGATACATCCACCTGCAAGATTTTTGACATATTTGAATTGATGAAACGCGTAGATTATCAAAAAATCTCTTATGGCTCAGACATTCCCTACTATGCAATGGACGTTGCACTGGAAGGGGTCATTGATACGGCAATTACCCTGGGAAAAAGTGCAAATCAGATTCGTAAAATACTCGGAGGAAACATTGCAAAATGGTTCCCATAAATAAGGATATTTCCATCAATCTCAATAAGCTGATGGATTTTATTCTTCCAAAGCAGGAAAAATATGTTAATGCAAAGATTATTTTTTATATCAGACTTTATACTGGAGTGATGAGAGCAGAGGATAACCTGAATGCAAAAAACTATGGCAGGGTGACCAACCTCTGCAAGGTAGTCAGAAACATTGCAAAAAATTCTGCCTTCAAAGAAGAAGAGACCTACTTAAAGCGAATCCGCGACATTGCATCTGAAGTAATAAACTGGACCAAAAAAATAGAGAAGAAGCGAAAGAAGCATGATCTCTCCGATGCCTATGCAGTACTAACAAAACTACAGCTTGCACAAAACCTCTGTATTCTTCGAATACTCAAGAGGAGCGAGAAATGAGGCAAACCATAGCAGTGAGCATTTTTATCAGCATTCTCCTACTCGCCGCCTGCAAAGAACAGGACATTCCAAAAACGGGCAGGGCCATAGAAAAGCAGGAGATACTCGAGCAATTCGATGAGCCCATCCCTGAGCCGATTGATATTTCTAACGATCCTAAGAAACAGGAAGTGCTCGAATTTGTAAAGGGATTTCTCTCTTCTCTCTCGTATCCCACGGTTGAAGGGTATCCGGTAATAACAGATAAAAATTCATTCAAATTCATTGGGTTTGTTGTGGATGGCAAGACATATACCACAACTACACAATTTCGCACCAAGTCTCTGAAAGGTCCCATGGACAAGCAGTATACGATTATTCTGCAGGATTTGGGCGCAGGAGTGTATGAGATTAAGTATGTAAGAGAAGATAAGTAGCTAGGCTAACCGTGTGGCTTGCACACATCATAAAAATCGCACTGCCCGCCGTTCCATTTGCATAAGGGAGTGATAGTGCGCTCGTAATCATTGATTTCTGCTGATTCGGTGTGTTCATGGATAAATCGAATTTCTCTTTTTGCATATTCTACCATTGCCTCGTCTACTTCTAATGTTTGTTCACCGAATTTCAAAAAATCAATCCCGACCTTGTCAGGGAGTTTATGATGTTTTTCATAGTATAATAAAGCATAAATGGCTAATTGCAATCGATATGCTTCGGTTAACTCATCCTTTTTACTGGTCTTATAATCCATGATAACTATCTTGTCATCGCTCTCATGAATCGCATCAATAAATCCTCTCACCGAAAATTCAGTGTTTTTTATTTCCTCTTCCACTCTTGGAGTAAGATGTTTGAATGCTTCTGCAAAGCTTAATCCCTGGGACATTTTGTCTGCTATTCTCTTGCAGAAACGTTCCACAAAGCGATGCAGCTGGTCCTGTGAATCTATCAGATAGTGTTCCAGTTCCTGGGCTGTGAGGCCCAGAGAAGATAATCTCTTCTGGTTCTGTTTCCAGAGTTTCAATAGTTGTGCAGTCACATAAGATCTCAGACCAAAAGCATATTCCTGCTCATCGAATGCAGCGGTGTCTAAAGAGAAGAAGTGTTCCAGGATTTCATGCACAATAGATCCTCTGATTAAATGAATAGATGGTTTGGTAGGTAATTTGAGAATATATTGATAGAAATACTTTCGTGCACACTGCTTGTACGTATTAATAGAGCTTGGTGATTGAACTCGCTTTGGCATACGTTGAGTTAATTATTTCGTATTTATAAAGTTCACGTAAGGGATTTTGGTGTCCATAAGTAGAGTAAGTATAACAAATATAAACAATTTATGATTATGTATGTGATCGATCCTAATTGGTCTGTCTACTAATTTAGCATGAGCCACAAATAGGATGTTACTGAAAACAATAAGAATAGAAATTATTCGTCCTGAATAAAATCACTGCGTTTACAAAATCCCTTTTCTTCTGCGAACGTAAATAATTCTTCAACGGTTGGAAATAGATATTCATTTTCGATCCTTGCTTCATCATTAGTGCCATCAAAGAGATAGGAGTATCCAATTATCCCAGGTTGATTAGCAGTAGGCCCATTAATCGGGGTCCCGCTGATAGTTCCAACCCTATCCGGAAAGGAACCAGACTCCTCAAAATCATAGTAATGCGTAATACTATCATTCACTGCAGCAAAAGCAAAAGAAGAAAACAGGACGCAAGTCATCAAAAACAAAACTACTTTCGATCTCATCTGCTCACCTCAACAGACAATTTCTCCAAAAAGAAACTCTCATCGTTTTCAGAAAACGAATCAGCAGAATTGCGAACTACCCGCTGCACGCCGGATTTAGACACGATAAAACTGACGCAGGATTCACCAGACGAACAAACCCCGTCGTTATTACCGTCATAACGAGAATCACAAAAAATCACCAAAGAGCGATTTCCAGGAACATGCGAGCATTTCCCCCAATCACCATAATCAAGCGCATAGTCCTTCTTATCAATTTTCAGCTTATATTCACGGGCAGAAAACTCCTGTAAATCAACATTCGCAGCAACGCGCGTAAACGCTGTTGCGCCATACACCAGCATGGACAATAAAACCACCAGTAAAACAAGAACTATTTTTTTCGATACCATTTCAGTCTCCCCCGTTGAGCATAGCAAAAGCTACGCCAAAATTTTTATTATTCATACCCCCAATAAAGTATAAATTACTTCTACCTAATTTTGGTTCCCGGATAAATAACTATAATAACCTTACTTGTAAAAAGGGATAAATTTTAGATAGACTAGGATAAGTAGGAATTTCGAAAAGAAAGAAAAAAAACAAAGAAAAAATAAAAAAACCTTACTCGCAGGCTTTCTTCAGCTCGTCAGCCTTATCGGTCTTCTCCCAGGTAAAATCAGGATCATCCCGGCCAAAATGGCCATAGGCTGCGGTTTTTCTAAAAATAGGCCGTTTCAGTTTCAGTTGCTCAATGATCGCCTTTGGCCGCAGATCAAACACAGAAGCAACCGCCTTGGAGATCGCCTCATCAGAGGCCGTTCCTGTTCCGAAGGTATCTACATTAACTGAAGTTGGTTTCGCAACACCAATGGAATAGCTCAGTTGTACTTCACATTTAGTTGCAAGCCCTGCCGCAACAACATTCTTCGCTACATAACGGGACATGTATGCTGCGCTGCGATCAACCTTGGATGGGTCCTTTCCGGAGAACGCGCCTCCTCCATGCCGGCCCATGCCGCCATAGGTATCTACAATGATTTTTCGACCGGTAAGTCCTGCATCACCATGCGGGCCGCCAATCACGAACTTCCCCGTAGAATTGATATGGATTTCTGTCTCACTGTCAATCCACTTACTGCACACTTCATCAATAACTTTTTCTTTGATCTCTTTGCGCAGCTCTTCTTCCTCAACTGTATCCAGGTGCTGCTGGGCGATGACGATAGCAGTGATTTTGTCCACTTTACCATCGACATAGCGAACGCTCACCTGGCTTTTTCCATCCGGCCCCAAATCTTTAATGATTCCCAGTTTCCGAACTGCGGCAAGCCTGGCAGTTAGTTTGTGCGCCATAGTAATTGGAAACGGCATCAGTTCTTCGGTCTCATCACAGGCAAACCCAAACATCATGCCCTGATCTCCTGCACCCTGCTCTTTATCAGCACCTTCTCCTTCAGTTACTCCCTGGGAAATGTCAGCGCTTTGCTCATGGATCGCGCTCCACACGCCGGCATCAGCATAATCAATGCCGAACTTAGGGTTAATATATCCGATATCCTTGAGGGTATCCCGCACTACTTTTTGCACATCAACATACGCTTTGGTTGTTACCTCGCCTGCTACATGCACAGTACCAGTAGTCGTAAGGCATTCTGCAGCAACACGGGAATTCGGATCCTGTTCAAGCATCGAATCAAGGATAGCATCGCTAATCTGGTCACACACTTTATCCGGGTGGCCCTCGGTTACGCTCTCTGACGTAAAATAGGTTATTTTTGGCATTTATGTTTCCTCCGTAGTTAGTTAAGAAACTGCACCAGCCCCTCCCTTTTAAACACTCTTGATAACAATATTCCAATAAGAATATTCTAAAACAAAGTCAGCCGTGGCGCTTGTCGGGCGAGGGTTGTTCCTTCGGAAACGCCCGACGAGCAAACAAAGTTTGCGAAAGCTGCCAAGGTGGCTGACTTCACTACAAACATTTCCTACCATATACTTATTCCGAAAATAATAAAAAGCAGTAATAAATATTCCAGAAGCAATGGTCCTAGACATCAAAGAAATCAAAGATATAAGAAAAAAACTGGGATTAACCCAGGCGCAGCTCTCAAAAAGGGCGGGGGTAAGCCAGAGCCTCATTGCGAAAGTAGAGGCAGGCAGGTTAGATCCCACCTATTCTAATGCAGTAAAACTCTTCAACGCCATCAATGAGTTCGAAAAGAAGACTGAAATAAAAGCAGAAGAGATTATCACCCCAAAGCTGATCACAGTCACGCCGGATTCGACCATAAAGGGTACCATCAATAAAATGAAGAAATTTGAAATCTCCCAGCTCCCTGTCATACAGGACAACAAAGCAATAGGCTCCATATCTGAGTCAAATATTCTGGACGCGCTAATCGAAAACAAGGGAGAGCTGGTGCAGGACATCATGGGGAGTCCGCCTCCCGTGGTCTCGCATGACACCTCCGTATCCATTGTATCACATCTGCTCAAATTCTTTCCGATGGTTCTGGTATCCAAAAAAGGAAAAATGCTCGGCGTAAGCACCAAAGCAGACCTGCTCTCAAAAATGTATCATTAGTAATGAAGATACGGGCTCTGTTGAAAATAGTATTAGCAGCCCAAGGTAAAATCTTTTTTGTGAAAAAAACCAAGCTGACAAGGGGGAGGCCCCAACCGGGGAAAGTCAGCCCTATCAATAACTAATAGAGATTTTACAGCATGCTAATCGGAGCGTTAGCGTAGAGATTTTCAACAGAGCCTGATACATAGGAAATTTTATAAACAATATCTTCGATAAAGATACAAAATGAACAGTGACATTGCCTGGAAAATATCAGCAGTAAGCGTAGTAGTATTTTTTCTCTCTATGAGCGGAATAGTCATTAATTACACAGGGCTGCAGGGCATCAGTGGGTTTGCAGTAAAAGAGCAAATAAAACAAAACTTTACCCTATCCATAGATGAAACAGTCTCAGAAAACGCGCTCATCCCTCTCACAGTTCCAAAAGATGCATCAGCGCTCTACATTAGCGGAAAAGCAAAGCAAGATGCGAAAATCTATCTCGTTGACGGAAAAAACGAGTACCTGCTGGTGGACACCGCAGCAATAAAGCAGGAAGAGACAGGCGAAGTACAAAACAGCAACAATGATGACCTGGCCCTGGATGTTATTGCATCATCATACGCAGCATCCCCAAATGAAGTAATTACTGTTATCGCATCGTCGCAGGAAAGCCCAGAAAACCTCTGCGCAAGGCATCAAATTACTACAGACACCATCAGGGAAACCTGCTTCGGGCCGGAGAGCTGCTGCTCGCTGCTGGGCCTGCAATCAGACGAGCCAAGCCATGACAGCCCGCTCTTTCTCTCGATCGGAAAATATGGCATCCAAGACCAGGCATACCTTTCCACACAGTTAACCAGCGCAGACTACAGCTTCAATCCGCAGAACCCCTATTTCAGGATCGTGCAAAGCACAGAACACGTAAACCAATTCCTCTTTGATATGTTCCCGAAGAGATTTGACAAGAGCTGCACAGGATCCTGCAGCATAAAACAGGCATTGCGCAATCCTCATCTTCGTATTGAGACAAGTGATGAGCTGCACATTGACAGCATTACGTACACCACTACGGATACCTCATTCAACAGGGTGCCTCAAATCGCAGATATTCCTGATATTGTTCTCTTCGGTGCAAACAGCGATGAAATAAATCTCGCAGACTACGTCTCTGATGATTCAGAAGACTTAGAGTATTCTCATTTTGAAAGCGAAAACTTGAACGCGCAGTTTCAGGATGGTGAGATGATTCTCTCCATTGCAAACAACTACAAAGGAGAGATTTATACCGCGCTCATCGTCAATGACGGCACATACAAGGCTGTTTCTAATGTGTTCACGATCTATGTGGAATAAAGAAGACCTAAGGCGCAATGATCAGTACTGCCCCAACAACAATTATCAGGCAGGAAAACGATTTTCTGGCCAGATTCTTCTCATGAAAGAGCTCTCCTCCAAGTAGCGTGGTAAGGAAAGCAGAAGTATGTGCAAGTGAGGCAACTAAGCCGACATTCGCCATTTCGACTGCCCGCAGGTGCAGGAATCGATAACAAACCGTAAGCACAGCGATAAGAAAAATCCACCTTCCTGCTGTTACAATACCATGTTTCACCCCTTTCATGCCATCGTGAAAAAAAGTGAGCATGAGAAGAAAGTTTACAGCCAAAAATAAGTGAGCAAATGCCATATAAGCATCAAGTGGGAAATGCAGAACGGACAGAATAAACCTATCCAGAAGGGAAACAATGCTATACAATATCATTGCTACAAAAATAAGATGAATATACACTGATTTTCTGAATGCCTGAAAAGGAGCCAGAAGGCCTTTGTGCTTTGCCTCAAGCAGGTAAGCACCGAGAACCAGAAGTATGAGACCAGAAATTTGTGTTGGCGTCAGGGTTTCCCTGAGAAAGAAGAGTGCAAGGAGAGCAATCAGTCCCGGAGCAAGAGAGAGCAGTGGAGAGGCCTCGCTTATTTCCATGTGCCGAATACTTCTTGCAACAAGAAGAAACGCAATTGATGCAAGAAGTGCCACCAAAAAAGTTGCAGCAAGCGGAAGAAGAGCCAGTGAAGAATAATCTAGGGTTAAAAAAAAGGGGATGACAAGAATTGCATTAAACAAGGCAAGGACAGTCGAAAACTCCATCGCGTGCTCCTTGAACAGTGTCTTTTTCTGTGTGATAGAGGCAAGTGAGTTGAGAATCGCCGAGGCAATAGCAAAGATAAACCAGGGAATCATTTACAGTCCAGGGGTTTGCTGATTTATAAGTTTACTCATCGAATACAATATCTTTTACTGGTCGATCCTGCGTAAATCACAACCTTTAAATACATAGTTACAAATTTGTAATAAAAAAGCAACAATTTAAATCATAATTCGTTACAGATTCGTATATCATGATAAAAAGAGTAAGCATTTCGCTGGATGAGGAACAGGTAAAGCTTCTCGGCAATGTCAGGGGCTTTGGGACAAAGGAAGCAGAAAAGGTTAAAAACATCATGCTTTCCTATTTATCCGAAAAAGGGTATCTGCAGGTATTTAATAAAAAAAGAGGTTCAGGCAATTAATGGCAGTTGAAAATCTAAGTACATTGTTTATCGACATCGGGCTCATCATTATAGTCGGGACGATATTTGGGTTTCTGGCAAAGATGCTCAAGCAGCCCTTAATTCCCTCTTATGTGCTTGCAGGATTACTCCTGGGGCCCATCCTGCAGATCATCACTCATAGGGGAGTCATTGATATTCTCTCAGAGATGGGCATCGCATTTCTTCTTTTCATTGTCGGCCTGGAGCTCAATGTATCAAAGCTAAAAAATGTCGGCATGGTTGCAAGCGTTGGCGGAGCACTACAGTGCGCAATCCTCTTTGGAATAGGGTTTGTAATTATGATGATTGCCGGGTTCAAGTACGTTGAAGCAATCTATATCGGCATGATCATTGCATTCTCCTCGACCATGGTGGTCATTAAAATCCTCTCTGATAAAAGAGAGCTGGATACCCTGCACGGCAGGATTATCATAGGATATTTGCTTATGCAGGACTTTCTGGCTATCATGGCTCTCTCGCTGCTTGGCAATCTCAATGATTTAACGATGTGGCTCTTTTTCGTTTCGCTGGGAAAAGCATTCCTGCTCTGCTTCTTCTCCTGGTTCCTCAGCAAATACATCCTTCCCACTATCTTCAAGTACTCAGCAGCAGTACAGGAGCTTCTCTTCCTTACTGCAGTCTCTACCTGCTTCCTGTTCAGTTTCCTCTCTGCAGAAGTGCTGGGCTTCTCCGTTGCAATCGGTGCATTTATCGGAGGAGTGTCGCTTGCAAACCTCCCGTATTCCTATGAAATCATTGGAAAAGTAAAATCCATTCGGGATTTCTTCTCCACTATTTTCTTTGTCTCACTGGGAATGAGCATCGTCAGTATAACAAAAAGCATGATACTTATTTTGGTCCTGCTCCTTATAGCTACCCTGCTGCTCAAGCCAATTATTATCTTATTCATCACCGCAATATTTGGCTACAAGGCAAGGCCGGCGTTTCTCACCAGTATTTCGCTGGCCCAAACCAGCGAGTTCTCTCTCATATTAGCAACCCAAGGGTTGATACTCGGGCATATTTCACAGGAAATATTCTCTATTACCGCCCTGCTGGCAGTACTTACGATGACCTTAACCAGCTATCTCATGAAGTATGAATACTGGTTTTATGACCTCTTCAAAGGAGTTTTCGGGAAGTTCGACTTGTTTACGAGCGGAAAAGACCACGAATTTCTTAATGAAAAATCAAAGTATGATGTGCTACTGATAGGCTATGATCGTATTGGCTACTCCATCGTGAAAAAGCTTCACTTGCTCAAGAAGAAGCTTCTGGTCGTTGATTTCAATCCGGAAATCATCAAGCGCCTCATCAAGGAAAAAATCCATTGCCTCTACGGTGATATCAGTGACATCGAAATACTGGAGCGCATCAATCTCAAGCAAATGGCCATGGTTATCTCCACCTCGCCCAACAAGCAGGACAATCTCCTGCTAATCAAAAAAACAAAAGAAGTGAACAAGAAAGCTCTGATCTTCCTTACTGCCTACAAGGTTGAAGATGCACTGGAGCTCTACGGGCAAAAAGCTGACTATGTAATACTCCCTCATTTCCTGGGAGGGGAGCATGTTTCCCTGCTTATCGAGTCCTTTGGAGACGACATGGACAAAGTAATCAAGCATCGTTATGCACATATCGAAGAGCTCAAAAAAAGACAAACGCTGGGGCACTCACACCCCGCACAGCATCACCACCAGGCTTCAGAAGAATAATCATGGATCTCAAAAAACTCAAGGCAACATCAAAAGAATTGCAGCCAATGCTCAGGATTGGCAAAAGTGCGGTTAATGAGGCTGTCGTCGCAGAAATCGCAAGCCAGCTAAAGAAGAAACGAATCATCAAGATAAAAATCCTCAAAGCTGCGCTCTCAGAGCACACAAAGAAAGAGATAATAGAAAAAATCACCGAAGGCACAAAATCAAAACTCATAGACAGCGTAGGCAATATGATTACAGTGTACAAGTAAAAAACAGCAACAATGACGCAGAGGTGGCAGGAGCAACTTCGCTGAAGCGAAGTTGAATTTGCTAGAGCAAATTCAGCTCCACCGGGATGCCATCTAGCTCAAGCAAAGCTTGAGCGTCTGCCGTCATTATTGTTGCCAATAATAGAGTATAAATGCTTCAACAAAAACCATTAAATAAACCAAAGCCAACAAAGAAAAAATGATTACTGAATCAGAGCTCAAGGAATTTGGATTCCCTGCTGAGGTAGACGAAGAAGTAAGAAAAGCAAAACCTATCCCTACCGGGTTTCCCAGCCCGCTTAACCGCTACCGGATGGTTGTTGAGGCCTATAACATGGCCATTGAGGAGCCGTATTTCTGGGTATTGGAATATTTAAGAAACATGCATGGATTTCCCTACATCGCAAAAATCACCGACGTATTCTCCGCATCAGAAAACAGCTCATTCTTCGGGTCATCACAGCAGCGATTAGGAATGCAGCAGGACAAAGTAAGCCAGTTTCTGGCAACGATCGGAAAAATGGTCAAGGAGATTTTTCAGTTAGTAAGAGAGCTCCGGGTATTAGATGAGCGAATCGGCTACTACAAAGACTCCATGGATGCAACATCAAGATCCCGGGAATCCGCAGAAATCACTCTGAAAGGAATCTGGGTTGATATGGTGGAGCAGGGAGCAAAGAATCCTGCCTCGGTATATGGTATGGCAAGAGAAGTGCAGTTCACCACCTTGCCGGACTTATTTTTCAGCACTCATCCGGTCAAGCAGGAGGATGTTGATGAAGTCGTCGATCGGGACCGGGGGCAGTTCAACAGGAAAGTAAAGGAAGTGCTCAAAAGAAAGCTGAGGGGCTATCTTGCCTGGAAAGAGCACTCATTTGAAGAAATAAAAAACAGAAGGATATTCACCCTCAAGTACCTGCGCCAGCACTATGATGTCATCAAGATGTATATGTCCTGGGTAAAGCCCTATCTGAAAAATATCGAAAGGCTTAACATGGACCAGCAGAAAATGGAGTCCCCCGACCTGCTCAACGCTTTTGAAAATTCTATGATTGAAATTGAAATACTGGCAAAAAAGCCCGGTAAGACAATCAATCAGTGCATCCTGGTGCATTTTCTGTTTCGAACGCGCCCGGAAATGAACTATCATCAGGAATATCAAAGAGGGCCAATCCATGTGGGAAAAGTCGATATTAATTTTAGGTCCTATCTTTGGGATGATAAGGAAATTGAAAACTACAAAAAACTCAAGTCAAGGGAAGATTTCAAATTACTGGGTCTTGTTGATGGATCCGTAAAAGCGGCAATGGAATCATTAGGAGACGAGCTGGAGCGATATCTTGAGGAAGCAGGGGAAGATTTCGAAACCAAGCAAAAAGACGATCTTGAAGAAGTACTCAAGCCGCAGGGAAGGCCAAACACCTCAGCATTCAAATCCATCAAGGAAATGCTGGACACTGCTAAATTCAAAAAAGATGAGAAAGAAAAAGCATGGAACAGGCAAAAAGAGGAATTCGAAGCATCAAAAAAAGTAAATAAGTCCATGTGGGGATTATATCATCATTTTAAGAAGCACCACGACATGCTCAATTGGTAAGTAAGAAGCAAGAGAAACAAAATACTATCAGGAGAAAAAAACAATGCAATTTCATTCAGGGTATGAATCCATAAACGATCTCTATGGCCACGCGCAGGGTCCGATGGATCAGCCGGCAGGCTCAGGGTTCTCAACCAGCTCTGACGATCCTGCCTCTCAATCAGGCGCAGACTTAGGTATCGGCATTGCAGATGTTGGTATGAGCGTACCCTTCGGGATTAGCGCCCCGAACGTGCAGGGAGTCTACAGCAAGATTCGCTCCGGTGTCAGTAAGATGGAGCTGGGGTTCCCCGGTGCCATCTCCGGGAACCGGCAGGCGCAAACACCCGGAATGTACGGAAGAGATCAGCGGCAGGCGCTACGGGAAATGGCAGAGATCAATGAAGTGGAGTACACTACTCATGCCGCCTACCAGATGATGGGCATGACCGGCGCGATCGAGCAGGGGTCAGATATGATCAAATTTGACATGAACAGGGCACGCCAGGCACAGCACGAAGTCGAGCGGGCAATTGACTTTGCTGCCGATGTTGCAGGCGGAGGGAGCGTAGTGATTCATACTGGAGAATTCTTACGGCCGCTTACGGACATGTACCTCGATCCAACAAACGGGCATAACCTCTCAGAGGGGCAGGACGGCAGGATCATGTTCAAGCAGCGCCTGACAGAAGATAAAGATGCAAAGTTCTATCTGGTTGACGATCGAACCGGCCAGGCAATGGGAACCGTGGAAAAGGATCGCCTGGTAGCGTTTCCGGTCTGGAACAGGTACGATGAAACAAATGACGAGTTCTGGAAAAGGGCAGGAGGAAAATCGCAGTACGTCGACGAAAACGGCCATACCGTAAGAAAAGGAGATTACATTGATTATCGGGGAAACCTCATTGACGACCCATTCGACCCAAACAAGGGAAGGGTTCCGCAATATAATCGCGATTCAGGCAGGTTCGAAATCAGGTACATGAGCTATGAAGATTTCAAGCAGGAAGCAGATGAGAAGAATTACTATAAGCTGCGAAACCTGCAAAGAGAAGACGGATCTAACGCGCAGCTTGATTTTTATGACACGACGACCCAAACCGAGGCATTCCTGCAGGCAACACTGGAAACACAGGAAGGCCACTCCAGGGGATGGGCACTGCAGTACGGGCTGAGTACCGATATTCACCTGGATAATCTCAACAAGCTGCATGAGGCAAAAAATTTTTATGAAGAGTTAGACAAGAACATGCCTGAAGAAGAGAAATGGAAGCTCATGCGTGAAAAGCAATTTAATATTACCATTGCAACTCAAGGAATGATTCCATCAGAGACACTCTCGCCCCTGGAAGCAATAAATGATGCTATCCGTGCAGAGCAGAAGCAATTAGAGTTCGCAAGGCAGTCATCAGCCTCGCAGGAGCAGCAGGCATTTGATACCGCAGAAAACAAACGGCATATCGTCGAGCCGCTCAAGTACGTTGACCGATACTCCATCAGGCATTATGCAGAATCCGGCCTGCATGCCATGAACAAGTCAGACAATCCAGAAAAGCCCATCTTCGTCTCCATCGAGCACATCTTTCCGGAGCGATTTGGAGGCCACCCTGCAGAACTCAAATGGATCATTCAGCGTGCAAGGGATCGGATGGTGGACTATTTGACTGAGCCTGAAATGGAATTAGGAACAACGTATCAGGGAGAATCAGTTTTTGACAAGGATCCTGCAACAGGGGAGCTATCAGTAAGAAAGCAGGAAAACCCTTTCTATCGCTCTGATCTGAACAAAGAAGAAGCAAAGAAGCTGGCAGAAACGCATATCAGGGCAACGATCGATACCGGCCATCTCAATCTCTGGAGGAAATATTTTCAGCCTAAGCCGGGCGCAAGTGAAGAAGAAAATGAGCAGGAATTCAAAAACTGGTACCTTAACCAAATAGAGGACTTAGCAAAAGAAAAAATGGTCGGCAATGTGCATCTGGTGGATAATTTCGGGTATCAGGATGATCATCTCTCTCCCGGAGAGGGAAACGCACCCCTCAAAGAGTTTTTGCATATTATGAAAAAGCATGGCTATGAGGATGCCATCACTATCGAGCCGGGGGCGGATGCGTCTACCGACCTCTCAGACTTTCATGGCCTCATGAAAACCTGGAGATTTCTTGGATCACCTATTTATGGTGCCGGCGGTGGAGGAGGCGGGGGCGGTCCTCAGGATCGCTGGAGCCAGATGCAGCACAGTTATTTCGGGCAGGGACAATCACCCTATTTCATCTTCGGAGCGTACGCACCCAGTAATGACTGGACACTCTGGAGCGAGACACCTATGGAATAAACCCGCTATATCTCTCTGCGTAAACTATATAAATAACCTGATGAGGAAATGAACTAGGTGGTACTATGTCTGACGAAGACTATGAAGATAGAATAACAGAAGACCCTGATGACCAGGTTGATGATGATGAAATGTCCCCTGCTGAGGCTGCATTCTCTAAAGGAGCAGAAGAAGCATCCGAGGGTGATACAGAAAAAGAAGATGAAGAGGATGATGAAGTAAAGTAGAGTGTATTACAGTTTTTTTCTCTGTTCTTTTTTTTCTCAGTTACCAGGTTCCATAAGCTGTAGAGTAAACGATTGAAAGGTTGCATTTCTCTTTCATAATTTTTAAAAAGAAGAAAAAATCTAGAGCTTTATGAAGTCAGAAGAACTTAAAGACTATATCAAAAAAGGTGTTAAGATTCTCTTCGAGAGGATACTTAGTGACTTAGATGAATACGGGTTCGAGTCTTATATTCATGCCGACCTATACTTCATCCTCAATAAGGTAGATGAAAAGTTCTGGAATACATTTTCAGTTCGTATGGGAAGCGAAGGTGGTTTCAAAGGGTTTGATCTTGTTGTTGATGATCCAGATGAAGATAGTAATGACTCACTAGAAATACCAATAGAAGTAAAGTATTGGGGAAGTAAGAAAGGAGTTGTTAAGGATTTTAAGAGATTAGAGAAAAGCAAAGACTCCTTTTTCATCTATGTGCAAGAGCCAAAAAATGACGAAGTTACACTCGATTTTATAAGGGATCAAAGTAACGATTATACAAATACAGAGACACTTTATTTAAAGTTAGATGATAATAAATCGTATTCAGTAAGAGAAGGAAAAGTTGTTGCCTTTTAATGTCCAGTGTTCATCTCAAGGTTCCATAAAATTTAAATACCTCTCAGGTCAGTGTTCGCCTATGAACAGAAATATCAGGCCGTTTGTTATTGTTGGCGTATTCTGGGTGGGCTTATTCTTATTTGTAATCGCAGGCTACTCAGGAAGCCTGGGAATACAGGGCATTTCCGGTTTTGCCGTGAAAGAGGATGGGTCTGCATCTGCATTAGGAGTGCAATCCATCGCTATTATGATGCTCCTCTTTACTAATATCGTAACGATGTTCTTTCTCATCAGAGAAAAATTTGAAAAGAAAAGTTCATAGAATCGCTAGGAAACATAAGTTATTTAACATCTCTTTTCTTCTAGAGGATCCATGATCATAGCCATTACAGGATCGATAGGATGCGGAAAATCCTGCGCTGCAGAAGTGTTTTCTGATCAGGGGTTCGATTATATCAATGCCGATTACGTGGGACATGAACTCTATTTAACTGAAGAAGTAAAGCAAAAAGTCGTCAATCTATTTGATAAAAATATCCTTACCAATAATGAAATTGACCGCAAAAAGCTAAAAGAAATTGTATTTTATGATGCACAGAAATTAAAAGAATTGAATGCGCTCGTTCATCCACTAATTCTTGAGGAGATTAAAAAAAAAACAGTGAATAAGCAATCAGACATTGTCATTGAGGCTGCGCTTGCGATTGAAGCAGGGTGGAACATACACGACATACTGGTTCTCATCACCTGTGATGAGCAAGAACAGGTTAAACGATTATTACAAAAAGGAAAATATTCTGAGCAAGAAATTCGCACGATCATCAAATCGCAGCTTCCACAAGATGAAAAAATAAGCTCTGCGGACTATATTATTGATAATTCAGGAACGAAAGAAGAACTCAAGAATAATGTTCAAAAGCTCATAGAAACACTTAGCAAGAAAAGATCCGCAGAAAAATAGTAACCATTATAACCAATAAATCATTCTTTAGGCCTATGGAGAAAGTAGGTGTATACCCAGGAAGTTTTGATCCTATTACGATGGGTCACGTAGATATTATCGAACGAGCATTAAAAATATTCGATAAGGTAATCATCGCTGTCGGAGAGAATCAAGAGAAGAACTATCTTTTTTCTGTTGAAGAAAGAAAAGAGATGGTCAAAGAAGCAACCAAGCATCTCAAAGTGGAAGTTGATCATTTTTCCGGACTTCTCGTAGATTTCGTAAAAGAAAAAAAGTCTCAGGCTCTTATTAGAGGGCTAAGAGCAGTATCTGATTTTGATTTTGAGTTTCAGGCAGCGCTCATGAACCGAAAATTAGACTCCAGTATTGAAACCGTATTTATCATGACCAGGGGAAAATACTGCTATCTAAGTTCCTCTGTAGTCAAGGAAGTGGCGTCATTAGGAGGAGGGTTACAGGATTTAGTTCCTGATTCAGTTCTTAGACGCATTAAAGAAAAATACAGTGGGAAAAAGAGATAATTCCTTTCAAACGAATGTTTGCTCCTTTTCTTGCTTATGAACAACTCTGAACGGTTAGCGAAGTACATCCGACAGCACTGTCAGCCCTATTTCCAGAAGTACTTTCTCCGAGCACGCCATGCTTACAATGTATATCAAATGCCGAGTTTCCACAGGCTACACTGTTCGTAATATTATTTCTAGCATGCAGATTGAATCGGATACCATAGTTTACGTTATTATATGCTTGTATTCCACTGAAACTGTTATCATTTGATAGCCGAATAGTCCATCCATTTACCTCATTTTCATTTGCTCTGTCTGCGTTAAACCTATTATTGTGCCCGCTAGTACTATAGAATCCAGAATCTCGATTCCTATGTGCATTGTTTTGCGTGAAGGTATTATTACCGCTGGATATGATGGCAATCCCATAATGGTTTCCTTGTGTTATACTGTAGCGGATCTGATTGAAGGAGCTTTTATCGAGCAGAACAATTCCCTCCCCTATACTGTCGTACACACGGTTTGCTATTAAAGTATTATTCAAACTTTTTGAGAGGAGAATTCCATCATCTTCGCTGTTTCGAACATTATTTGAGGATAATTGATTATTGCTTGCATTGTGTAAATAGATTCCAAGGGTAGAGTCGGTTATGGTATTCGTTTCAACAAAATTTCCCCCTGATGAAACTACGTGAATAGCCTTTTCTGCACCATCAATAGTGTTTGACCGAAGAAAATTATCATCTCCTTTGACTACAATTCCCTCTTCTCCATCCATCTGAATATCCAGATCTTCAATAGTGTTTTTTGAACTACTTGAATCAATCGTTATGCCTGCCAGGACAAGAGTTCCATCTCGAACAGTAGCATTCTGAGCTTGAAGATTGATACCATTGCTGCTGGGTGCTTGAGCAGTAATAGTTTTGGAGTTGAGGTTCAAATAAATATCATCTGCAGTAACCGTAAAGCAGTTTCCAGTTGCTGTGGTGACATCGTTTTGCAAGATATATTGCATACCTTGCTGATCTAAGGGGTCCTCTGAACAGCTTTCGAGTAATACGAGAGGCCCACAGTCAAATTCACTAGGATCTTTTTTATTTCCGCATACCCCATTATTTGGAATATCAGCTACTGCATCATATAATGAATCCTTTTCAGATTCCGTCAATACACGATCAAAAATCATCACTTCATCGATAATACCGCTGAAATAATCATTATAGTAATGATACCATGACAATCCAATAGAGAGGAATTTTGCAGAAGTATGCTTCAATGCAGTATGGGAACGAATTGGTTTACTATCTCGATTATGGTATAATGCAATATACTTGTTAAAGTTAAACTGGTCCCACTCAATCGGACCCCAAAAGGAAGCTACAATGAAGTTCCATTCCTCTGGAGCGTAAGAATATTTTTCGTTATAATTTTTGAGAGGGTACTTTGCATATGCTCGCACGCGGTGATCTTTTTTTATACCGTAAGCTGCATGAGGAGCACCTCGCCCAATGTCAACAATGGTTCCCTCCCCTTTCACCCAGGCAGCAATTGTAAAATTATAGGTGGTCAGCTCATCTATTGCTCCTACTTTAATATGATCATTGATACCATCAAAGTTTAATGCCATACCTTTTACTCCTGTTACTTGTTGAGGACCCTCACCAGAACCTGCAGGGCTTGAGCCCTCATGTAATGTTCCATTGTAGTTTCCAGCCTCATCTTTAACGGTATCTCCCTCAAGGTCATCAAAGGTCCACCAAGAGATCAATCCCGGCGGTAGGTCAAGAGAAGGTGGGGAGACTGATCCATTAATGAGCTCATCTCCATAACACCTGCCAGATGTCGCATTACACAGTGTTCCCTGCGGACATTCAGCATTTGTATCAGTGCAGTCAGCATGAAGCAGGCCATCAATACAATAGAACTCTTCATACCAGCTTCCATTTTGAATAGTAGTCGTATTAAGCGTACAATCATTTCCCGGCTGCACCTGAATATAGCCTATATTTGATATTTTATTAAGAATATCAATATAGTGTAAATTCGTACGCATCCCTTTAGTATAGCACGAATCAAGCGCAAAATAAAACTCGATAACATCCTTGAGTTCATCAGCAGTTACCTTGCTCTGCTCAGGATTCTTAAGAAACTCAAACAGCCCTCTGCCAATGATTTGCTGTACCTCTCCATCTTCATCGGATTCGGTGGGGCAGTTAGGGAATATTTTTGCAGCACTCACGCTAACAGAAAACAGGCAACAAAGAAGCATGGTCAGTATTATCTTTCTCATTTAAGTTCTTGCACCTCGAATTAATTTCTTCCATAGAAATATTCTACATCAGAACATTTGCTTACGGATTTTTTGCAGCCACCATATGCACTACTGGACTTCTCAGCAGTGTTGTCGCTAAAGGTCGAGGGCTTATGTGCACATGCCAGATCGGCAACCTTATTGCCGCAGGAGACAGTGTTCCGCAATTTGGTGTACTTGTGGTAACGCAAGAAGATTCCATAATACTTATTGTCATACGATCTTATCCTATTCAGGTCATTATATTTAGAAACTTTATACGAGCTGCTGCTGCTGCTGGAGAGATAAAATCCTCTTCCTTTGTTTCGCTTTGCTATATCAAAGGAAAGTTTATTTTTGTCACTGTTATAAATATAGAACCCATACGAATTTCCTTCTACTGCATCATTTCTCCAAAGTAAGTTCTTATCACTATCATAGAGCCGGTATCCCGACTTCTTAGCCTTAATGACATCATTATACCTCATTTTATTGCTATCGCTTGAGGAAAGCCTGATACCATAACTCTTTGAATTTTCCACATCATTTGAACTAAGAGTATTTTTATGAGACCTGGACAAATAAATACCTTCTTTCTTGCTATTGATAATATCGTTCGCGAACAAGTAGTTCCTATAGCTATACTTCACATACGTTCCATAGTTTTTCACATTCGTAATATCATTGTAGTAGACCCTGTTGCTATCAGATCTATACAGGTAAGGGCCATAGCTGCTACCAATGATAGTATTATGCTTCATCGCGTTGCTATCAGAGTGCGAGAGTCGAATACTGTGTACACCACCGTTAATGGTATTACGATTCACTGCTGCCGATTTAGTACTCCTCAAATAAATTGCCTTGCTTGAGCTTGATCCAATGGTGTTGTCAGTAACTATCGTATGTTCAGAGTTCTGCAGATAAATCCCGTCATAATTAGAAGAAAAGATATTATCCTTAATATAACCTTTAGAGCTGCTGAAAACATGAATACCTGCAGCTTTGTGCTTAGAGATAGTATTGTCAGTCACATTGTTTCCCGTACCTGTAAGATATATCCCTTTGCTTCCCGCAATGTTTTTTCCATCAATAGTACTATCCTTAATCCAGTTATTATTCCCGATTATCTTATTACCGCTGGCCACAAGGCCACTGATGGCATTTCTGTTGCCAGTTACCCGTACACCGCTTCCCTGCTCTGCAGTAACTGAGGAGACCATATTGAAATTTCCGTTAATGTCAACTGCGAGCCCGTTAGATGACTGCTCTACAGTAACTCCATCAACAACATTCTGAGATCCCTGAACGGAAATTGCCGAGGAAAAACCGCTGATGCCTCCATTTTTGATAGTAACTTTTTGTGCATTAACTTGCACTGCATGAGCTCCCTCTTCAGTATGAATCGTGAACCCGTTTAGGTCAAGTACCGTATGATCAGCTCCTAAAGTAAAACACGTACTCTCGTTAGCTTGCACATCATTTTGCAGGATATAATAGTTAGGCTCAATGGTCGAATTTGCGCAGGAATAAAGATAGGATTCTTCCTGATAGCATCGCCCGGAAGTTGCATTGCACAATGTTCCGGCCGGGCAGCTGGCACTCTCATTGGTGCAGTCTGGATGCATGAGGCCATCAATACAAATAAATTCTCTATGCCAGGTGCCATTAGGAACAACAGTATTCTTGAGGGCACAGGTAGTACCCTGCTGAAAATTCAGAAAGCCTACTTTTCTTATCTTGTTGAGAATTGCGATATAATCAGCCTTGGTCCTTGATCCCTTATTATAGCACGAGTCTGATCCGAAATAGAAATCAATCACATCTTTAAGCTCGTCCTGAGTAATGGAACTCTCCTCTGGATTTTTTAGGTAATCAAACAAACCCTGGCCAATGATCTGCTGGATCTCCATTTCCTCATCTGATTCTACGGGACAATTCGGAAAGATTTTTTCTGCATAAACAACTGTAGATAACAGCAAAGAAAGACTGAGGAGCAAGATTATTTTTTTCATGGGCAACACTTACCGTATTCGCTACAGCACACCTCAACAGAGGCCAGTTTCAGACTGCCTAGCCTGCTGCACTCACCGTTTCTATGAGCAGCATTGCAGGCGGTTTCCTGAAGATCACTGGTGGCACTGCCGCTTACCTGATTCTGTCCGGACTCTGAGCAACCATAGGCTAGTAAAACAGATATTAGTAGCCAAAAAGCCACATTTTTCTTCATAAAGTACTCCCTGAACCTTTTCCTATATAAATATATCGCAATTTTTTTAAAGAAGCCGGTGTTTTGACCTTCTATGCTACCTCAGTTCCCAAGCGGGTGTTTTGATTCTGTAAGCCATTCAGGTAGGTAGATTTCTCTTTAGACAACAGTATTCTAGGTGATAGTATGCAAATAGTAAACGATTTTTTATGGAAAAAGGGCATGAAGGTGGAAGATCTTCTCAATAGTTATGCTTCTTTAGGGTATCAAAGTATCGAGCTGGCAAAAGCTGCTGATGTTATCGTCAAGATGAAAAAAGACTCTGCAAAGATATTTCTCACCTTTACCTCAAACATGGTGACTTCCGGCTTGCGCGGGTTCTTTGCTCAGATGGCAAGCCTTGGTATCGCTGATGTCATCGTAACCACTGCAGGAGGCCTCGAGGAAGACATCATGAAGGCAACTGGCGAGCAGTTCAAAGTAGGAAGGTTTGATAGCGACGATGTCGAGTTGCATGAGCAGGGAGTAAACAGGGTAGGGAATATCCTGGTCAACAATGAGAGTTATATGAATTTTGAAGACTGGCTCATGCCGGTTCTCGACAGACTCTATCAAAAGAAGAAGCGATGGGCAGTATCAGAGTTGCTCAGGGAAATTGGCTTGCTCCTTGAAGATGAAAACTCCATACTCTATCAGGCAGCAAAAAATGGCATTCCTATCTATTGTCCTGCGATCACTGATGGAGCAATCGGGTTCCATCTTTATCTATTCCAGCAAAAGCATCCGGACTTCATCATTGATGTGGTTGCTGACTTTGGAAATATATTACTCTCAACAACCTTTGATGAGAAAAAAGGAGTGATCGCACTGGGGGGAAGCATCTCCAAGCACCATGCTATCCTTGCAACCTTGCTCAACGGCGGTGCAGAATACGCAGTCTATATGACCACAGCACACAAGACTTCAGGAAGCATGTCCGGGGCGACCACCGAAGAGGCAAAATCGTGGGGGAAAGTAAAAGATGAGAGTGATGTCGCAACCGTTATCGGTGATGTAACGATCATGTTCCCGCTGGCGATGATTAAAGCCCTCGAAGAGCTGGAATCTGAAGGTTTGCTCAAAAAAGAAAGAGCAGATTCAGAAAAGAAAAAAGGAACACTGCAAGAACACGTGAATCAACATGCAAAAAGCTAAGTTTATCCTATCAAAGAGTAAAGCACTGCAACAGTACAACGTAGTAAGAGAACTTGCCGATGAAATATCCTATAGTTCCAAGACCAACCAGGATATTACCAGGATTCTCGAAAAAGAAACAGACAGCAGGTTTAGCGTACATTTTTTCAATGAGCTTAAGCATGTACAGGATATGGGACGGGTCATTTTTCTTGCGCAGGGATGGGACGAGAAAGCAATCAAACAGCTGATAGAAAAAGGGATTCGCTCATTCATTGTCGATAATGAAACTGACCTGGACACATTGATTGCTTATATCGGGAAAAACGACATACCCATTGAGCTTTTCCTTCGGCTGCAACTCAAAGAAAACACCCTCAGAACAGAGCGGTACTATGTATTTGGAATGAAAGCAGCAGTAGTGCAAAAAAGAATTGAGCAGCTGCATCAAATCAAGAACATTACCTCTCTTGGCGTTCATTTTCATCGCAAAACACAAAATATGAGTGAGTGGAATCTCTCCCATGAACTCTCAGGAATCCTGCCCAAAGACTTGCTTGAAAAAATCGATGTTGTAAACATAGGGGGGGGCCTTCCTTCTTCTTATGCCAACACGAACATGAAAGTGCTGGATGGGATCTACAGGAAAATTACAGAATTTAAGCAGTGGCTCGCATCGCATAACGTAAAGCTCATCCTTGAGCCTGGCAGGTTTGTCGCAGCCCCTGCAGTAACCCTCGAATCAACAATTATCGGCATACACGAGAACACCATCATCGTGAACGCATCGGTGTACAATTCAGACCTTGATGCAGTGGTCGTACCCGTTAAGCTACTGGTAAAAGGAGAAGTATCTAAAGACGAGGGAGAGCCCTATGTCATCAAAGGAATAACACCCTGTTCCATGGATCTGTTTCGCTACCGTGTTTACTTGAAAGACCCCAAGATAGGAGATACTATCACCTTTCTTAATGCTGGCGCCTATAATTTTACGACAGATTTTTGTGATCTAGATAAGTTAGAGACTAAGATCGTAGAGTGAATGAGAATGGTCAAGATGAATTTCATGAACCTACCAGAAGAGTACAGTAAACCTGATTCAGAAGCAATCATTTTTCCTATTGCAAACGAAGGAGAAGTAACCTTCGGCAAGGGTGCAGCAAAGGGAGCGCAGGAAATTATCAAAGCCTCCAAGCATTTGGAGTATTATGATGATGAGTTTGATTGCGAGCCGTTTATGGAGGGGATACATACGTTGCCTCTCCTAGATGTTACGAATGAGAAGCCGCAGGATGCAATAAAAAAAATAGATTCAGAAAGAAAAAAGATTGGAAAACGATTCACTCTCTCATTAGGTGGAGATCATTCCACTACTATTGGATTATTGCAGGGTATCGAGGAGGATTGCTCTGTTATTATCCTTGATGCGCATGCAGATTATTTTCATTCCTGGAATGGATCATCGAATAATCATCGCTGCGTAAGTATGCGTGCAGTTGAGAATCACCAGGTTCTTCAGATAGGAATTCGGTCTATGGATCGCGATGAAAAAGAAATGATTGAAGAAAACGATCGCATTGACATGATTAAAGCATACGAATACGATGAAAGTATATTGAAAGAAAAGCTCAAAAGACTCAAAACCAAAGTCTATCTCTCCATTGATGTAGATGTCTTCGATCCCTCATTTGTTCGCAATACCGGAACGCCGGAGCCGGGAGGGTTTCACTGGCTGCAGGTCATTGCTATGCTCAAGGTTATCTTTAAGGAAAAAGAAGTTATCAGCGCAGACATTGTTGAGTTTGCACCAAAAGAAAACGATGATGCGGAGGCGTTTAGTCTGGCTAAACTCGCGCATAAGGTACTTGCGATGAGGCAATGTTTTGGTAAGAATTCAATTCCTTAGCTTAGTCACTAATAGCTGACCTATCTTACTCAATTTTGGAACAGACTCCAGATATCTGATAACGTTCTCATTGAATAAAAGAGTATCCAATGATAGATCTTCTGCTTCTTCATCTTTGCTAGCACTGAGAACGTCCTTAATCCCATATGCAAGTCCGATCGTTGCTCCAATCACTGTTCCAACTCCAGCAACATGTGCTATCCATTCAGGAAGAGGAGGGTTACCGGGAAGAGCGGGACTCCCCTGTATACTTTCATAGACTGCACAAATTGTTGCAGTAGGTAAAGCGCCACAAACAAGAACACCTAGCATAGTCGTCATTCCCGTAAATAACATCCCATCCATCCAATAAATTTCGCGCTGAGTATTCGAAAAATTTTCCCAACGATAGTCACGCAGTGCTAGCATCATTTTATCCTCTTGCGACAGTTGATGCAATATCGGATTTGCATAGTCATCAAGGCCAGTTGCTTGGCCGTAATTCCCTCCAAAAAGCGCGTCCAAGCCTTCCCCATGAAAAGATGGATGCTCTACTAAAGTTCTAGGAATCACATCAGGATATGCTGATCTCTCGGGGAATGTTCCTGCTGTAATCCGCTCTTTTCCATTCGCACAAACATAATAGTCTATAAATTCCATCACAGCTTCATTCTTTCTAAGCAAAGTCCAGGCATCTCTATGATCCCGATTCCATTGCTCTCTCGAAGATCGCGTCAGTAGAGAATACATTGTAGACCTCCCTGCCCCTCTTCCTATTCCTAGAGCTTCTTGGCCTCTTCCCCCAGATAAATGGAAGTATACTCTATCAACAGCGGTATCCCTAAGGAGTAGAGGGGCGCTAACTAAAGGATTAAATTCAATAGTGAACCCTGCTTGCTCCGCTGCCTTTCTGACACTTTCAGAATCATAGCTGATTTGAGCTGATTGCACCATTTGTTATCCCTATAGAAGGAAAAACAAAAAGTATATAAAGTAAAGTAGTCCTATATGGACAACAATGAGATCTGAATTAAAACGGATAGGGCTGGAGGATGAGGAGATTAATATTTACTTGCTCTTGCTTAGGGAAGGGGCATCTAAAGCAACTACAATCTCTAAGAAACTAGGAGTCGCAAGGACGACAATTTACAGATTTTTGGCCAGCTTGCATGATAAAGGGCTGGTGAGCGAGGCGATCCAGAAAAATATTAGATATTTCGCACCAACAACTCCTGACAGGATTCCAGAAATCTTGCAAGAGAGGATGGAAGAGGTTAGTAGGATTATACCTGACTTAAGGAAGCTTATAGAGAAAAAAGAGGAAGGCGCAAAAGTAGAGCTATTTAAGGGAAAAGAAGGAATGCGAGCAGTGATGAATGATATCATTAGAGAGGGAAAGGATTATATTTTGATGGGAGAGGCACAGAAATATTTTGAGGAGTTAGAAGTATTCAGTTTGCAGTGGATAAAGAAAGTTGAAGAGAAAAAGATTAGCGGAAGATTATTGTGCTCAAATGAGCAAAGGTTTAAGATTGCGAGAACCGAAAAGTTACGTTTTATTGATAAGAGACTTCTTCCTGAAATTACTACCTGGGTATATGGGAATAAAACCGCGCAGTTCATTTGGTCGAACCCCCTTTATGTTGTGTTAATAGAGAGCAGGTCAATAGCAGCCGGAGGCAAGAAGATGTTTGATTACTTATGGGGATTAGCAAAATCAAAGAAGAGTCTATCCTCTTATTTAGTAAATAAGAAATAATGTAAGTCCCGTTACTCAGCATCTCTAAAAAACCCAAATATTTAAATACCTTTCAGACAAAAACAAACTCAATGTTTGGGTCTGTAAAGAGGTTAAAAAAAGAGGAAAAAGGAGCTATCATAATAGGTATGTTACTCACCTTAGCAGTGTTCTACTTTCTCAATGTATATATTACTGGACAGGGCATGATCCTCTTTGCACTTATCGAAACCGGCATGATGTGGGTAATCATTGTTGCTCTGCTTCTTATCGCTGATAATAACCGGGTACTTACTGAAGAGCTTAAGGAGCTAATCCAAGAGCACATTAAAGAAAGCAAGACGCTACAAAAAATACGCGATGAAGAACTGCAGGAAATCAGGCTCCTCAAAAAAGTTGCTAAACAGACCAAAAGAAAATCCAAAAAGTAATTCTTCTAGGTTAAAAACCGTATCTTTCCTTCCTCCTTATAGGTAAGGCCATTATGCACATTCTCAAATTCAATTACAACCCTTCCATGAGTGACCGGAGCAAATTCATCACAGGTAAACGTAAATTGCTGCTCTGCCCGATTTTCCATTCGCACTGGGATATCAAATTTTTGTACTCTATCGCAGGTTCCGTCCAGAAGGGAAATAGACGTAATCTGAATCGGAACTAATTTATGATTCTTAATAGAAAAAGATATCTTCGAAGGATCCGCATAAGGATCCTTGCATAAGAATCCCTGTGGTAGGTTGCAGTGCTTCCCTCCATACAGACCATACTTTAACAGACCGAAATAAAACAGAACAATCAGAACACCAATAAAGAAAAGCAGGAGCCATCCATAGTTATACGCGTAGCTACTATAATATTCACCCCTTTTATTGGTAGCTCTCTTCACCCCAACCTATTTTCTGGAGAAGAGGTATTTAAAGGTATGGGAAGAAGTCCGTACTGCGGAATTCTTCTTTGTTTAGGTATTTTAATAAAGGAAAATGTATTAGCACAAGTATGGAGGGGATTGAACGCAGTGGGATTTTTATTGGGAACGATTCAAGCTGTCAATATTTAGAACACTATTCCGATAAGGCTATTAGTGATGAGCGTAAAATGATTCAGGCTCAAATAATTCAACCAAAGCAAGAAGACATATACGTGCTATATATTGCAGATTCAATACTGTTAAACCATGTTAATTTGGGACATGGATTGCCCTTCAATATATTTGATAACGAACAATTCTATGGAGATAAACTAATCAAAAACATTGAAGATTCTCGAGAAATTCACATCGTTGGTGCTGGTCTTATTATGTTTGAGTCAAATGTTATAATCGGGTATGGTAAATCAGGTCAATATGATGGGCTTACTCCTTCTCTAGAGCATCTAGAAAAAATAGCCAAGGTATATGGGTTAGAAGCTAGGGTAACTGATAAGCAAGTGTAAGCCTCACTCTTTCCCATCAACCGTAAACAAAGAATCATCGTGCACATCAAAAATCCCGAGGCGCGCACCGGCATCGAGCCAGCCGTGCGCATAGTTTAAGCAGGCAAACGCATTCACCATATCTCCCTGAGACTGAAAGTGCTTTGCATCAGAAAAATAGCGGGAAATCATATCCAAAAAATCAGAGCGCTCAGAGACTAACGAGGTTCGATTACCAGACTGCTTTGCAAGCTCGATTGCTTTTCCGGTTACAGAAAAGTATTTCTCGAGCTTTTCAGCAGTAATGATATTCATTATTTCTCGTCTTCTTCAGAAACGTTTTTAGAGCGAGGCTGAGGAGCCTTTACCGTGATCGGTATGGCATCCTCAGTAAACTCCAGTTTCGCAATCTCAACAGGGTTATACTTGATCTTCTCAAGGTCAGCATCTTTTAGTTTAACCAGAAAAGGGGCGCCCATGCTGATTTGCAGTGCCCGGGAGCCAATAATTCGCGCTTCTTCATACTTCGTGTACGTAGCATCCATTTTATAGTGCCTCCCTCAGAACTTTTGCTTTCTCGATAGCAATATCAATCATCTGAGAAATTTCCTCTTCAAGAAGCGGATAGTCGCCACCTTTCTGAAGTGCGCAAATAGTGCCGTCGACAGTAGTCGTAATAGTCAGGCGGGCATCTGCAACCTCTTCTTCTTCCCGGGTTGGGTCAACAATCAGGTGCGGCCCTACCTTGAAGACAGTAACCGCGATAGGCTCTTTCTCAAGCTCCATTCCCTTGTCGGTCTTCTTCTTATACTCAATCTTGCCATCAGCATACTCAGGGAACTTCATGTCCTTGAGTGCAGCAAGTACCGCAAGCGAAGAAGCATCAAACAAGCCGCCGTCATCGTTCATCACTACAATATCAATGATAATAATCCAGGCTTTTTCACCAACCTCGATGCACAGTTTCTTGAAATCTATAGCTTTACTCTCCCTGATACCACGATCAACAACACGGGCAAGCTCAATTGCCTCAATAGTTGGGGGTCCGGCCTCGAAACGAGGGCTTGAAAGCGGAATAAGTTCAGCCCCAACCATGATGGATCCCTGATCCGGCTGGTCAGGATATGGTGTTCCTACTTCAACTTTGACACCTGCCATAACAACAGTGTCTCCCAGGGTAACCTGGGCAGAGCCTTCTGCAGTGCTGGAAACGCCATATTCAATAGTAAAAGGGGCTCGAACATCAAGAATGTTTCTGCCATCCAGTCGCTTTCCTTTTTTCAAAAGGTCAACGAGATATGATTTTAATTCACTCATTTTACTCAGCTCCTTCATACTTCTTCTTCAGTGCTTCTTTTTGAACTTCATAGATTTTTTCGCAGGCTGCTTTTCCCATCTCAACTGCTTTCATCAGCATATCCTTTGAGATCTCGCCATCCATTTGCAGTAGCGTAACCTCTGAGCTGTTATGCGTCATAGCAACGGGGATGTCCGCAACGGGTCCATCCTCATACGCCTCTTCAGCATAATCAAGGTCAACCACCAGCATATCACCTACTCGCCCAACAGAGACTGCACTCACTAAATCCTTCATCAAAAGCCCTGCATCAGCAAGTGCCATGGATGCAGCGCAGATGCCTGCGCATCGTGAGCCTGCCTCTGTCTGTGGCAGTTCAATAAATACATCAACTACTGCATTCGGATACTCATCCAGGTTCAGAACAGAGAGCAAGCTTTTCTCGGTAACCATCGAGATTTCCTTTGCGCGCCTGTTTTGTCCTGGCCTGATTCGCTCTCCTGAACCGGAGAACGGCAGCATATTATAAGAGCAACGTAAAATTCCCTTGTCCGGGTTCTGCAAAAACTTCGGATACAGGTTCCGGGGCCCATACACTGCTGCGTATGCAGAGGTATTGCCGATTTTGAAAAATGCAGAACCGTCTGCGTTCTTGATCACACCAACCTTTGCTTCCATTGCCCGAAGCTCATCCGGTGCTCTGCCATCATGCCTTTGTGTGTAGCTCATTCTCTTCAACTCCTTCTAACTTCTTTTGAGTTCTCTCTTCAAGATACTCTTTAATGCGATTCGTAAGTCCCGAAATATGGGATTCCTTCTCGATTTTCTTGATCGTGTCAACAGCAATAAACTCATTGTCTGTCTCTCCCTGGATCCATACTAATCCGTTCTGTCCTACAACGATTCTGCAGCCAGTTGCTTGTTTTATCATGCTCACCATAGACCCTTTCTTGCCGATAATCCGGGGAACCTTGTTAGTGTTCACACTAAAAATTCTCCCGCCAGATAATTTCTTGAGTCCGGGATCGCGCATGGCAACATCAACCAGTTTTTGGCTGGTAACATTCGTGATCTTACAGACCACATGATCGCCGATCGCATAATAACTGGACAAATCTGCTCCCCGCTGAATATATTCAGAAGTTGCATCCTTGAGGGGAAGCATTGCAGAGTAGGCACTATTAGTCTCAACTCTCCATCCGCTCATCGTGATATCAATCACTTTTGCAATGATAACATCACCAACTTTTGGCATGTAGGCGCCAGAGAGGGGAATAACTTTGATTGCCCGTCCGTCGATATATACCACACCAACTCTTCCTGAAAAAATATCTTCTTTTTCACGGTAGGAGCCGGATGCCGGAAACGTGTCCATTCCTTTTGCCAGTAGCTGGCCAGGAATGACAATCTCCTTTTCCTTTACTACTATTTCACTCATTGTTTTTCACCTTAGAATTTAATCATACTTATTTATCGTCTCTTTATTCTCTATTTCTTCTTCTTTTTCTTTCCGCTGGATACCGCTTCAATTTCTTCTCGTGTATAGCGGGTAAATACCTTATTCTTCACGGAGACATACGCTGCATCTACACGATCAAGGCTAAATTTCTCACCTAATACTTTTTTCAGAGCGCTAACAGAAATCGCAAGCCCCTCATCCATGGTAAGCTCAGGCTTGTATTCCTTCTTGAGAATTTCTTCGGCTTCTTCGCCACCTTCTCCAAGAGCAGATGCCCTATACTCAAAATAAATTCCCGTAGGGTCGGTCTGATATAAGCGCGGAGTTTCGTTATCAATACCCGCTACCAGAACAGACACACCAAATGGCCGAAGGCCTCCAGACTGTGTGCAAATTTGTTTCAGGGAGCAAATATCTTTCACAATGCTCAGGGTATCAATAGGGGATCCGAATGTGATGCGATTCTGCTGCGCCTTCACCTGCGCCCGCTCAATGAGAACGCGTGCATCAGAGAGAATGCCTGACGCAGTTGCGCTAATATGCTCATCAATCTGAAATATTTTTTCCACAGAATCAGAAACAATTAAGCTGTCTACGATTCGCTTGTCTGTTACGACAATAACTCCGTCAGAGCAAGCCATTCCTATTGCGGTACTGCCCTGCCGTACGGTCTTTTTTGCATATTCTACCTGTAGTAATCTCCCATCCGGAGAAAACATGGTTATCGCTCGATCATAACCCATCATTTGATGCTGCATTGGTTGCATAGTGTATCCACCTCGTCTGTAAACGTGATTATTTCTTTTGTTTATTTGTCAAAAACTTATATTTTGCTTTTTTGAGTATTCCGCTAATACCCAGGATGTTAAGGCTTGCTTTTTTTCCCTGAATATCCTTGAGCATGGAAAATGACTCTTTAACCTGCGACAGAGACTTATTCGTCACGCGCAGTATTCCTTTTTTTTGTTGAGGAGAATAGGTATTTTTTATCACATATAACTGAGCTTTCTCGTAGCCGAATTCACCGATATAGCGCAAAAGGTTCTTCTGCAGCGCATGCTTTACGACCTCGTAACTGAACGTCTCCTTAGATGCCAGCGCAAAGACCACATAACGTTTTTTTTCACGTGAACTTGGTTTGGGTTTCACCATTCTATTAAACCCAGAGAAAAGCGCACCGTCTTTCTCTCTCTTCTGTGTAGGTTTTGGTTCAGGCTATATAAATGTTACTATTGGTGGAAGAAACAATAGAGAACTAACACCCACACTGCACCGCGCGCTCATACGCACGTCCTTCTTCATGCTTGCCGCTCTGATAATTCTCAAGCCCAATTTTAAATAAAGACTTTCCAAGCGGGGTAGGATACTTTCTGTCCAGGCAGGCCATGCATAAATCTTTTCGTGGAATGCCGATACTGCGAACCAAACCAGAAATCGTTTGGTAGATAATCGTGTCAGCACCGATATGTTTTGCAAGATTGTCAGCCTCATTTTCGGGAACTGCATCCTGAGGCTCTTTGATAAATCGTGGTGCAAGAAGCTCATGCAACGTACTCATATCAATCCCGTAGAAGCAAGGGCCCATGATAGGAGGGCAGCTTACACGCACGTGCACTTCCTTAGCACCGCCTTCTTCCTTCAGGCTGCGCACCAGCTGGTCAGTCGTTGTTCCGCGAACAATACTGTCGTCAACAAGGAAAACCCGTTTTCCTTTAAGAACTTCTTTCACAATCGTAAACTTATTTTGAATTTTGTCCTTTCTGCTCGTACCCTCAATAAAAGTCCGACCAACATATCGGTTTCGGATTAAGCCCTCGCGGGAAGGAATGCCCAGCTCATAGGCAAAGGAATCGCCGGCAGCCTTTGCGCTGTCAGGTACAGGGACCACGATGCAATCATCGTCAATCTTCTGGGTTTCCAGTTTAGCAAGCTCTTTTCCCAAGTTTGTTCGGGTGATATAAACCGATTTGCCATTCATAATAGAAGACACATTAGAGAAATACACATATTCAAACATACAAAACGCTTTTTTCTCAGATTTAGCATATCGCTTTACGCTGACTTCGCCATCTTCCACATGGATCATCTTGCCGGGTTCAAGGTCTTTGAAATTCTCGAATCCTGCGTTAACCAGTGCGTTTGATTCGGATGCTGCAAGCATATTGCCATCCTCAATGACATAACAAAGTGGTCTAAAGCCGAGTGGGTCACGGGTAACCGCGATCTCTCCCATAGCGTTCGCAAAAGCCATGTTATACGATCCCTCAAATTTCTTTGCCAGGTTAGAAAAGACCGTTCGCAAAGATGGCTTTTTATTTCCGGCAAGCTCGCGAGAGATATAATGCATGATCATTTCGGTATCGTTTTCCAGAATAAAGTGATATTCCTTCTTCTTTTCCAGCTCTTCTCTCAGAGAAACATAATTGACCAGGTTTCCGTTGAAGCAATACGAGAACCATTTCCATAAGCGGCCGTGATGGCGCTCAAAAGGCTGCGCGTACGATCGCTCATTTTTTCCGAACGTTGCGTACCGGACATGGCCAATTCCTTTATTGCCCGAATACTTATTGAAAATAGCCATGCTCTTCTCTTTCTTGCTGGTCTTAAAGACCTCATTGACGGTCCCAATGTCGCGATACGTTTGAAGAATCTGCCTGCGCTGCCGGTTAAAAGTTGAAACCCCTGCACTAAGCTGCCCGCGGTTTTGCAGGTTGAGTAGCAATTTGTATAGATAGAATAAGGCCTTGTTTTCTGATGAGCCGTTTTGCTTAAAATAGACCGCAGCAACACCGCACTCATCATGGACTTCTCCTGACATCTGAAATAATTTAATGCTAATCGGTATATAAAGGTTTGTGTTAATGGGATAAACAATCCTTAAAGAAATTTTGAGGTTATAAAGATTTACGGCGATTTATATAAAGAAAAACAGAGAAGAAAGTTGCCATTCCAAAATGATAAAATTGCTAACTGTTTTAAAGGAAAAATGGTTTCTCTGTGTGCTAGATGATTAATAATGGATCATAACATTGCAATCATAGGCTCCGGCGTTGTCGGATCTGCAACAGGAAAAGTATTTGCACAAAAAGGGCTCTCTGTTACCTTCGCTGATACAGATGATAGTGTTTTGAGCATATTAGCTAATGAAGAGTACCATGTTCAGGATGCAAAACAGAGGTATCTCTCAGATGACCATAATCTCATTCTGGTATCGGTCCCTACACCTACTTCACCAAAAGGCTTAGAAGGAAGAATAAATCTTGACTACTTGCAGGATACTGTTACTCAAATTGGCAAGGAGTTAAAAGAAAGCCCGCAGGGCTATCCGATCGTTGCAATCAGAAGCACTGTTCCTCCGGGAACTACAGAATCAATAGAAAGGCTTCTCGAGCAGAGCTCTGCAAGGAAGATCGGTCAAGACTTGGGCCTGTGCATGAATCCCGAATTCATGAGAGCTGCAAGCGCAGAAGCGGATTTTGCAAACCCTCAAGTTACTGTAGTAGGCACACGAGATCAGAGGACAAAAGATGCTCTTTTTAATCTATACTCTTCCTTTGGTGCAGAGTTCTTAGCTGTGGATTATCGAACTGCTGAGTCCATCAAGTATTGGCATAATATTGCTAATGCATTCAAGATTTCTGCTTTTAATGAGATAGCAGAAGTAGCAGTGTTAGTGAATGGATCTCCTCTAAAAGTGAGAAAAGGTGCGCAAGTTTCATTTCTAGAACTGAAACGAACATTATTCACGAGCCAGACAGACTCCTTTACCCTGAATCTGCAAGAGATACCTGAGAATAAACTATGCTCTAACTCCATGTATAATACTGCTCTGCAAGACGTAGGGCTGAACATTCAATACGGCAAAGGAGATTCAAAGCACTGGTCAGGAGCATATCTGGAATTGTTAAGCTTGGCATTCGCAAAAGAAGTTGACACATTCAATAATCATCTCAACATTAATTCCTTACTTGTTAAAAATACGATTATAAAAACAGCTGAAGCATATCGGAACCCAGAGTATGGAACCAAGGGGGGTGAAGGAGGACTCCCCGTCGCCTATGGCGGATCCTGCCTTCCAAAGGACACGATTGGCTTTTTCAATTATGCCAAGGGAAAAAATGTTTCTCTTCCTTTTCTGAGATCAATAATTGAAACGAATGAGTGGGCAAAGGATTTCAAAAATCGTGTCCCTGCCCCCTACTTTCAGGCGCGGCTAACAAATAGGTAATAGCCAAGAATTGTAGAGAGAATACTAGCTGCCCAAAAACCAATAACCTTATAAAAATGATTTATTTCGTAAAGACTATGCCGATGTCGCATAACCTGGTATTGCGCTGGCCTTGAGTGCCTTTGCATTAAAGGTCAAGGTAGCCAGTTTCCGAAAGGATATCCCGGTTCAAAAGAGCAGGTGCGCAGGACATAAAGCAGAGGGCTTGAGCCAAGCGAAACCCTCATTGCGTGTCGACCGAGCGTAACCAGTCGTGAAATTCCGGGCGTCGGCGCTCTTTTCTCATCACTCATTCTCTTGAATGAATAGCAATAGTATTCCCCTCGGAGTCTTCAATCAGTATCATAAATCCGTGACCCTCAGGAATCTCGTATTTTTCCGTGATTATCTTCGCTCCGAGCTCTTGAGCTTTTTTTTGTTCGTTTGCACAATCACCTGAAGGAGAGGTAAAATAAACCAACGTTCCGTCACTGCTAGGCTTTCTCTGTGTATCCAAAAAAAGCGCGCCTGCTGCCCCTGGAAGATCTTTCTCAAAATCAGCAGGGAACATTGCCATCTTTGCTTCACCAAAATCTACCGCTTCCATACTAAAGCCAAACAATTCGTTATAAAACTTCACCGCTCGTTCTATATCAGAGACTACTATCTCAAACCATCCAACTACATTTCTCTCATTCATTTTTTTCCTCCGCATATTTTTTACAATTGTTCAATAGAGATTGTTAACTATTTCTTGAGCATATCCCAGAGGACCTCAAAACTTTTTTGCAATATTTTAGCATCTATCGTAGAGTATTTATTTACAAAAACATAGTAGTTTCCCATAGTCAACTCTCCGAGCAGGTCAACAGGGAGTTGTTTGAACGTCTTATCTTTCACTCCCTTAACAAACACCATGCCAATTCGCTCAAATCCTTTCTCGACCTCACTACGAGCTATCTTGCTGATATAAACAGAATTGTAGAACTTTTGAATAAAATCACTCAACAATTTATTTTTCACTCCCCATTTGAGTAAGCTACACCATATCTTCTTCGTTGATTCCCTAACAGGATCATCATCACTGAAATCTTTAGTGACTGCCTCCAGCATACTTCTCTTAGCAAAAATATAAGATGCATTAATGAGGTCTTCCTTCGTCTTAAAGTGATGAAACATAGTGCCGGTAGCTACTCCGGCCTCTTTAGAAATTTGAGACGTAGGGGTATTTTCAAACCCCTGCGCTACAAATAGCTTGATTGCCGTATTGATTATCTTCTCTTTCTTGTCCATATTGACACTTGCAGTCTCATACTATAAAAACTTGTCCGAAATCTAAAGATATTTGTTAAACCATCCAATTATTTTTTCAGGATGTTTACCAACCCAAGCATAAGCAGCTCCCCGCTTTTTCTCAATATCAAGCCACAGCATTTCCTTTTCACTAGGTAAATCACTGAAATACTGCTTGACCATATCAAGGTTAGTCATCGGATCGTTTTTATTTTGTATTAATAGTGTAGGTACAGAAACATCCTTAACATACGGTAAGAACGATTCACCAGTAAGATCAACATTTCGCTTCTGCTTGTTGTACTTATTTCCAGCATTTATTACAAACTGAGGCAGTTCCATAGCTTTAACAAAATAATCGTACGTTAAGGGCTGCACGGCAATGAGCGCTTTAACTTTTTTGTTGGCCTTAAGTTCCTTTTCCATTCCATACGCAAAAGTGGTTGAGCCTGCACCCATACAAAAACTCAATAGACCTATTGATGCGTCTCTTAATTCTTTATGGTTTGATATAAAGTGAACAGCTGCAGCCACGTCTTTGCGTTCATCTTTACCCCAAGTAACCCATGGAGTTTTTGCTTGGCCACTTTTTCCATGACTACGCAAATCATACATCAGAACTGAGTATCCTGCATTGACGAGATATTTTGCTTGTTCTAGGAAATGAATGTTGCTATTCCATAACGCATTCTTCATCATTCCTTTGCCTTCCTGAGTGTATCCACTTCTAGAGCATTGCACGCCAAAGTGTGACTGAATGATGACTTTGTCCTTGCCTCCTTTGACAAGCCAACCGGAGAGCTCTATACCATCACTGCTTTTGAAGACCACGTCTTCATATTCTAATCCATAGTCTCTTGGGTTATCAAAGACAGGAGATTTACCAGGTTTAACCATTAGATCAGAGATGTATTTTCCTATCATTTTGGTTTTACCATCTTAAGCATCATATTGTCCAGATAGGCATCACCCAACCATTTTCGCATGTATACGGTTGGTTTTGCCATGCTTCCTACAAGATACCTTCTTTTAGGTTTATCACTGCTTATAATTTTCTGAATAGTTTCAGATATAAGTGACGAGGGGGATGCTTTCATACTGGACATATCCATGTTTCTGTATCCATCCATCAAAGACTTGTAAGCACTATTCTTGGGAAGCTTGTTGAAATGTTCCATAAATACTTCACCGAAATTAGTATCAATTGCCCCAGGTTCAAGAATTACTACTTTAATTCCAAATTGTTTGAGTTCTAAGCGCAGGCAATCTGAGAAACCCTCTAAGGCATGCTTCGTTGCATGGTACCATGCACCTAATGGGAAGTAAATCTTTCCGCCCATAGAAGAAGTATTGATAATTAATCCTGATTTTTTCTTTCGCATATGCGGAGTTACTAGTTGGGTTAAACGAGCCAATCCAAAGAGGTTCACTTCGAACTGATATTTCGCAGTATCAATAGGAGTATCTTCTACAGCCCCATACAATCCAAATCCAGCATTATTCCATAGCACATCAATCTTTCCTTGCTCTTTAATTATCTGGTTAACACCTTTTTCTAAAGAAGCATAGTCTGCCATATTCATTTTAAGGGAGTGGGCACCTGCTTTCTCTATCTTGTCGGTATGCCTTGCACCGCCATAGACAGTATATCCTTGTTTAACCAAATCCTTTGTTGTTTCTAAACCCATTCCGGATGAAGCTCCGGTAATCAGAATTACTTTTTTAGCCATAGTATCACCGTTTTAGTTGATATTAGACTGATTAGTCGGTCTAGTATATAAAACTTGCGAATTTACTTTGAAATAGGTCGATATTAATCATTATTGGATACTGAAAGAACGCCTGAATACAGTCTAAAACTCATTTTAACAATCTGTATGAAAAGAAAAAACACTGCATTAAGCAGGACAATCGTTCCTGATACCGCAAAATCAAACCAATAAGCTAAACACAATCCCAGAACCACACTCAATACGGCAATGCCTACTGATGCAATCAATGTATTTCTGAAGCTTAACTTCAGCTGTAGCGCCGAAGATGCCGGTAGTATGATAAGCGATGAGGCAAGCATTAGGCCAACCACTCTCATGGAACTCACAATAGTAAGTGCAGTGAGGAGTATCAGGAGAGTGTTGAGAAGACTTGTCTTTATTCCAAACGTTTTGGACGAGTTCTCATCAAAGGTCATGGAGAATAATTCATTATAAAAGAGATAGATAACTCCAATGACAATAATGGCAAGAATAATAGATAGAATCATCTCACTTTGCCGTATAGCAAGAATGCTTCCAAAAAGATAGCTGAGTATATCTACATTAAAGCCATTGGCAACAGACAAAATAAATATTCCTATGCCTAAACCTGCATGGCTGACGATCCCTATTGCAGAGTCCCCATACAAATTGGTTTTTTCTTTAATTTTAAGAATGCCAAGTGACCCAACAAGTGAGAAGAGCAGGGCTCCTAAAAACGGGGTGAGGTTGAACAGCAAACCGGTTGCTACACCCCCAAATGCAATATGCGCAATACCATCGCCCATCAGCGCATATCTTCGAAGAACTAAAAATACTCCGAGCAATGAGCAAGCTATGGCAATCACGATTCCTGTTATGAAAGCCTTTTGCATAAACGCATACTGAAATAATTCTAGCATCTTGGTGACTCCTTTGCGCAGTGGGGTTCTTTACAATCAGACCCATGCTTGATAGTTAAGCAGTGATGATCTGCATCATGATCCGGGTGGCTGCAAAATTCTTCATGAGTTCCGTAAAAATCAAGTTTTTTATTGAGGCTGGCAACTTTGGTAACATGTCGCGTAATTCTCCCGAGATCATGAGAAACAAGAACTATGCTGATTCCCTCTTTGTTCAATGCACCAAGCATATCATAAAACTTGTTCTGTGTCACTTGATCTACACCAGTCGTGGGTTCATCAAGAATTAAGAGATCAGGCCTGGTTACCAAAGCTCGGGCAATGAAAACCCGCTGCTGCTGTCCTCCCGAAAGCTCCCCGATTCGTCTGTTGAGGAATCCTTGCATTTCAACTTTCTTTAAAGCATCAAGTGTTGTCTTGCGATCCTCAGAAGTATATCTTCTAGGAAATTTCTTATTCGAAAGGCAACCTGTCAGGACTATCTCCTGAACAGTAGCTGGAAAGGTATCTGAAAAGTTCGTAACCTTTTGAGGCACATAACCAATGGTTCCCCAATCAGAAAAATGAGAAATCTCTTTTCCATTAATCCTGATTATTCCTTTTTGGATCTTGTATAATCCAAGCAGCAGTTTGATCAGCGTTGTCTTGCCCGAACCATTAGGGCCTATTAATCCCACAAAGTCTCCTTTGTTGATGGAAAAACTAATATTGGAAAGCACAGTCGTGCTTCCGAAATGAAAACTTAGGTTCCTAATGTCGACAAGACTGTCCATCTAACTGCACTCCAGTGCCGTCTTCAGGGTTTCAAGGTTTTCCTCCATTACCGAAAGAAAAGTAACACCCCGATCCAAATCTGCTTTAGGTAGATTTGGTGCCGGATGGAATACGAGAACCTCTGCTCCTGACTCTGAGGCGATTGCCTCTGCCATTTGTTTGCTCACGAGCACCTCAGTGAGAATATGCTTAATTCCGTGCTCATTTGCAATATCTGTAATCTCCTGGATCCTTTTTGGCGTAGGTTCGGTTTTTGGTGCAAGATTCTCGATAGCAGGAATTCCTTCAATGTTGTACCGATGCTCAATATATCCAAAGAAATTGTGTCCTCCAACAAGGAATTCATCATGGCTGCAAGAGGCCAATTCTGTTTTGTATCGCTCATCAAGAGCTATCAATTTTGCAATATATGCATTTGCATTAGTCTGATACACATCTGCATTCGCATTATCCAGCAAACTAAACACTTTGGCAATTTCTGCAACTATCTTCTGATCCTTTTCTAGGTCAAGCCAGATGTGCGGATCAAATGCTCCGTGGTTGTGATGATCGTGCCCCTCTTCTTCGTGCTCATCATGCATATGACCTTCATCTCCATGTTCATCTTCATGATCGTGTTCATCGTGCATAAGATCTTCTTCTTTATGATCATGACCGTGTTCTTCATCATGGTGTTCCTCTGCATGGTCTTCCGCGTGATCATGTTCATCACCATGTTCTTCATGTCCATGTTCATCGTGATCATCATGATTGCTTTCCAGAAGTGTCACTAAGCTACTGGCATCAACAACCTGAAGATCTTTATTGCTTAACCCTTCAAGAATATCATGAGCCCAGGGCTCCATAATCTCGCCAATATACAAGAAAGCATCAGCATTTTCAATTTTCTTAATATCACTTGGTTTTGGCTCAAAAGAATGAGGCTCAACACCCGGTGGCAAAAGCAGCGTTACGTCAACATTATCGCCGCCGATTTCCCTGGCAAATTCGTACAAAGGAAATAACGTGGTAACAACCGTAAGCTTATCTCCCTGTTTCTCAGGCGCCTGAGTAACGGTTGCTTGGCTGCATCCAAAAAGAAAGAGAGCAACCAAGGTAAATAGTAATAGTATTGTTTTTTTCATTGTAAAACCCCCTGAATAGTATTCAGTCTTAGGGACGAATGAAATCAACAGCATTTAAATATATTACTGATTCTTACTCTCAATAAGAATTAAGTTTGATGTTTTTGGCATACCCATTAAACCTGTGGTCAAATAAGAAATCTGAAATGATTGCCTCCTTTGCAAAGGTTGCTCCACAAAGAATGCGGATAAAAAGTGCAAAAGAATTATCGTTTGTAATACCAATTACTCCCCAAATGGTACTGATTTGATAACAGGTCCCATAGCATCAAGTGATGCAGTCATGTAAGTACCCATAGCAGCCATATAATGAGAGATTTTCATTAGACCTGTTTTAGCAGCTTTTGCCTGATCAGTTAATCCGCCGCTAAGGGTCCCAAAAAATCCTGACAAGGCAAACATCCTATCTGCAACTAGTGAAGAGCCAATTCCTGCTGCTTGTCTTTCGGATTGAGTAGTTCCGTTGACTGCTCCATTAGTACACGCATTGTCGTACTGTGCAAGTATTAAACTGCCATGTGGAGCAGCCACATAGGCTGCATCACGTAAGTGAGCAAGTTCAGTGTCCATGAGTTCATACATGCTATTTTTCTGCGTCGGGGGTGTTAACTTTAGATCTGAAGCATGGCAATGAGAAGAAACATCCTCCAGTCCTCTATCTAAGCAATTTTTCTGTTCACTCCATTCAAAAAATCTTTGCTGATATATCGCATCTCGATTAGCCAAATCAGCCAACTTGGGCTCTTTACCTTTCCTTTTATCAAGTGATATCTTGATGGTGGATGTTGTTCCATCTGCCACATAATGGTCCCAATGCTCTGCAGCATATCTCGTCATCCCTTGTTCTGTCAATATTTTTGGTTTTTCCTGAACGGAGACAAAATCTTCAAGAATCATCGACTGGTTGCAAAATCCATTTCCGGCTTTTTTTATCTGGTCTGTTGTTGTTTTTAATACAGGACCAATTTGCTGGAACCAGTAATTAATTTTCTTAGCATTATCGTTATCTGAGTTCGAGCTGAGATAAGGTGATACCTCTTTTGCGAAAGTGAATCCTATTGCATTTAATGCCTCCTGAATATTCAACAAATTTGTAGCTGGTTCAAATGTTTCATCAATTGTATTTGTTCTGTCTTTATCGGGCGCCAAAGTTAGAATTATCTGTGCTGCGTTAGTTGTCACCTCGTCAATACTACTTACCCCAGTAAGCTTATCTTCAACTAGTTTAGCACTATGCTCTAGATCAATTATCATTTTTAGAAAGAAACAAATAGCTATTTAATAAGCTTGTTGATTGTCATTATCAATAAGCTCATACTACTTACTGCATTGGTTCTAAGGATTTGTAAACTTCCGTTCCGCAACCACAGCCACAAAGATCTGCGTCTTTTTTGGCATCATCAACATTTGCCCCAATATCTATATTAAATATATCCGCCAGGGCATCAGCTGAATAATCTCCTCCCGAGTCAGGTTGCCCGTTATCTGAATTATGAGAAGTATTGCTAAATTCTGTCGCTGAAGTATACGCTTTTTCGCCCTCTTCCGTCATGGATACAACAGGAGAAGAGCCAGCTGTCGCGCAAGCACCACACCCACAACCGCCATCATATGGATGATCCCCTTCTCCCCCATTATACATCGGGCCATCATCTTGACCGTTATGGCCATGCTCTCCAAGAGAGGGTTCAGCTGAATAGTTGTCTTGAGCTTTATCAGTGACTTCATCTATACTGGTCACTACTTCAACAGTTGATGAAGAAGTCGAGGTTTCAGTTTGAGTATAGCTACTTGATTGAGACTTGTATCCTGATTCTGGACTTCCTGATGATTCCCGAGTATACGGTGTTGATCCTGTCACCTGATCAATGGACGAAGAAGATTCCCTATAGCTACTTTGGGCGGCTGTAGTCTGTGACTGAGAATCTCGATATACAGGTGTTGTTTCACTGGCATTGGAAGCTGCCTCGCTTGACCGGTAATTACTCTCCTTTTGCACCTCTACGTTGGCTGATGCAGTTTTATTCTGAACTGATTGGATTTCCTTATCACCAGAAGGAGCTACTGTTATTTGCTCAAGATTGTTACTGCCACTGCTATATCTTTCATTTTGTTGCTGAGAATCTTGTACAACTGTCTGAGTTTCAGCTTGTTGACTGGTTTGTCCTGTTTGATATTGGACCGCCTCCTTTTGAGTAATCTGTTCCAATTCTTGCGAGACCTGCACTCCTTGATTTGAATCTCGTAAATGTTCAGTAGCCTCCAAAGCTGAATCAAAATTAGCAAGATCAAAAGTAGCGGAGTTTGTATAAGCAGTGGCAGCCTGCTCAAGCGTTAGGTCCTGTGAAGGGGCAGTGATAGTAGTGCCCTCTGTATTAGCTTGGTACTGAGTTTCTATCTGTTGTTCAGTAACCTGTAAAGCAGAATCAAAACTAGCAATATCAATAGTATCGGAGTTTGTATAGGCAATAGCGGCTTGCTCAAGGGTAAAGTCTTGAGTAGGAGCAGCGGTAGTGGTGCTCTCTGCACCAGCCTGATAGTGAGATGCTGCAGGTTCTTCAGTAGCAAGAACCAAAGGATCAGAACTGGACAAAGCAGAAGAGTCGGAAGCTGTATAAGCAGCGGCAGCCTGCTCAAGAGAAAGATCTTGTGTCGGAGCAGTAGTAGTCTCCGCATGTACTTGTTCGTTTGCAGAAGCCTGAGATGAAGAGCCTGAATATGGTGCAGCATCACTTGCCTGCACATTTTCACTCTGTTGATTCTGCTGCTGGTAGAGGTGAGATTCTCCCTGATCAGTGTGAGTTGCTATGTCTGTGCTAACAACTGAAACTGACTGTGATGACGAATACTCCACCACTGTTGATTCAAGAGAACTATCCTGACTGTGAGCTATCGTAATTGCTTCTGTGGATTGGTCTACAGACTGGTATCTAACCGTTTTTTCCTCTATGGTTTTGGTTTCACGAGTTGCAGCATCAATATGAATCGCCTGATCTAATGACTCATAATTACTGGTGCTCGTTTTTTGACTAACTTGCTCAATTCGATCGTACTGCATAGACAGTTGTTTGTCTCCCGACACATAATCAATAAGTACATGATCCGTCTCTGTGAGTAGTCCCAGATGTGTTTCTTTGGAAGTGCGGTAAAATTGATGCTGGCTTTCGTTCGAGTGTACTTCAGAAGTAGATGACCTATACGCAGCTAGTTGCTTCTCCCTGGTATAGGTTATGCTAATATGGTTTGAATTTTCTGATCCTTCATCTGATGAATCCTTTTCAGAGGAGGATTTTTTTTCTGATTTCTTTTTTTTGTTCTTTGTATTTTTTCTGGACTTCTCTTTTTTTGACTCCTTCGTAGGTTCCTTTAATTCTTCAGCTTTTTCAACTGTTTTTTTCTTTTTTCCTTTCTTCTTTTTTGTCTTCTCCTTCTTATGAGAGATTGGTGACTTTCGCAAACTGGCTCTATCCGAAGATTTCTTGTCTATTGTCTGTGAAAGATCATCAATAAGAGAAGGAATGCCCTCGATTTCTGTCTCAGATACTGTTAGTGCCTCAACCACTGAGTCAGTTAGGAGAACCTAATTATATAAGTGTTATTGATGCTCATTATCAATAACAAAAATTTGTTCATTAGCTGTCTAAGCAAATTTTTGGAATTGAAAACCTCGCTAGAGATTTTCAGTAAGAAATTAGCTCTGTTCCTCACACGCTTTCAGCGCATCTTCCACTGCCTGCTTATCAAATTCCTTGCCCAAAAAAACAATGGCATTCTGTTTTTCTTCGCCTTCCTTCCAGTTCTGCAAAATGCCATCCCTTCGTGATCCCACGCACTGCACTACTACTTTTAGTTCAGAGTGCTTGCCGGGGAAATGCACGATACCTTTTGCGCGAATGATTTCTTGCGGGAAGCTTTGGAGAAAATCTAAAAATTTCTTATAATCAAGAGGTTTTTTTGACTTGTAGAAGAGTTTGGTTACATGCTCATGTACATGATGATGTTTATGCTTGGTGTCTTTTCCATGATGACCATGTTCGATCTCAAGCGCTGCAATATCAGAATGATCGACAGTAGAGCAGTCCAGAAGATCATCAAGGTCAAGTGCCTCATAATCATGAAATGACACTCTGCCAGCTAATGCCTGAATCTGCGCTCGGACCTTTTCGGTTTGTTCAATGCCTGCTTCCTTGGTTTTCGTAAAAACAATAAAGCTGGCAAACTCTAGCTGTTTTGTTGTTATAATGAAATCTTGCTCAGCAAAACTGAAATTAAGGGCATCAACAATGCAAATAATGGTCTCAAGATTAACCTTCAGGTCAAATTCAGTTGATCTTGGCATAGTCATTAAGGTTTGCGCAATCGGAACAGGATCGGAGAGGCCCGATGCTTCTATAATAATATGATCTAACTGAGGTTGAGCTCTAAGAATATTTACTACGCTGTCAACAATATCAGAGCGACCAACACAGCACATGCACCCATTTTCAAGCTCAACTATTTCATCCTCCTTTGCTTCAACAATCTGGCTTTCTAATTTAACATCGCCAAACTCATTAAGGATAAGCCCAAACTTAATATCAGGTCTTTCTTTAAGAATTCTGTTCACAAAAGTACTTTTCCCCGCACCTAAAAATCCAGTGATTAATGTGATAGGTATTTTCTTCATGTTTTAAGCGTAAATAGGCAATATTTATAATACTTAGCGATTTTCAGTATCAGTAAGGAGTATGTCAATAAGACCATGAAAAAATCACGAAATACAAAACAAAAAGAACTCATTCAAAAAGAAATAGACAAGCTGACCGATTTCTTTACTGCTGAATCGCTCCTCGAAAAAGTAAAAAAGAAAGACTCCTCTATTGGTATTGCAACGATTTATCGATACCTCAATCATCTAAAAAAGCAAAGCAGCATTCATTCCTATCTGTGTGATCGGCGCACTATTTATTCGAATAACAAGAAAAGCCATTGTCATTATATTTGTGAGAAAACAGGCCAAGTAATTCATTTTGATGTAGACTCCATTGATTTTCTTAAAAGTAAGATCCCCGGAACGATTTCCTCATTTCAAATTGAAGTGAGGGGCACGTGCCAGGAGTGTAAGGATTAGAGGAGAGATTGCCCTCAAAAGTCAAATGTGTGTGGAGAAGAGAAAGCCGATACCAAACACAAAAGCAGTAAACAAGATGTAAACCAAGAAGCTAATCAATCCATACTTGAGGATAATCCTATTAACACTGCGTAGCCTCTCATCCTGAGGGTGCTTTCTAAGTAACTCTCTCCAATTGTTTTGGGGCTTTGAGTATCTAAATGACAAGCTAGGCAGTAGTGAGGCATACCTGGGTAATTCTCCTGATTCTTTAGCATATTTTTGTCTAGCATAATCTATAATAATTTGGGTCTCTCGAAACCATTTAATGTAAAGACTAATGAAAATAATTGCGCATCCTATTATGTATATAGGGTAAATCATGTCTCTGGCTAATGGAATACAAATATAAATAAATTTTGGTCAGTAACATAGCGACCGTTATATTTGAATAGCACCATCCAAACCATAATATTTATATACTACCTGCGCACTATCCAGCTACTATCAATTCTTAAAAAAGAATTTTTAACGTGGGATCATAGATGGCACAAGAAAACATAGTAAAAACAGGAACTACAACGCTTGCTATTAAATGCAAAGACGGTGTAGTATTAGCAGCAGACAAACGGGCAACAGCAGGATATTTAGTCGCACATAAGAAAGTAACCAAGATTCTGCAAATCACGCCAAATATTTCCGTTACCACTGCAGGTACGGTCTCTGATATTCAGCTAATGGCAAATATTCTCAAGGCAGAAATCAGCCTTAAAGACATTAGATCAGGCAGAACATCAACAGTAAAGGAAGTTGTTCACCTATTAGGATCACTTGTTTATGGCAATATCAGAAAATTCAGTACTATTCCGGGAGTAAGCCATTTTCTGGTTGCCGGTGTTGATGAGTACGGATTTCATATTTATGATGTAGGCGCAGATGGTTCCGTCATGGAGTGCGATGATTTCGTATCTTCAGGCTCTGGAAGCGTTATGGCCTATGGAGTTCTGGAAGCGTTATGCCAGAATGAGATGACTACAGACCTTGCAGTGGATGTAGCAAAGAAAGCAATTAACTCTGCAGTACAGCGAGACGTTGCCTCAGGTAACGGAGTCGATATTGCAGTAATAACCAAAGAGGGCGTAAATAACCTGCCAACGCAGGAACTTGCCTATAAGATTGAATAAAGTATAGAGTTCTCTCTACAGAAAACAGACATATAGTTGTTACAGAATGGCTGACATTATAAAGGAAATCCTCAAGGACCTGCCTAATGATAAAATCTCAGCAGCAGGCTATGAGGGAGCAAATATTGTATTATATACGAAAGACCAAGACTTCTTTCTAAATAACAATGGATTGATTAGGCAGTGTGTCGATAAAGTCAAGAAAAGAATCGAGCTGCGGCCGGATCCATCCATAACCATCGATCAGGAAGAAGCAGAAAAAGAAATTCGCAGAATTCTCACTGATGAGGCTGGCATTGATCAGGTTATCTTTGACCCACAAAGAAGCATGGTGGTCATTGAAGCAGAAAAGCCTGGCCTTGCCATCGGAAAGCAGGGAGCTCTGCTTAGAGAAATCAAAGAAAAAACCAGGTGGGTGCCAACCATTCGAAGAAAGCCTGCAATTAGATCAAAATTAATCGAGAACATCCGCTCCGTTCTCTACCAAAACTCTGACTGGAGAAGAAAATTCCTCGATAAAGTAGGCCATCGAGTCTACGATGGATGGATGAGGGAGAAAAAGCATGAATGGGTACGATTAACCTATCTTGGCGCAGGAAGACAGGTTGGAAGATCATGCTTCCTGTTACATACCCCGGAATCACGAGTGCTCCTCGATTGCGGAATGGATCCATCGCTTACTCCTGATAATCCTGAAGCATATCCATACTTGGAAGCACCTGAGTTTAAGGTAGGCGAATTAGATGCAGTCATTGTGAGCCACGCACATCTTGATCATTCAGCATTAATTCCCTACTTAGTGAAATTCGGATACAGTGGACCGATCTATTGTACCACTCCTACAAGAGATGTCATGTCTCTTCTGCAATTGGACCTCATTAAAATCATGAGAAATGAAGGAAGAGAACCCATCTATACTTCTGAAGAAGTAAAGAATACGGTAAGGCAAACCATCACTCTTGACTATAATGAAGTAACCGATATTACGCCGGATATGAGAATCACCTTCTACAACTCTGGACATATCTTAGGAAGTGCAATGGTCCATATTCATATTGGAAACGGGCTCCATAATCTTCTCTACGGTGCAGACATGAAATACGGAAGAACTGCGCTCTTAGAGCCTGCGGTCTCCGAGTTCCCACGGTTAGAAACCTTAATGATCGAATCGACATATGGAGGCAGAGACAATATTCTTCCGACCAGAAAAGAGTGCGAAGCTCAAATCAAAGATATCATCAGTACCACTCTTAATAGGGGAGGAAAAGTGCTTATCCCGGTTCTGGGTGTAGGAAGAGCGCAGGAAGTCATGATGGTAATCGAAGAGATGGTGCGAACGAATGTTATTAAGGAAATTCCTGTCATCATTGATGGAATGGTATGGGATATTACTGCAATTCATACCGCGTATCCGGAATATCTCAACAGTTCTATTCGAAAACTCATATTCCACAAGGACCATAATCCATTTTTGCACCCCATGTTCAAGCGAATCGGATCGCAAAAAGAGCGAATGGAAGTCATTGAAGAAACCGGACCTTGCGTAATTTTAGCAACCTCCGGTATGCTTGTTGGCGGTCCATCTGTCGAGTACTTCAAGCATCTTGCAGACAATCCAAAGAATACCATGACCTTTGTATCCTATCAGGGAGAAGGATCTATGGGAAGGCGAATACAGCGCGGAGAGCGCGACATCAATATGGGTACGGCAACCAAGCCCGATATGCTTAAAGTAAAATTAGAAATTCATACGATTGATGGATTAACCGGCCACTCCGGAAGAAACCAGTTGATGAGCTTCGTGCATAAATGCAATCCGCGACCGAAAAGAGTTCTTATTGTCCACGGCGAGAGTTCACGGTGTTCTGATTTAGCATCTTCGATTCACAAGCAAAATAGAATTGAGACCGCTGCGCCGAGGAATTTAGATACGGTTCGGTTGAAGTAGAAAGCATTATATTAGTTCTTGAGTATTGCTTTCTTTATGTCCATCTCTCTTTGCATAATCACAAAGAATGAAGAACAGCATCTAGAGAAATTTCTACAACATCACCAGCCATTAGCCGATGAAATCATCATCATAGATACCGGATCAACAGATAACACGATAAGCATTGCAAAAAAATTCACCAAAAAAATATTTACAGAAAGATGGGAAGATGATTTTTCAAAAGCAAGAAATCAGTCCGTACAAAAAGCAACCAAAGACTGGATATTATGGCTAGACCCTGATGAGTCTATTGATGAGAAAGATTTCGAAACAATACGAAATCTAACAAAAAATACAAAACACCTTGGCTATCGATTCATTCAAGAAACATACTCTAAAGAAAAAAAACTCTTCAGCAGAGGAATTTGCAAACTCTTTCAAAACAAAAAAGGAATACACTTTACCTATCCCATCCATGAAACAGTCAAAAAATCAATCAGAGAAAAAGACGGAACAATAGGATCAACAAGAATCAGCATAAAACATCATCCGAGATTCACTAAAGAAAAGTTTGAATATTATCTAAAGTTATTAGAAGAAAAACGAAAACGATTCCCTGACAGCAATTGGGAAAAGGAAATAGAGTTAGAACAATCTCTTTCAACAACCTTTAAATAAATCAGTAAAATCTAGCAAAATATGGACGAAGAAGTACTCCAAAACTATAAGCATGCAGGAAAGATCGCAAAAGAAGTTCTTTTATACGGAAAAGACCTCATTAAAAAAGGAGCTGGCATGCTCGATGTTACTCAAAAAATAGAAAACAAAATAGAAGAATTAGGAGCAAAGCCCGCTTTTCCACCACAAATTAGCTGCAATGAAATTGCTGCGCATTATTGCGCCATAAAAGATGATCCCATCATCTTCGAAGACCAGATCTGCTGTCTTGATGTTGGAGTCCATGTAGACGGATACATAGGAGATAATGCCTGCTCTGTTGATCTTTCAGGAAACTACAGTGACCTTCTCAAAGCAAGCGAGGAAGCGCTCAAAGCAGCAACAGAGGTCCTGGAAAAAGGCATCAAAATTTCAAGAATAGGAAAAGCAATTGAGGATGCCACAACAAACCTAGGATTTCAACCCGTAAGAAATCTCTCTGGCCATGGACTAGCACATTACGGGATTCATACCGCACCAACTATTCCAAATTATGACACAAAAGGAGACGATGTTCTCGAAGAAGGCTTTATTGCTGTTGAGCCGTTCGCAAGCACAGGCGTTGGTCTCATCCAAGAACAAGGCGAGCCTAATGTCTTTGAAATGGTCGGCAAAAAATCTGTAAGAACCGGGTTCGTGCGGGATATTCAAAAAGAAATCGACGGATTCGAAAACCTTCCCTTCACCAAGCGCTGGCTCTCAGACAAGCGCTCAGAAGCACAAATCAACTATGCCTTAAAGCAATTCAAGCAGCTTAATGTTCTCAGAGAGCATCCTCCTTTAGTTGAGAGAAGTGGTGGCATGGTCAGCCAGGCAGAGAATTCGTTCTACATAGGAGATGAAATCATTCAGTTAACAAAAATTTAATTATTAAAGAGAAATCTTTTCTTCTTTTCCTGTCTCTAGATCTTTTACTACAGCAGAACCAGACTTTGCCTCATCTTCACCAATGATAATAACTTTGCGCGCCTTAATCTTGTTTGCATACTTGAGTTGATTGCCTACATTTCTTCCCATCACATCTACCTCGACGGTAGATTTTTTGCGTAGCTTGGTAGCAAGCTTCAGGGCAATACTGGCCTGACCTTCAGACAATGCTCCAATAAAATAATCCGGACCAGCCTCATCAGCAGAGATCAATCCTTTATCTTCTAAAAGAAGAGAGAGCGTTGAATACCCAATCCCAAACCCAGTCGCAGGAGTGGGTTGTCCTCCAAACATTTCCACTAAATTATCATACCTTCCACCGCCAAGAATAGAGCGATACTTGCCTGTGCGATCAAACACCTCAAACACAATTCCGGTATAGTATGAAAGGCCGCGAGCGGTGGACAGATCAAATTCAACATATTTTTTCTTATCTCCGAGAAGCTCAAGTAATGTAGTAATGGACGCTAAAGCATCCCGAACTTCTTTCTTTGAAGAATCAATCGAGCTCAAATCAGAGTCTAAAAGAGATTCAATCTCAGAAACCTTATCAATTCCTTCCTTCTTTAATTCATCCGCAAAAACCTCTGCTGGAATCTTTGCTCGCTTATCAATCAGCCGAATAACTGCCTCTAATTTTCCCTTAGGAATAATATCCAATAAGAGCGCCTGCAGCAATTTTCGATCATTCAGTTTCAAAACAATATCCTTCTCTGTCAGTCCAAGATCAATGAGGCAGTCCAGGGCAAGTGAGACAATCTCTGCATCCGCAGTAAGGGAGTCTGCTCCAAATAGCTCAACACTAAGCTGATAGAATTCGCGCATCCGGCCCTTCTGCGGCCGCTCATAACGCCACATGCGATCCAGTGCAAACCAGCGAACAGGTTTTGAGAGTGATTTCTGCTGTTCCATGAACATGCGGGTCAAAGGAACAGTCAAATCGAAACGTAGGCCAAACTCTTCCTTTGAGCGTTTTTCTAAGGTAAAAATCTGCTCTTTAATCTCCTCACCTTCTTTTTTCGAAAGCAGCCCCAAGCTCTCGAAAGCAGGAGTAGATACCTCTCTGTATCCATACTTTTGAGACGTATTTCTAAGCGAATCAAAAATACGGGATCGAATAGCCATCTGAGATGGGTAAAAATCCTCTGTTCCTTTCGGTCGTGCAAAGGCCATGAATAGTTGCTAAAAGAAGTGAGTATAAAAGCTTTTTGTGCTAGCCGAATTTGCCAGTGATATAGTTTTCTGTTTCTTTTTTATTTGGATTCGAAAAAATTTTTTCTGTTGGGCCAACTTCAATGAGCTCTGCTCCTTTACCGTTGTCTTCCTTATTAAGAAATGCTGTATAATCAGAAACTCGCATAGCCTGCTCCATATTATGTGTTACAATTACGATAGTATACTTTTTCTTCAGCTTTTCAATCAATTCTTCAATCTTAGCTGTCGAAGTAGGATCCAGTGCTGAACAAGGCTCATCCATAAGAAGAACTTCTGGCTTGACCGCAATCGCCCGTGCAATACACAGACGCTGGTGCTGCCCACCAGAAAGGTCTAAACCAGATTCAAATAGCCGATCTTTAACTTCATTCAAGAGTCCGGCTTGTTGAAGAGAGCTTTCTACTATTTGATCCAACTCAGTTCTAGGAAAATTTTTCTTCTTACGTCTATAACGAGTAAGGTGATCGTAGGAAGTAGTGATGAAATTTGAGTCTTTGTACTTTCCTTCTTGGATTCTTAATCCATAAGCAACATTTTCATAGATATTTTTAGGAAAGGGAGTCGGTTTTTGAAAAACCATTCCTACTGACCTTCTAAGCTCTACTACATCAGTCATTGGATCGTAAATCTCACGACCATGATAGAGTATCTCTCCCTTTTTCTCAAAGACCGCATTAACCTCGAGCATCCGATTGAGGGATTTAAGAAGAGTACTCTTTCCACAGCCACTTGAGCCGATCAAAGCAGTAACTTTATTCTTTGGAATTCTTAAATCTACGTCATAAAGGGCTTGCTGATCAGAACTGGTCTTTCCGTTTCCCTTATAGGTAATGGTCAAATCCTTTACTTCTAGAATAGTCTTCTCATTTTTCAGATAATGATCCATCGCTGACTATTTCAAATAGGGATTTATATATTTAACTATTGAAAAGTAGAGACAACAAGAACTATTCATACTCAATTGTACCAGGAGGCTTCTGAGTGATATCATACACAACGCGATTCACGCCCTTCACTTCGTTAACAATACGGGTAGAAATCTTTTCCAAAAGAGAATGTGGAAGTTTTGCCCAATCAGCAGTCATCGCATCAACAGAGGTCACCGCCCGAAGCGAAATCATATACTCATATGTTCGTGAATCTCCCATTACTCCAACGGTCTTTACCGGAAGCAAAGCAGCAAGCGCCTGCCAGGTTTTCGCATAATATCCTGAATCCTTCAATTCGTGAATAAAGATTGCATCTGCTTCCTGCAGGATAGAAATTCTGCGCGGAGTAATTTCTCCAAGGATCCGAATAGCAAGGCCAGGTCCCGGAAAGGGGTGCCGATCAAGAAGAGAAGAAGGGATATTCAGCAATGTACCCATCTGTCGGACATTATCCTTATAAAATTCCTTCAGCGGTTCAATGATCTTCAGATCCATTTTCTCAGGCAGGGTAAGATTATGATGAGATTTAATCTTTGAAGCATTCTTTGAGGGCTGGGCGGACTCGATACGATCAGGATAAATCGTTCCCTGACCTAAGAACGTGATATTTGGATGCTTGTTCTTGAGTTCTCGTGCCTTCTTCTCAAATACTTCGATAAACGTGTGCCCAATGATTTTTCGTTTTTGTTCAGGATCACTTACTCCCTTAAGCTTTTGCAAAAAAATTGAGGAAGCATCAAGGGAATGATAATGCTCAAACTTCATATATCGTTTATAGGCAGTATCTACTTCCTTTTTCTCGTTCTTTCGAATCAAACCATGGTCAATAAACACGCAATGTAACCGCTCGCCGATAGCCTCATGCAGCAAAGCCGCAGCAACAGTAGAATCAACTCCTCCGGAAGTAGCCATCAGCACTTCTTCATCACCTACTTCTTCTCGTATTTCAGTGATAATTTTTTCTTTTAGATCAGAAATATTGAAGTCTTTTTTAGACTTGCAGATCCCAAATACGAAATTCTTAAGAATTTGTTTTCCTTTTTTCGTATGCACGACTTCCGGATGGAACTGAACACCGTAGATATTCTGCTTCGTGTTCTCAACTGCCGCAACAGAGCAGGAGTCAGTAGAGCCGATAATCTGAAAATCTTTATCCAGGGAAGTAATTGCATCACCATGGCTCATCCACACCTGCTCTTCCTTACCTAGTGTATTCAAAAGCTTCCCTGTCTTCTTTACCGCAAGCATAGCCTTGCCATATTCTTTGATAGCATGGTTCTTTACCTTACCAAACCGCTTCCCAATCAGTTGCAAGCCATAGCAGATTCCTAAAACAGGAATACCCAGATCAAAGATAGCATCATCCAATGCAGGTGCCCCCTTCTCATAGACTGAAGAAGGTCCGCCAGAGAGAATAATGCCTGATGGGCTCATTAATGCAAGCTTTTTAGCAGAAATATCAGAAGGAACAATCTCAGAATACACACCCAGTTCGCGCACCCTTCTTGCTATCAAATGTGCAAGTTGGGACCCAAAATTAATCACTACCAGCATAGAGAAGGTATGAATCTAGGGTTTAAAAAGGTTACTTTTCACAAGGTTAAGAGAAAGTATTGCTAGTAGCATCAGGTAAAATCCATACGTATAAAGTAACGGGCTGACAAGAGGGTCGTCTCATCCGGAGAATGTCAGCAAGCAAAGAAAAATAAGGGATTTTACAGCTACTAGCCAAGCGCAGCTTGACTTTCTCATAAACTATTCCAGTGCTGCAAGCAATTTCTCCTTATCCCTTCCCGCAACGTCTTTACCCCACAGAACAAATAATCGGTTTATTTTTGACCAATATCGCTTTGGTGCGATTTTCTGAAGCGCATACTCTGTTTGTTCGGGTGTTTTGGTATCAACAAAACCAAAGACATTAGAGATGCGATGCACATGCGTATCCACACAAATACCAGGCTTCTGAAATACCTCAGAGACCACTAAATTCGCTGTTTTCCTGCCAACCCCCGGAATTTTCACCAGCTCATCAATCGATTCGGGAACTTTGCCCTTAAACTCGCTCAAGATAAACTGCGCTGCCTCAATCACATGCTTTGTTTTGGTTCGGTTATAGTTCATGCTTTTCAAGACCAGAAGAACATCATCATACTTCGCACTTGCCAGGCTCTCCAATGTAGGATATTTTCTATACAAATCTTCTGCAATAGGAATCGTGGTCTCGTCTCGGCTCTGCGCAGACATGATGGTTGTAATCACGGTCTGCCAAGGCTCTGGCCAGGCATCGCCTGCCAGTCGATAGGTGCTTTTACCGTATTTCTTCTGTGCTTTTCGGAAGATTTCAAGAAACGTCTCTGTTTTACCCATAGCAGAAGTTAAACACAGACGCTATAAAAGTATTGCTATTGTAAGAGAGGAAGAGAGAAAAAAAATATAAACCTGAATTCAAATGGAAGCAATATGGACGCACAGACCATCATTAATTACTATCAACAATACGAGAACAACCGAAGAGAAAGGCTAGGAGAAGTAAACACAAATACGTCAGCAGGATTGTATATGCCCACTGCTCTGGGTCATATGGAAGAGTTATTCAAAGTATTATTCTCTGAAGGCCTCATAGAAAAAGGGCAGTCTTTTCTCGACATGGGATCAGGTGATGGAAGAGTGCTTGCTTTTGCGTCAATACATGGACTGCAAGCCTATGGAATAGAGGCAGAGGAAGAATTTTACAAAGCATCAATTGAAATGCTAAGTAACCTTTCTTTAAAAGTAGAAATAGTGCAAGGAAATTTCCTGGAAGAAAAGCCCTACAAGAAGCTAAAAAAAAGCTTCAAAGATTTCAATATCATCTTCAACTTCATCAACGGCTGCAATGAAATAGCAGAAAAGATCGCAGAAGAATCAAAACAAGGAACATTGTTCCTGCTCTACGATACTTCTAAAGTACGTACCAATTTCGAAGGACTGCAATTCATAAAAACAGTCACGCTCAAAGATAAAAAAGCAATAAAACGATACGAAAAAGGAGAGAAGTTTACTGATTTGCCGATGTTGATTGATTATCTGCATGTGTATAGGAAATGACAACTTTTTAATAGACTAAAACCAGATATCAAAACATGGACGTAAAAGACCTCATGAACAAAGACACCGTTGCCGTATTCGGTGGAGACACGGTACAAAAAGCAGCCGAAGAGATGGGAAAATATAATCGTGGCTTAGTGGTTGTCTTCGATACCATTGAAAATAAAAAGGTTATCGGGGTAGTCTCAAACAAAGACATCATAAACAAAGTCATCGCCAAAGGAATCTCACCAAAAAAAGTATTTATCAGGGAGGTTATGAACAAAAACCCTGTTTCTGTCAAGCCAACAGATCATAGTTCCAAAGCCATGGGATTAATGAGAGATAAAGGAATCAAACGAGTCATCGTTCTTGAAAACGGAGCGCTCCAGGGAATCATCTCATCAAACGACATTCTCGATGCCATGGTTAAGTATAAAAAGCAGTTATTAGAAATGGCGATTGATTTTTAAGAAAAAAATGGACTGGCCGGGATTTGAACCCGGAGCCTCACCGCTGCCAGCGGCGCGTTATATTATCCAACTGTTCCCAGCTTCCAGATTTAACTACCAGCCCATAAACATTTCAGAACAAAACACTATTTTATAAAACTATTCCAAGAAATCACTTCACCGCAACTTTAATATCGCCTGCCTTCACGGTCTTTCGGCCCGAGTGCCGGGCAATGCGAACTGCTCTCTCGCTCACGGTCAAAGAATAATCCATTAAAAACTGCACCATAGCCTCTGTCGCATCATCGGAAACGCGTTTCGCTCCTGCATTTTGCATAACCTTGGCAACAGGTGCCTTTGGTATAATTGATCCTGGTCTTGGCATGTTCGTTCCTCAATACACAACAATATCATCCATCCCTTCCAGAACCTGCTCGACATAATCAATCTTGCTCTTGGTTCCGGCATAGACAGTCATAATACGCTCTCCCTTTTTTAAGGTTTCGCCAATATGCTTATACAAGTAAATCCCTGCACCCTTATTTTGCGGAGCACCGGCAATGCGCGCGATCTTCGCAACAAAGAGGTTGTTGATGGATTTGATTTTCCCGCTCTTGCTTGCAATAACATCATATTCAAAGCGCGCGAGAGGAATCTCTTCCGGTTTTATTCGGGCATTTCCTCCCTGCAGCTTAATGATGTGCTGCATCTTCTCATACGCCTTTCCGGATTGCAGGAGTTGTTTTGAGAGCGTAAGCCCGTTCCTCTTTCCCATCAGGGAAAACAGCTGAGTGCACATCGCAAGGCATTTCTTTTCGAGATCAAGGGGTCGATCATCATCCTGCCGCAGGATTTTCAATACGTCGCGCGCCTCAAGCGCAGGGCCGATTCCATTACCGATAGGCTCTTTGCCGTCAGTGAGTATCACACTTATCTTCATCCCCAATTTAGTTCCCAGTTGTTTAAACTTATATTTCAGGTGCTCAGCCTTTTTGCGGTCAGTAATCTTGGTATTAGGGCCAATCGGAATATCAATAATGACATGAGTAGAAGAAACCGAGTGCTTCTTTGCCATAATAGATGCAAGCAATTGAGACTCGGCATCAATCATCAACGATTTCTCCACATTAATGATCTTATCATCAGCAGGAGCAAGATTAAGGGCACCACCCCATACAATGCAGGCCTTAGCCTTAGTAATAATCTCCCTCATTTTCTTGAGGCTGAATTCAACACTCGCAAGCACCTCCATGGTGTCTGCAGTGCCTGCAGGAGAAGTAATCGCCCTGCTACTGGTCTTTGGCATCGTGTAGCCCGCAGCTGCCATGATCGGGACAACTACCAGGGTAGTGCGATTTCCGGGAATACCGCCTATGCTATGCTTATCGATAATCTTTTTTTCCTTAAGCTGCAGTCGATCCCCCTCATTAGCAATGGCCCGCGTAAGCCAGACGGTCTCATCCATGTTATTTGGGTTGCAGTAGGATGCAGCGATGAAAAACGTCAGCTCCACATCACTTAATCTGTTATGAACAATATCCCATACAATCTGGTCAATTTCTTTCTTGCTCAGGCTATAGCCATCAAGCTTTTTTTTGATATAGTCCAGAGAAACCGGTTTCTTGGCAACTTTAATCGCTACCGAATCGCGATCCTTTAGAGGAAGGGATGCAGTCAGCTCATCAAAGACCCCAATAGTTCCCTTCGGAACAACACTTTTTTTTCCTATATCCACAACCACTGTTTCAATGGATTTTCCTTTAGTTATCTTAATTCTGTCCAGAGGATGAAGGTCCAAAACCTTCGCATCCTCCTCATTGATAATAGCCACTAGCGGGCCTCCTGTTGATATTCCCAGCCGCTTAACTTTTAGCTTCAAGATGTTCCGCCTCATAGATTTCAATAAAAGTAATGAACAAGGAGAGAATAACAGGGCCTACGATAATACCAATTCCCCCAAAAACAAGCAAGCCTCCGATTACACCGAGCAACACCAATACTGGATGAACATCTGCTCTCCCGGAAATAATTTTAGGTTTGATGAAATTATCTGCTGTTGATATGAACAGGCCAACAATAAGCAGGCCGATTGCTGCACCGGGTTCCTGATTAATCGCTTTAAAGATAACTGCAGGCACCCATACCACCCCGGTCCCAAGGAAAGGAATAAGCCCGAAGAAAAACATCACAATAGCCCAAAGGAAAGGGCTTCGCACTCCGAATATCCAAAGGGCAAGCCCCCCAATTGCCGCCTGGCCTGCAACAACCGTAATATGCCCGTAGATAACCGCAAAAGTCACGTCCTTGAGCTTATCAAAAATATTCGTTCGGTGGATTTGCTTGAGCGGGATAAGCCGTTTAAGCCTGTACACCAGCACATCTCCTTCTTTAAGCAGATAAAAAATAATAAAGACCATAACACAAAAGTTCAGGATGAACAAAGGTATAGAAAAAATGATGTCACCTGCAAAATTAACAAAGAAGTCAGTTACGCGCGTAAGGCCGCTGGTGAGCTGGAATTTAATTTGAGGATCAGCAATATACTCTCCGAGAAATCCCTCCAGCCTGCAGATAGGGTTTTCCGGGTCGCACTCCCCCTCTACGATGTCGCCGGTTGCAAGGATTTTCTTGATGAAGACATAGTTTACTCTTGCCTCCTGGCTAAGCGAGTTCGCAACAAAGACAATAGGAAGCGAAAATACAAGTACAACTAAGACACTTACCAGAAGAGCGGCAAGATTCTTTGAGCGAAGAGTTCTGCGAAAAAATGTGTAAATGGGATAAAAAACATAGGCTAACACAAAACTAGCTAGGATTGCCTGCAGAAAAGGATGCAAAATAAAGTACACCAAAGCAAGAAGTCCAACGAAAATTCCTATCAGAAGATATTTTGAAGATACATTCTTATCGATGGTCCCACCTCTCTCTTTTTGGAAGTGATCGCATATATAAAGATTGTGATGAAAAGTTTAGCATGAAAACAGGGGAGATTAAGAAATCTATTTAAGAGAAAACCTCTTAGCACATTGCATGTACACCTTTATCATCAAAGGCATCGTTCAGGGAGTGGGGTTTAGGCCATATATCTATAATGCCTGCAAAAAAGCAGGACTAAGAGGATATGTTCAAAATACTGGAGGAGGCGTGATCGTTGAGGTAAACGATAAAGAAAAGTTTGTACGAATTCTAAAGGGTGTTCCTGAACTTGCAAAAATCGAGTCATACGAGGTAAAACCATCAGAAAAACACTTCAATGATTTTACCATAAAAGAAAGTGAAGGAAAAGGATTTGCTGAGATCCCGCCTGATCTGTTCCTCTGCAAAGATTGCCAAAAAGAACTCAAGGATAGTACAAGCAGAAGGCACAACTACTACTTCACTACCTGCACGAACTGCGGCCCCCGCTTCTCTATCGCAAAAAAAAGCCCCTACGATCGAAAAACAATAACGATGGATTCTTTTGAGATGTGCCCGGAATGCCATAGGGAATACACTGACCCCAAAGACAGAAGGTATCATGCACAGACCATTGCCTGTCACAACTGCGGTCCAAGACTGCAGTTATTCAGAGAAGGGAGAGAAGTTAAAAGCGCAAATGAGCTGGAACTCATAGAGCAAACGGTTAAACTCATTAAGAATAGCAAAGTAGTAGCCATAAAAGGAATCGGAGGATTCCATTTGGCCTGCAGCCTTCAAAAAGAGTCAATCAAGGAACTCAGAGCAATAACAGCAAGGCCGCATAAACCCTTCGCCGTTATGTGCAGAGACATCGATATGGCAAAAAAAATAGCTCACATATCGAAAAAAGAAGCAGACATTCTCCAGTCCGTACAGCGCCCCATCCTCATTCTCAAAAAGAAAGCATCCCTGAAAGAAATAAGCGAGCTTGATACGATTGGGATCATGCTGCCTTATACCGCTCTTCACTACCTTCTTTTTGATTACATCGGTGAGCCTATTGTCATGACCTCCTCAAATATCTCCGATCAACCTATCACCACCGCAAGCAGCCAGCAGAACGTACAAAATATTCTCAATCACACCAGGCCAATAGAAAACCCCATTGATGATTCTCTGGTAAAAATCATCCAAAACAAAAACCTCCTGATAAGAAGAAGCAGGGGATTTGTCCCACAGTCAATCCCCCTAAAAACCTCATGTCATAAACAGATACTCGCTCTGGGAGCAGAATTAAGCAATACCTTCTGCCTATTCAAAGACAAGAAAGCAATATTCTCTCCCTACATGGGGACAACCTCAGATGCAAACACCTTCAATTCCTATAAAAAAATGGTAAGCAAGTTCCTTGCATTTACTCAGTGCAAACCAGAGGTGATACTTGCAGATGCGCATCCCGCCTACAATACCTCGATATATGCACAGGAACTCTCAGAAGAGTGGAATATTCCGCTGATAAGAGTGCAGCACCACAAAGCTCATGCCTGCAGTGTCGCACAAGAGCACAATCTAACAGATTTCGCAGCAATCGTCTGTGATGGACTAGGCTACGGTGAGGATGAGACAATATGGGGGGGAGAGGTATTTTACAATAACAAGCGAACGGGACATCTTGAGCAGCACTATCAGCTGGGGGGCGACTCTGCAGCGAAATATCCAGCAAAAATGCTTTTCTCCATTTTGTCAAAATTCCTCCCTCCTGAAGAATGCAGTAAGCACATGCGAAACTATTTCACGCAAAAAGAACTAGCCATAATGAGAAAGCAGCTCAATGAGCAATTCAATTGTCCTCTAACCAGTAGCTGCGGGAGAATCTTAGATGCTGCCGCATTCATGCTGGGACTTTGCAATGAGAGAACCTATGAAGGAAGGCCAGCTATGCTGCTGGAAGCGCATTCATCCATACCCTATGATATGGAGCCGGTCATTGAAAATAACGTTTTACTCACTACCCCTCTATTCAGGTACCTCATCGAAAACAAAGAAAAAGACAGGAAAAGGCTTGCAGCTACCGCTCAGCTCTATCTTGCAAAAGGATTGCACGAAATAGCTTCAGAACAAAAGAAACCGATAGTCTTCTCAGGAGGGTGTGCATACAACACAATCATGTCCTCCTATATGATCGACAAAGGAGTATATCTTAATAAGCAGGTTCCAAGCGGAGACGGAGGAATTAGTTTCGGACAAATTGCTTATTATCTGAAAACTAATTTCTAACAAATCCTCGGAACGATATTGCCCGAGGGCATACTCAGAATTTTTTTCCCGAATCGTGTCTGCACAATAACATCGCTGCCATCCTGAACCTCCCCAACGACACAGGCCATCGTATTAAACACTCGTAGTTTTTCAACAGCAGCATCTGCATGTTTTGCAGAGCAAATACAAACAAACCTTCCCTCGCAGGCAAGCGAATACGCATCAATGCCCAGAATTTCTGTCAATGCCCGTACCTCGCCAAGCAGTGGAATAGACTCTTCAATAATTGTCAGTTGTTTCTTCTCTTTTTGTGCAATCTCATTAAGCACTGAGGCAAGCCCGCCCCTGGTAATATCCTTTGCCTGCTTCACCAGGTGTACGACACTGTTAATCTCTTCCCAGAGTGGTTTACTGTCGGTTTTAACTGAAGATTCAAGCTCAAAGCGTTTTGCAAGAAGTGCAGTGCCATGCTCGCCGATACCCCCGGAAACAATGATCTTGTCCCCGGGTTCTATCTGCTCATCGAGAACATTCTGCGCAACCCCAATCCCGCTCGTATTGATAATAAGTTTATCCACCGATCCTCTCTCCATAACCTTGGTATCACCAGTAGCAATCGGTATTCCGGCCTGCTTAGAAAGCTCCCCGATGGTTTTGAGTATCGCAAAGAGGTCCGACTTCGAAAATCCTTCCTCAATAATAAGCCCGAGAGAGATCCCAAGTGGCTTTGCGCCCATCACCGAAAGATCATTGACCGTACCGCAAAACGCAAGCTTCCCTATATCTCCTCCGGGGAAAAAAAGAGGAGTGACCACATAAGAATCAGTAGTAAACAAGACGTTATTCTGATTCACCGCAAGCAAAGAGGAGTCTTCATCAGTATGCTTCCAGTCTCCAGAACTAAAGTGGGATGTTGCCTCAGCAATAAGCCGGTGCATCTCCTTGCCTCCCGAACCCTCGCTAAGCTTGACTACCTGCTCATCTTCCTTTTGCAAAGGAGGGCATTGCCCAGTTAAACATTTTTTTTCCGAAGCCATGCTCTCACTCATATCCATTCACTATCTGTTCCCAATCAACTTACTATCTATTCAGAAAGGCTCTTCCCATACTTAAATGCAATAGCGCACGCTCCTTCTGACTCGCTCACCATGCAGGCGCCCTGAGGGTTTTCAGGAGTGCATCCCTGCCCAAAGAGCTTACAGTCTCTCGGCTCAATCATTCCCCTAACAATTTCACCGCACCTGCACTCCTTATTTTCCTGACTAACGACATTCTTCAGAATATCTTTATACACTATCCGTGCATCAAGCTTTGGATCCTTAGGAGCAAGACTGGACTGTGGGATAGTACCCATGCCCCTCCATTCGGAGTCCACCACCTTCATGGTCTCCTCAATAATTTTCGTAGCTATAGGATTACCCTTAGAAAAGACCACCTCAGGGTATTCATTCACTACTTCTTTCTCTTTATTTTTGATGAGATCAAGCAGCACATACGTTGCCTTAATCAGTTGCTCAGGCTTGAATCCGGAGATAACCTGAGGAGCGGGAATGTCCAGCTCAGACCAGATATCTTCCCCGATGATCGTTGAGACATGCCCCGGATCAATAAATCCATCAATTTTCATTTCCTGCACAAGCACTCTCATTGCAGGGGGAATAAGTTTATGAGCGCAAAAAACTGTTATGCCCTGCTGAAGCAGCCGCGCAGTCATAGGAGTAGTAGTCTCGAATCCAACAGCAAAGAACACACGATCTTTCTCATCAATGATCTGGTCGGCAGAGTAAATCATCTTCACATCTGCCCCTTGCGCCTGAGCATCCTTTAAGCTCATCTTCGTTCCCGGAACATTAATCATATCACCATACGTAGCAACCTTCACCCCAGAAAGCGCAAGCTCAATCATGCAATCAATATCATATTGAGAAGTAACGCACACAGGGCACCCGGGACCGGATATCAGTTTGATGTTGCTGGGCAGTACTTCCCTGATGCCATAGCGCATAATAGTATTCGTATGGCCCCCGCACACCTCCATAATGCGAACCTCTCCCATCTCTTTTGCAAGATCCTCTATTTTCTGTACATACTCATTCATGATTTGCCCTCAGCTCTTCGTTCATTGCTTCCTTATCCATTTCCGAGAGAAGACGATAGGTTTCTCTTGCTGTTGGCTCATCAATCTTTTGAATAGCAAAACCAACATGGACTAAGACGTAATCACTTACCTTGCATTGATCAATAAGGGAAACATCGACTTTTCGTTTCAATCCCCCAAAATCAGCAACAGCCTTATCTCCTGTTATTTCAATGACTTTCCCGGGTATCGCAAGACACATACGTATTCTTTGGCCTAATCAGATATATAAATTATTCGACAAATGTGTGCCAATAGTGGTCAAGAAAAGAATAAAAGTGAAAAGAGTAAAAGTTTAGAATACAAGTGGGCCCTAGGGGATTCGAACCCCCGACCTATCGCTTTCTTCATACTGGTATATAACCAGTCGCGTAAGAGGCGATCGCTCTAACCAGGCTGAGCTAAGAGCCCATGTAAGTACATAAGAACCAGTTAGCAATTTAAAAAAGTATTGTCAAAAATACGCTACACCATCTTGAGTTTACCAGTAACCATATCAATCTTCTCTTCCTTATCTGGACCGATGCCTAGACAAGTCATGGTTCCCGGCTCAACAACCGTGTGGCCTGCATCAGTAATAAGTGCAGTAACCAAGCCATGATCTTCTGCAAGAGTCTTATATTTTAGCAGTTCTTTTTGATTAGCAACCTTCAGGACAATTTTCTTCATCCCGCCCTTTCTCCATACCGAAATATCATCTTTATGCGACCGAAGCACTGCCTCAGTTGATGCGTGAGCAACTTGTGCAGACATTTTGCCCTTCGGGAGTTTCAGGTCTGAACGAACAATAATGACTTGTTTCATGAGACTTCTCGTTGCAGGTTTCTATATAAAGTATTCTAAAGCGGGATTAATTTCGATACTGAAAATTAAAAGTTTGAAACTATCTTTGATCCATTACACAGTTCCTTACATGATTTTGCCGATGGAGTAGACCGGCTGGGGGATGCCCCTCACAGAAATCAAGGATTTCTGGGAGTCCTAGAAAGCGAGACAATCAGTCTGTTGCTTTCCATGACCTTCGGGGTAGTCGGTAGCGAACGTCGTGAGCGTCTACCTCCATCATCGTCAAAATGGCAATAAAGAAAAGTAAGAACTCTATGTAACATCTCCACACATTTTATATAGGTGTTAAGTCCAGAAAAGATCATGATAAAGGCTATTATTTTTGATCTTGACAACACACTCACTGACTTCATCAAAATGAAACGCCTCAGTGTCGAGGCTGCTGCCTCGGCGATGATAGATGCCGGGCTTGACATGAAAGCGGAAAGAATAATGCGAAAACTCTTCAAGCTCTATGATCAGTTAGGTTGGGAGCATCAGACCATTTTTCAGAAATTTCTCCAGGAAGAGACAAAAACAATTGATTATCGGATTCTCGCCTACGCGATCAACGCCTATCGAAGAGTACGGGTAGGCTTTCTTGAGCCGTATCCTCATGTTATCGCCACCCTGCAAAAGCTCAAGGAGAAAGGAATTACTCTGGCGATTGTCAGCGACGCGCCAAAGATACAGGCCTGGATGAGGCTCAGTGCAATGAAGATTGATTATTTCTTTGATACCGTAGTAACCTTTGATGATACCAAGCAGAAAAAACCATCTCCCAAGCCGTTTGAAGTCGCACTCAAAAAACTCAGGCTTCCGCCTGAAGACTGCCTCATGGTTGGGGATATGCCTGAGCGCGATATTATGGGCGCAAAAAAGATGGGAATGCAAACCTGCTTTGCAAAATATGGCCACAGAAAAGGAAAAAAGATCGTAAAAGCCGATTATGAGCTCAATGACATCTTAGACCTTCTCAAGATTGTGAAGTGATTTCTTTATAAATCAGGCCCTTAGCAGCGAATATTTTTCCCAAAGTTTTATAAACTAAATAGGCTATATGAGAAAATACTGTAAAAACAATCAAAGGTGATACTATGCCAGAAGGAAGATGCATGAAATGTAAAAAACAAGTAACCATCAAAGATCCAGAGGAAACGATCATGAAAAATGGTATGAAGGCAGCAAAGGGTGTATGTCCTGACTGCGGAACCAAAGTATTCAGAATCCTTGGAAAAGCCTAAGCCTTTTCTTTTTTTCTTATCTTTTTCTTCCAGTTTATATTCATTCGCAAATTATTTATACATTAACATCTCTAAAGTAGTAAGCAAAGATTACCAGCAGGTGTACCATGTACAATCAATGCGAATCTTGCAAAAAGCACATTAATAGCGCTTCTGACTGTAGATTATACACGAATGACAATAAGACAGTTCATACACTCTGTTTTGCTTGCTATGAACAAAGAAAAAAGCTCAAGGCCAGGAGCTAAAGTTATTTAAACCTCCTCACTTCTTTGAAATTCATGCAATTTAAAGGGTTAACACTGGACGAATTTCAGGTTCAGTCCATCAATCATATCGAAAACAACGATTCGGTCATTGTCTCTGCACCAACCGGGACAGGAAAAACTCTTACTGCCGACTATACTATTCATAAATTTCTCGAATCCAAAAGAAGAGTTATCTATACGGCGCCTATCAAGGCGCTTTCAAATCAAAAGTACAAGGATTTCATCAATGATTACGGCAAAGAAAATGTAGGAATCATGACTGGTGATGTTGTTATCAACCCCGATGCACCGCTCTTAGTCATGACCACTGAGATCTATCGAAACATGCTGTTGAGCCGCGATGACATCATGGAGCATCTCAGCTATGTTATCTTTGATGAAATTCACTATATCTCTGATAGAGAAAGAGGAACAGTCTGGGAAGAATCCATTATTTTCTCTCCAACTACTATTCGGTTCTTATGCCTCTCTGCTACTATTCCCAATGCTGAAGAGTTCGCTGAATGGATCTCCTCTATCAAAGGGCATAACGTGCATGTGGTCTCGCATGACAAGCGAGCGGTTCCCCTCACGCACTCAGTCTTCGAGAAAACCCTCGGGGTTACTGATGTAGAGAAATTAACCCATATCCAGGACATTCCCACCTACTCCATCAGGAGCAGAGGAAGAAGAAAGCAGCCCAGAGAATACCCTGCCAATCACAAGGACCTCATCAAGGAAATCGGAAACAATGTCCCGGTCATTTATTTTATCTTCAACAGAAAATCCTGCGAGAAATACAGCCAGGAGCTTGCTAAGATGCGTGATTACTGCTCAAAACAGCAGAAAAAAGAAATCATCGAAATCATCAATAAGCATCTCAATGCTGAAGTGAGGCAAATGCAGAGCTATCGAAAGATCAGAGAGTGCCTCACCAAAGGAATTGCCTATCATCACGCAGGACTACTCCCTAATCTCAAGGAGATTGTAGAGCGGCTCTTTGAAAAAGGACTCATCTCAGTACTCTACGCAACCGAAACCTTTGCCGTAGGGATCAATATGCCCGCAAAGACCGTCTGTTTTGATTCATTAGAGAAATATGATGGGTATTCCTTTCGCTACCTCAATTCCAAAGAATATTTCCAGCTTGCAGGAAGAGCAGGAAGAAGAGGAATTGATACGCACGGAACTGTCATCGCCTTAGTGGATCGAAGACGGGCAGACATTGAAAAAATAAAGAAACTCACCGATAAGGACATTGAGCCGATTGTCTCTCAATTTCGATTATCCGTAAATACGGTTCTCAACCTTATCAAGGCACACACAGAAGAAGAGATCGACACGATTCTCAAGAGTAACTTTGATTATTTTCTGCGAACAAAGTCGGATAAACAAGTAAGAATTGTTGCCTCCTATAACAATAAAGTCAAAAACCTGACCAAGATGGGATATATCGATGAAGAAAAGCACATCACCGGAAAAGGTGATTTCGCAACCCATATCTATTTTGAAGAATTGCTCATCAGCGAACTCTTTTATTCACAGATGTACAAAAAACTCTCTGTCACAGAGATTAACTGTATCATTGCAGCAATTGTGTATGAAGAGCGCAGGATGGATAAATTCGTGACCAAAGGAGCCAAATCAACCTATGGGCATATTCTAAGCATTATTTGTCCTAATCGCTATCTTGATCGTCAAATCAACAAGAAAAGCCTCTTTCGGCTCACCGCAATGATCAGTGCCTGGTCCAATGAGGAGCAGTTCATTGAGTTGCTCGGGTACTGCAACCTATTAGAAGGAGATATTATTCGGTTATTCAGAAGAATCATTGATGTGCAAAAGCAAATCATCAAGGCAACAACTGATGGTGATCTGCGCGATAAAATGTCTGAGTGCATCCGAAGAATTGATCGCGATATTGTACGGGCAGAATTTGAAGGCAACTAAGCCAGTTTTTCTTGAGCAGGATGCGCCAGAGGACTCATTCCTTTCTTTTCCCATTTCTCGAGTAATTTTCTTTCATAAAGACCGAGCATCTTTGCAAACCAATTATCTCTCTTATGAGTAAACGGTTCAACCAAAATAGTAAGCATGCCATAGCGGTTCCCAAACACCGTATCGGTAAATAATCGATCACCGATACAGGCAATCTCCTCTCGTTTTATCCCAAAATGCATCTCAACCTCATCAATGCAGGAAGGTTTTTTCTTTTTGTGCCTGATGACAGAGATGCCAAGCGATTTTTCAATGTTCTTTGCATCCCGAAAGGCATTATCATCAGCTGATCCTGCAGAATTAGAGAGAATAGCAAGGTTCTTGCCGAATTCTTTTCGAAAAGAAGCAAGTGATTTTCTTATACTGGGGTGTACTATCAAAGCATAGGGTTCAGTCAGAGTATTATCCTTATCAAACACAACAGCCCTAATACCGGCTTTTTTCAATTTTTTCGGGTCAAGTTGAGAAATATTCTTCATCTGCAGATGAGGGATGGCAAGCTCTTTTCTCATAAACCGTGCATAAGGGAAAAAGAGTATTCCTTCAGCGTTGAATGATTGCACCATAAGTAACAAATAGTTGAAAACTATAAAAAAGTATGTTCTTACAGTCCTAATTAACATAAAAATAGCCAGCTGTGACGCTGGTCGGCTGGGGGAACTTCGCTATGCGAAGTTGAATTTGCTTAGCAAATTCAGCCCCTCCGGGGTAGCCGACAAGGATTGCCTTGCAATCCGTCAGCCGTCAAAGTTGCTGGCGTCAAAAGAGACTACTATAGTTAATTATGTTCTCAATTCCAAAACATATTTATACCCTAATGCCCAAAAAGTAAGTATGCAGAAAATCATTATGACGACAGCGGGAGTTATCGTTTTTCTTCTGGTATTCTCCTATGTCATTCGATTTGAAGTCAGTGATATCACTGGTGCCTATGTTGATCCAACCAAATATCGAACCATTGAACTAAAAATTTATGATACAACTCAGGAAGAGGAATGCCTGCAAATACTGGACAGTGTCTCTGATGAATATCTCGAAGGTCTGAGAGTAATTAAAATACAGTCTCCTCAAAGAGAGTTCATAGGGCATTATTACGAGAATGGTGTTCTGGAGTTGCACGAGTGCAGTGTCGATGCCATAAGCCATGAGCTTGCCCATCATCGCCAACACGTGCTTGGTGATAGTTCCTTAGAGAACAGGCAGCACCAGGGAAGATTCGCATTCTTTGAGCGGGAAATCTTCGAGGACATCTGGCAGAACCAGGGTAATGGTATTTGATTGATTCTCACAAACCTTTTTATAGCCTCCAAGGACTTGATCTCTTATGCCAAACTTTTGGAATGTCGTAAACAAGGTTATTGAAGATGCTGATGTGCTCCTACTACTTCTGGATGCACGAATGATCGAGCAGACCAGAAATAAAGAGATCGAAAACAAAGTAAAAAAAGCGAATAAACCATTAATCTATGTCCTCACAAAATGTGATCTGGTAGACAAAGAAATCGTTGAAAAGCAAAAGAAAACACTTAAACCCTGTGTGTTCATCTCGGCAAAGAACCATCATGGAACAACCATGCTCAGAGACAGGATTCTCATAGAAGCCACCAGGGCCTATCCGCAGTTCAAAAAAACCAATGTAGGGGTTCTCGGATATCCGAATGTAGGCAAGAGCTCATTAATAAACGCCATGAAGGGAAAGCATTCGGCCTCAACAAGCTCTTCAAGCGGCCATACCAAAGGCCTTCAGAAAGTGAGAGCAGACAATAGAATAGTGTTTCTGGATACTCCGGGTGTCATCCCCTACAAAGAAAAAGACACGGCAAAGCACACGATTATCGGAAGCATTGATTATGCCAAATGTAAAGATCCCGATCTCATCGTATTAGAGCTCATGGAATCATTTCCGGGAAAAATAGAGGCTCACTACCAGGAAGACCAAAGGGAAGATCAGGAAGAAATCATTGAACAGATCGCTCTCAAAAAGAATATCTTGAAAAAGGGTGGGGAAGCTGATATTCAAAGAGCAGCAAGAATGATTATCAAAGACTGGCAGAAGGGAGAAATACAATGAACTGTGATAGCTGCAAGAGAGAAGATTCCTGGCTGGAAATCATTGGGTCGCATTTCATCTGCAAGAAATGTGTGCAGAAACATCCCATAATGGGAAGAGTATACAATACCCATATTGATACTTTCCACTTCCTTCTCAGAAAGCTCAAGCCAAAAGATTATGAGGAATTCCTCAAGATTACTCGAAAGCAGATAGAAGACTTAGTCAATCTTCGCAAGATCGGCATCAAGCTGCCTACGACTAATGTGGTGAGGCTTGAATGATTATATAAATTATATAACTTAGTATCATTACTTTATAATGGTTACTAAATCTATATAAACTCATTTATCGACGGAAAAATATCACAAAAGTGTATACTTAAACCGAAAGATTTATATAAGAGTATTCTCATAAATTAGGTTAAAGCGAAAGAACAGGTAGATGATGTGTTCTGCAGTACTAGCGTTTCATCATAAATGGAGCCTGAGAGACTGCTCTCGCATATAATTGGAAAAGACAATGGCGGCAAAAAAAACCAAGAAAACTGCTACAAAAGCAAAAAAAGCAGCTCCAAAGAAGAAAGAAAACAAAAAAGTAGAAGATACTGTGTTTGCAGTAGCAGGAGAAGTCGGCGTTGCCATTATCAATTTTCTGGGAGATCAAAAAAACGTCTCTGAATTTACCATCGCAGATAAACTCAAGCTGGATATGCAGACCGTAAGAAACACGCTCTATAAACTGCATACTCATCATGTTGCGACCTATATTCGAAAGAAGGACAGGCAAAAAGGCTGGTACATCAGCTACTGGACCTTCAATAAGAAAAGAATCAATGAGCTCATCGAAAACATGAAAAAAATGCAGCTTGAGCGACTCAAAGAGCGCCTCAGAAAAGAAGAGGCAAGCAAAGGCATTTTCTTTATTTGCGCAAAAGCATGTGCAAGATTGGATTTCGATCAGGCAACTGAGTTCGAGTTTAAGTGTCCGGAATGCGGAACCCTTCTTCAGCAGCAGGAAAACCAGCGAACCATCGACCATCTCAGAGAAGAGATCAAAAGGATCGAAGGAACGCTTCGCTCGCCAACCCGAATGGCTGAGAGTGGTGTTTAAGATTTCTAGTTATTAGAGAGTTCTTTATTATAGGCATCTACAACTAAATTTGCTAAATCATAGAAATGGTTTCTAATTATTCCCCTATTTGCTGCCTTATCTCCTAGCTGAAAAGATTTTCCATTTGGAAAGAAAATTGGCCTACCACTTGCGAGAATTGAGAAGTGAAGCAGTTCAGGATTCTTATGCAACTGGCGCATGTGCTCATGCTCGCATGCCCCATCCCAAGCAGCACCGAGTGCACTGCCATTAACAGAAATACCCTGGAAATACTGCGAAGCAAGTTCTTCAGTACCATCAGCAAATATCCAAGGCCGAAACAAGTCAACTTGGTGTCTTTCATCAATTTTGTAACCAAAACAAATTACATCAATGCAAGAGTGTGGTTCCGCACCATATTCTGAGTGTCTTTGTCTTTCAATGTGCATTATATGTGCAGTTTTCACTGAAATGCTATGCTGCAACGTGTTGTCCTCAAGATGATAATCTCCACCTAGTTTTCTATTGATAGTGAAGTATATGCTATTCGGCACAAGCTGTTTAATTTCAGAATAGAGTCGAGTTATTTCAACCAAACCAGAAGTTGTTCCGCCCTTTTTGATCAAGTCCTTTGCTGCTCGGTTCAAATATTTGAAGAATTCAGTTTTATTGCCCTTTCCGCCATCAGCGACACCTGCTGCTGCTCTTATCAGTTGATCAAACTTCTTACTTTTCTTACCTGCGTTATATAAATCTTCAACTGTTGCCATTTTAGTACTTTAAAATAGCAAAAGAATAACTTATAACATATAAATTTTAGCAAAACGGAAAAGGCAAAGCCCTCAATTCACTTTCTCATTGGAAACATCACATGAGAAATAGCAGCAATAACAATCAAAACAACCCAAAACGCCAAGTTATTAACATACCCAAACGCTAATCCCAATAAATTAAGAATTAACACCGTGATCAGCACAAGAGCAACAATTTTCTTCGTCATAGAAAGGAGAATATACCCTAATCTTTATAAAGCAATAGCTAATTCTTAGATATACCAAGATGTGGGCGTAGCTTGCCTGAATTGGGAACAATAGTAAACAACGGAGGCTAGACCAAATGGGACTATACAAATACGTAAGAGATGCTTGGAAAAAACCCAAGGAAAATGAATTCTACAAAGAACGATTAATTGCCTGGAGAAGAGATCCGGTAACGATTCGCATTGAAAAACCGACCAGAATCGATAGAGCGCGATCACTTGGATACAAGGCAAAGCCCGGCTTTATTATCGTAAGGCAGCGCCTGAGCAGGTCCAAAAGACAGCACCCAAGAGACTGGGTAAAGGGAAAACGGCCGCGAGCAAGCTCACAGATCAAAAACCTTGAAAAAAGCTATCAGCAGGTAGCTGAAGAGCGTGCAGCACGAAAATTCATTAACTGCGAGGTTCTTAACTCTTATCAGGTCGCTGAAGACGGGAAATTCTTCTGGTTTGAAATCATCTTAGTTGATCGAACCAATCCTCACATCGTTGCGGATAAAAACATCAACTGGATCAGCTCAGAGAAGAACAGAGTCTTTAGAGGATTAACTTCATCCGGCCTTAAAAGCCGTGGATTGAGAAACAACAAAGGCAAAGGTGCAGAGAAATTGCGACCAAGCCGAAGAGCAAACCTTAACCGCAGAAAAAAAGCGCTTAAGGATTAATTTTTTTTCTTTTATCTTATATTTCTTTCAATCTTTTCATTCAACTAGAAAAAATAATACTGGCGTAAACGGCGAAGACTTGGAGCCGAGATTTTTACGAAGTAAAAATTGGTTTACCTGCCAGTAGTATTATTTTTTCTACAACAAACAAGTAAACAAAATAAAGAATTAAGCAAACTTAACAACTTCATCAACGATCTTCTTCAGGTTATCCTTGGTTACGGTAACGGTGTAACCCTGAAGAACACCTTTCAGATCATCAACAGTCTTAGGAAGCAAATCAACAATCTTTGCAATATGTTCCTCTTTTAATCGTGGAATTTCCAGCTTTTTGAGGGTCTCAACAAGCTTGTGAGCATCTTTCACAGCAAAATGCTGTAGGTACTCGTCGGTTCGCTGGGTTCGAAAGCTCAGCTCCTTGTCTCTTTTCTTAATTTTAGCAACTTCCAGGTTTACCTCTGCAAGGCTCATAGGCGTTTCTTTAACAAGTTCTGGTTGTGACATACTTATACCCTCTTCAAATGTACTGGATGAACAATCAATGTTTTCTTTTTCTGTTGGTCCTGAATAGATACTTCATAGCAGGTTCCTACTTTACCTAAAATAGTTGCTGCCTTACCCATAAATCGTGGGTGATACATACCCTTCTGAACAGCAGGCTCAACACTAAGCTGTACTTTGTCACCCTCATTAAAAGTTTGAAAATACTGGGAAAGGCCAATTTTGCCTTTTTTTCGAAAATGCTTTGTAAACTTAGCTCGTGTCTTGCGTCGTGAAGTACCAATTCTTTTCATGCATTCTTGGATTTGAGATTGATTTATAAAGGTATCGGCTTATAAATACTAAATTTTCAATCATAATTCTTAAAAACCACATCTCATTCATTCTATGCATGAAACCAAAGGCATTAACGATTGCAGGATCGGATTCTGGGGGAGGGGCAGGCATTCAGGCAGACCTGAAAACCTTTGCGTCACTAGGAGTATGGGGTTCATCTGCAATTGTTGCTATTACCGCACAAAACAGCAAGGAAGTAACCGCAGTACAGAATACGGAGTTAGAAGTCATTTCTAAACAGGTTGAAGCGGTGGTAACTGATATTGGAGCGGATGCAGTAAAAGTTGGTATGCTGGCAAACAAAGAAATCATTGCATGCGTTGCTGAAAACATACAAAAACACAACCTAAAAAATATCGTTCTCGATCCGGTTATGATTGCGGCAAGCGGTGCAAAACTCTTAGAAGACGAAGCAATAGAAACCCTCAAAACAAAGCTTTTTCCTTTAGCTGACATCGTTACACCAAACATTCCCGAAGCAGAAGTGCTGGTAGGATTCGACATTAAAACACCAGAAGAGATGAAAAAAGCAGCAATTGACATCCATAAATTAGGCTGCAAAAGTGTTTTGCTCAAAGGCGGGCACTTAGAAGGAGATAAAGTATCAGACTTATTCTACGATAGAGAAGAATTCACTGAAATCCAAAACAAAAAACTGGACAAAGAAGGCCACGGAACCGGCTGCACACTATCATCAGCAATTGCAGCGCACCTGGCAAAAGGAAACACTATGAAAGAATCAGTAAAGAAATCCGTTGAGTACGTGCATTATGCCCTCGAAAATGGATTCAAGGTAGGATCGCAAAATTATGTGTTAGATCATTTCTATCAGAAATAGATTTATTTTTTTGGCGTCTCTAAGCGCTCCAGGATTTCCTCGGTTTTCCAGATTAGCACAATCATCAAGAATTCCTGAAAAGAAAAGTCTCCCTTGTCAAGCTTCTCATATTCCTTATATTGCTCCATTGCATAATCAATGAATTCCTGAAAATCCTTATCGACCATAATAGGTACTCTGAGAGGTTATGCTTTAATAATGTTGTGATGAATAATCACTCAAGAGCAAAAAGAATTTTCTGTTTGACATAACCGACTGCCTTCTCATAATTGAGAGCACCTTCATATGCATTTGGCGCAGAAACCCCTATTTCAAAGAGGGATTTTTCCAAGGATAATTCCTTTCTCTCAACATCATACCAATTATGCAGAGACTTCTCTCTCTGCTCTCCCGCTAACATTAATCGGGGGTTCACGTTCCCCGCTTCTCCCTCATCAAGCAGAAGGTAAGCTTTAGCAGAGTATTCAGATACAAGGGTTTCTGCCTCCATAATCTCCTTACGAATATGAAGCAAATCGTAAATGATATCCAGAATTTTAAGATAATTGACAGGAGCAGACTCGTACAAGCTTTCAGTCTCATCCATAAATCTTTCTAAGTTGTATTCCTGCATTGCAATCACTTCAAGAAATTAGCTCACCTTAATCAATATTCTACTTTCTTGTCAATAGAAAGGGAGAAGCCAGAATCAATTTATAAGCATTTTGAGAATAGAACTACGACAAATCAGAAATCTACTCCCTAAAATGCTCATACCCTCTTTTCTTAATCAATTTCTCTTTTCCTTCATCATACAGACGAATACCTTTCTTAGAAGTAATCTCACCAATTAAGTAGCCTTCAGCAGAATCTAAATCCTTAGGAGAAACCGTATACAACATGCAAAACTCTTCGCCACCAAAAAGAGCATAGGACAAAGGATCCTCACCAAGCAGCAAAGCTGCCTCTTTCACTGATTCAGAAAGAGGAATATTCGAAGAAAACAAGACCGCACCGCAGCCGCTGGATTTGCAGATATGCGAAAGGTCAGAAACAAGGCCGTCGCTAATATCAATCATGGAGCTCGCAGGGCAATCAACAGACTTAGTTTTAGGCAAAACGTGCGCTTTCTTCAGGATATCAAAACCCTTTTTCTTCTTCTGCAGTAATCGAAGGCCTGCATGCCCATTTCCCAGAGAAGCATTCACGAAAATCAAATCGCCAGGTTTAGCAGTAGAGCGTAAAACAGGTTTAGAGCAAGAACCGATCATCGTAACAGAAATGCTCAGCTGTTTTCCTGAGGTAATATTCCCTCCAATAATTTCAACACTATGTTTTTTACCAGAAACACGCATTCCTTTATACATTTCTTTAACAGAAGAAACCTCTAAAGATTTAGGAAGAACCAAACTAACCAAAGCAAACCGTGCAATTCCACCCATCGCATAAATATCAGAAGCATTCGCCTCGATCGCTTTCATGCCGACCTGCTTAAAGGAAAACCATCGTAAGTCGGAATGCACACCTTCAACATGGCAATCCGTCGTATAGAGTAGAAACTCTTTCTTATGCTTAACAACTGCACAATCATCACCTATACCTACGACTACATCCTTAGACTTGATCTTCTTCGAAATCAAATCGATCAGTCCAAACTCGCCAACCGAATTAAGCATCTCTAACCTCCAACGGTGCCTGAAAAAAATCCAGCTCACACTGTAACGCGTAGCGATAAGCATCATGCGCCGCAGCAGTATCAGTAGCTACCGAATCAAGCAGGTCCTCAAGTTCCACTGCTAACTTCTCAAACTCTTCAGAAGAATAGTTCCCTATCCATTCTTTATATGTTTCAGCATAAGAGCCTTTACTTAACTCCTGGCCGAGAAAAGCATACAGTCTCATGCAGGGGACCATTGCTGCAGTAATCTCACCCAGCGGGCACTGATAAGAAGTGTGCATCAGAAAATCAATGTAGGAACGACAAGCAGAGAAAGGCTTAACAGAGTCCAAATCAATTTCCAGTTTCTTACTGTAAGCCTTATGCAATGCAAGCTCATCCAGAACTCCCTGCATCAAGGTAACAAAAAGTGTAGCATGGCTCTCATCAGTACATTTAGCTGCAGCAAGCGCATAAGCGCGAAAAAAAGCCTTCAAAAAAAATGCATCCTGTCCTACATAACGCTTGAATGCTTCCGGATCCAAACTTCCATCTTTTAGGCCTTGAACAAAAGGATGGTTCAGGCAAGCCTGAACTAAACCCTTATTCTCCTCCCAGAGTTGTGCATGAAGCTTACTCATCAGAAAGCACCACTACTTTCTTCTTCAGCGCTGCAAAAGAGTACGGTTTTCCAAAGCGCAAGGCAAAGGAAAGCACTAAAGGTACTACAAATGCAATAGCAAAAGACCACAGCAAATTTGCCTGCATAAAGGGAAGCGGAGCAATCAGGCCCAAAATACTCGTTGACCAAGTCGTGTCAGGAAAGTACAAGAAGCCCGCTATAATTCCGGCAATCGTCGAAATAAATGCACTGCTGCCAGAGAATTTCTTTGCATACATCCCATAAAACACCGGAAAGAGTGCTGCTACGCATACCAAATCAGCAAGCAGGAACAAGTACAAAACACTCAGCCCTTTCATAGAGACCAGGACCGCAATAGCGGCAACAACAACGGTAAACCACTTGCCCGCCTTATGAAGCGACTCCTGTTTTAGGGATGGCCGAAGCCGGACAAGATCAACAGTAAACAAGCTCACAAAGCCGTTCAGAAGCGAATCCATGCTGCTCATCACCAGAATAATTCCGAGAACCATTGCTGTAATTAAAACCCAGGGAGGGGTAACATTCAGCAAAAACGTAAACATGGCAACAGAGGGCTCATCAGCAGCTCCGGTACCTAAAGCCAGCAGCCCAAATAAACCTGCCAAAACAATAATAGGGATAACGACCAGCCCTGCAATAAAAAAAGACTGCTTTACAACGCGTGATGATTTTGCAGCATAGACCCGTTGCCAGCTGGTTTGGTTGAAGAGTTCAGCTCCGATGATCGCGATGATCAATGTAAGGGCATACTCTATTCCGGGAACATGTGAAAGGCTAAGCAATTCCGCAGGAACGGTAGACAATACCTGATCAAACCCTCCAAGAAAAAACAAGCTTCCCACAAAAATAAGAGCAAGCAGCGGAACAATAAACCAGCTTTGAACTTTATCGGTAAACACAGAGGCCTTAAAACCTCCTAGTGAAGTATAGGCAAGGACAGAAATGCCAACGATAAGGGAAGTAGTAAACAAAGGGATGCCAAACACCATCTGCGCTGCAAGTGCAATGCCGGTAAGCTCAGCTGCCAGATACACTGCCATGTAGAAGCAGGTAATAAGAAGCACCATCGCATACATCAGTTTCCCAAATCTATGATACACAAACTCAGTCAGGCTATGCCCTTTCGGCATAAGATTGCGAAGCCGCACTCCGACTACACAAAATACAAAAAGAGCACATGCACTGGCAAGCCCATACCCAATCAGCGCAACTATTCCCGCAACAACACTCGTCTCTGCAGGAGAAAATAATATCCAGGCGCCCATGCTCGTTGCCACCAGTGTTGCTGCAAGGGTTCCAAGCCCAAGGCTTGATCGTGCCGAGATAAAATCCTCAACAGAAAAACGCTTGCCCCGGGTATACAATATACCGATCACTGAAAAAATTACTGCTGTTCCTATCATCCATAACAATCCGTTCATTTCCATTTCGTTTTCACCTAAACCTTATTTTCTATTTTTAATTTTATCAACAAATTTAGCAGTCTCTGCCCTCACATCATCTGCCTCAACGATCGCAGAAATCACCGCACAGGTCTTCGCACCCGCATCCAGCACATCACTAATATTGTCCAGCTTAATCCCGCCGATCGCAACAAAAGGAATAGAAAGCTGTGGTGCAAGTTCTTTAACCAGGGTAACTCCCACAGGATTTGGCTTCTTGCGTGTTGGGTACACCGGCCCAATACTAATATAATCTGCACCCTCTGAAACCGCAGATAAAGCCTGTTCCTTAGAGTGAGTTGATTTGCCGATCATAACGGAATCGCCAACAAGAGCGCGGGCCTCAGCTATCGGCATGTCCTCCTGCCCTAAGTGCAATCCATCAGCACCAATCTCTTTTGCAATATCAGGATAATCATTCACCACGAAAAGAATGCCTGCGTCATGACAAACCTTCACCAGCTTCTTAGCTTCTTCCCGATATGTTTCTTTATCCCAATCCTTCTCGCGAAGCTGCACAATTCCAACTCCTCCAGCGATCGCCTCGAGAACAATCTGCTCATTAGACCTGCCCTTTGCAAGGTTCGATTCGGTCACTAAATAAAATTCGTGATCCTTCATTTTACAGCAGACCCTGCATCGGGCTTGATGCCGTTGCATACAGTTTCTTTGGTATTCTGCCAGCCTCGAACGCCAATCGACCAGCTCTGGCAGCAAGCTTCATTGCCTCAGCCATCTTTATCGCATCCTTTGCACCGGCAATCGCAGTATTAAGTAGTACGCCATCTGCGCCCAGCTCAAACGCAACCGACACATCAGAGGCGATGCCCACTCCGGCATCAACAATGATAGGAACATTTGCCTGCTCTAATAACAGTTTAATATTTACCGGGTTCATAATCCCCTGACCTGACCCTATTTGTGATCCGAGCGGCATAACTGCAGCAGCACCAGCCTTCTCCAGTTTCTGTGCAAACACGATGTCATCAGTAGTATAAGGTAAAACCGTGAAGCCTTCATCGACAAGAACCTTCGTTGCCTTAAGTGTCTCCTCATTGTCAGGAAGCAGGGTTTTCTTGTCGCCAATCACTTCCATTTTAATTAAATCAGTATTGCAGGCCTCTCGCGCCAGATGAGCAGTCCGAATAGCCTCATCAGCAGTAAAGCATCCTGCGGTATTAGGGAGCAGCTTGAATTTCTTCGTATCAATATAGTTGAGCATATTCTCTTTCGGATCATCAAGGTTCACTCTGCGGATCGCAACCGTAATACAGTCCGCACCACTCGCCTCATGTGCTTTTTGCATGATGTCAAAATTCTCATATTTTCCTGTCCCTACAATAAGCCGGGACTCTAGTTTGTACTTACCAACTTTTATCATCTTATCCTCCTCCTACGATTGTTACGATTTCGAGTGTATCTCCTTCTTTTAGAGAGAGATTACCAAACGCTCCTCTTTTCACTATCTCCCTGTTTAATTCCACAACCACCTGCTCTTTTTTTAGTCCGAGCTCAGTGAGCAGAGCCAGAACATCAGCACTCTTCACTTCCCTCTCGGATCCATTAATAGTAAGCTTCATGAAAACCTCCGGGGGTCAAATATCCCGGTTTCTGTATCATCAATAATAACATCTGCTGCAAGCTGTGCAGTCAGCGGCGCAAGCAAAATTCCATTTCGGTAGTGCCCCGTAGCACAAAACACCCGATCAGACAATTTTCCAATTAAAGGAACGTAGTCCTCTCCCTTAGGGCGAAGACCCGCCCAAGACTCTATAATAGGACAATTCGCAAGCTCAGGAAGAACTGCGATGGCTTTTGACTTCAACATCGACATTCCTTCTTTGCTTACTCCCGAATCAAATCCCACATCCTCAACCGTAGAGCCCACAACCAATGTTTTATCATTGCGGGGAATAAGATACAGCGGATGATGGCTTATGATGTAGCCAAGATCATCCAATGAGGAGACATCAAAGCGAATCATCTGGCCCCGAATAGGTTTCACAGAAATTTGGGAAGAGAGTGATGATGCCCATGCGCCTGCACAATTGATTACGACTGAACAACTGTCAAGCAGAGTGCTCAGGTCCGCAACCTCCATATCTTCTCTCAGTATAACGCCATTTTTCTTCACTGCAATCAGCAAAGCATCAACAAGCTTGCGGTTATTGACCTGATGCTCATTGGGAAGATACAAGCCCATACGAATAGCATCAGAAAAGAAAGGAATTCTTTGTTTCACGTCCTGCTTAGAGAGCAGCTCTGCTGCAACCCCGTTTTTGCGTGCGGTTTCATATTTTTTCTTTAGGTACTCTTCGTCCTCAGCAGTCATTGCAACTTTAATATGCCCACTCACTCTATACTCAATATCAACGCCTGTCTCTGTTTTAAGATCTTCAGCATACTGTTTATACATCTCACTACTCTTCATACAGCTGTCCAGATATTCCTGATTGTGTTCGCATTCAGTGATAGGGCGGATCATGCCGCCGGATGCATAACTTGCCTGCGCGCCTGCCTTTCCTTTATCCACTAGCAAAACCTTTTTTCCTCTCAGGGCAAGCTCGCGGGCAATAGCAAGCCCGATAACTCCTGCTCCTGCGATACCCACATCATATGCCAATGTATTTTGAGACGTCATTTTTTGCGTTTTTCAAAGAAGGTGCCCGAACCAGCACCCGGCCGTTGCGAAATACGGTGATATTCTTAAACATCAGATATTCCTTACTTACTTTTCCTTCCAATTTCCTGAAGCGATCCTGAAGCGATCCAAAATCAATGTTCTCAAGAAAAAATGTGTAGAGGTCGGAGCATTGGTACTGTAGTGTTCGATGTTCTTTTGAGCCGTCAAGATACTCATAGTGTCCGCTGCAGCACGGGCAGGTTTTGTCCTGTTTTGTTGTAATAGAAGAGAATCGCAAAGTTGGCAAATGAATGTGGTGCAGCTTTTGTTTTTCTTCTACCCTCCCACACAAATAGCCAATAGCAAACTGAACCTGGAGTCCAGCAATGACAGTAGAGGCAGTATTAAGAATTCCTGCGGTATCGCAGGTATCAAGGCCCTCGGTCTCAGATACCGTGCAGCGAAAACAGGGAGTAGAGGGAGTAATAAGCATAACCATTCCATGATCTTTAATTGCACCCGCATACACCCAAGGTAACCTATTCTTGCGTGTATAATCATTGATCAGAAAGCGCGTGTATAGATTATCAGTACAGTCCAAAATGAGATCATGCCCATCAAGAAGTGAAACATTACGATGGTTTAGGTCAGTAACATGATAGTCAAGAGAGACTTCAGAATTAATTTTGTGCAGGACAGTACTCGCAACTTTTGCTTTCTCTTTTCCTACATCAGCCTCGGTAAACAATACCTGGCGCTGAAGGTTGGATAACTCAACCATGTCGCGATCAACAAGCGTAACACTCACTCCCGCACGCACTAATAATTCCGCAGCAACTGTTCCCAGCGCGCCTACTCCAACAATAGCTACTTTCGAGCGCAGTAGCTTCTTTTGATCTTTTCCCAGAACCAGTTCCTGGCGAGAGTATCTCAGAGAAGATGAAGGCATTTTTGAACCACCTCTTTTGCATTGTTACCGAAGATATACGTACTCGGCTCAATACCAAACGAGCCTCTGTGAATCATGACATCAAGCTCTTTATTTGAAGAATTCCTTTCGAGTGAATAATCATCCAAAAGATAGGCATGAGAGTACCGGGTTTTAATTTTCTTGAGAATATCCGCAGAATACTTGACATTCATTACGCTCTTTTGCTTGTGCTTGAGCAGAAGAGTTGCAAGATGTGAGCTTGACGAAAAGCTGGGAGAAGCAAAAGATTGAGCCTGTTTGGAATCAAAGATGATTCCTGAAGGAAGCGCTGCAACATCATGCTTTGTTACTGCCTGGTTCTTTGCAACCGCAATGTTCACTTTCACCTTAGGAAGCAGAGAAGAGAAATCAACACCGGACATGAGCGAAACCGCATCTTTTATATCCCCCAGGATTTGCGCTTCCTCACCGCTTGTCTGCTCTGTTGGGGTTATATGATAAGAGCCCTTAGTAAGTGGCTCAGCACTAATAACCGTGTTAAAGGAAACAGATTCGTGCCTTTTAATAAGGTCTATCACTTGAGAATAATTGTTTTTTATTTTCTTAGACTGCAGGTATTTGCTCACCATAGGCTGCGTAATACCGAGTAATCGCGAAATCTTATTTTGAGTATAGCCTTGCGCACACAAAGCGCGAGCTATGTCAGCCTTAATAGGTTCATCTTCCCCCACAATGATAACATCCCCCTTCATATAACAAAGTTATAGGTACTATAAATTGTTTATATAGCTTGTGGTTGGGAGAGAAAACCATAATTTTCTATCCGAGATCCGTTTCGATACCTTTAAATATATGATGCTCTGACAATAGTATTACTAATTGGAAAGTAGATAAAACGTGGAGGACATTAAAATGAGTGGCTTTTTTTCAAAATTAAAAGATAAATTCGTCGGTGAGGACATCAGCTCTGAAATCATGAGTGAAACACAAAAGGATGGGTATGTGGAGCTTGATGCGGATTCCAATTCTGATCGATCATCAAAAATTACTGTTAGGCCATTCGTTCTTGACGATTTTGAAAGCATAAAGGAAATTCTTGATGCTCTCAGAGAGGGACATACCATCGCTTTGGTTAATATCAAGCCATTAAAAGATAAAGACTTAGTAGAACTGAAGCGTGCAATCAATAAGCTCAAGAAAACCTGTGATGCTATCGAGGGAGACATTGCCGGATTCGGCGACGACTGGATTGCAGCAGTTCCTGCCTTTGCTCATATCCACCGCGGCAAGGTCGAGCCTAAGAAAGAAGATATTAATAAAGTAACTGAGTTCAGTGACGAGTAAATTTTTTACTTCTTTTTCTCATTTTTTGTCTCTTTTTAGTCAATCAAAAAGTATATAAACAAATAAACTACAAAAATAGCCATGCCAAAAGAAGATCTGGGAGAGCCATCAATCGTGCAGGGGCAGCCTTGTCCGATGTGCAAAAAGAATACCCTAATATTGATGGAAGATGCAAAAGAAATTCCTTTCTTTGGTAAATGCTATCTCTTTTCCATGACCTGCTCATCCTGCAAATATCGCAAAGCAGATGTGGAAGCAGAAGAAAAGCATGATCCGGTAAAATACACTCTTGAGATTGATTCTGAAGAAGACATGAAGATTCGGGTAGTAAAAAGCGCAGAAGGCACGATCAAAATTCCGCATATGATCACGGTTGAAGGCGGGGAAAATGCCAACGGATATGTAAGCAATATTGAAGGCGTATTAAACCGGATAAAAAGCATGATCGAATTTGCCCGTGATAATGAAGAAGATAATAATCTCAAGAAAAAAGCAAAGAACCAGCTCAAAAAGCTAAGCAAGGTGATGTGGGGCCAGGAAAAAATGAAAATTATTATCGAGGACCCCTCCGGCAACTCTGCCATTATTTCTGAAAAAGCGGTTAAAGGGAAATTGTAGAGTTCATCCTCTCAAGAAGGAATTCAACAACTCTGGTGCAGGCGGCCGAATATGTCAGGAACCAACAGACTACTTTGTTTCGGTTCCTGATCATGCTCAGAGCGCTAGAAAAAATAGTCTGTCGCGCTCTGACACTTGGAGGTCGAGTTTTGCACAGCAAAACGACCTGCCTGCCAACGTTGTTGTTGAATTCAAGTGAATAGAAAATTTCAAAACGTTACCACTCATCTTTACGAAAAGTTTATAAACTAAAGTTGCTAAAAATGAGTATTACATTGCTAGGTGTAAAAAGAGGTGTATTAGTATGAGAAGAATGCATAAGAAAGGTGCATTAGAATTATCCATTAACGCAATCGTTATCGTTATTCTTGCTATGACATTATTAGGGCTCGGTTTAGGGTTCGTAAGAAACATGTTCCGCGACATAGGTGATACCACCGAGCAGGTCCAGGAACAAATGAAAGAGCAAATTCTTGATGATCTTCGAAGAGGAGACAAAAAGCTCTCCTTCCCTTCTGCAAGTCTGCAGGTTGAAAAAGGAGAAGAAGAAGTCATTGTTATCGGTGTGAAAAATACCGGATCGCAGACATTGAACTTCAGGATACGCTTGTTCGAGATAGTTGGCACTGATTCAGTAGAACTCGGCTCAACATCCAAACCTGTTGATGGGAATAAATACGGATACTTTTGGGATACAACACCTCAGACATTGAGTGCAGGAGAGCCAAACGTGTTCCCTATTACCCTTTCAACCGAAAACGACGCAACAGGGACGAGATTATTTAAAATTATCATTGATGAAAGCTCAACTGCAGACATTACTACTTGTCTAGGTGGTGCTGATTCAACCGCCTGCGCTGGTATCACAACTGCCAGTTGTCAATGGTCGGTGTACAATAACACGGATGCAGGTGACGATATTTGTACCACAGTCCCAGACGAATTCATCTCGAAAACATTCTTCGTAAAATTCACGTAAAATGAAAAAACACAAAAAACGGCTAACACAGGCAGAAGAGTTTGAGATACTTAAACTGGTGCTGGACAAGTTCCTTTGGCTGGGATTTATTATCATGGCCTATGGGCTTTTGCTGGTATTCGGAAGCAGGTTCATTGACGGCTTGATTGCTATTGTCGTAGGTGCCCTAGTGCTTATTTTGTTCATGATCATTATCGTTAAGGAATACGAAATTATTGTGTAGAATGAACAAAAAAGCAGTGGAGCTTTCTTTAAATTTTCTTGTTACTCTTATTATCGCTATAGTCATCTTTGGTTTTGGCGTAGCGTTCGTGTATAATATTGCAGCCGGTGCCGGAGGAATAAAAGATCTCACAACCGAAGATATAGACAATCAAATCGCAGAGCTCAAATGTGCACGAGCAGAGCGAATTTGTTTGGACAGGGACAATATCAATCTCAAGCCAAACAAGCTTGAAGTAATAGGACTCAAGATTCTCAACATTGATGAGACGAGCGAGCAATTCGACATAACAACAGCACTGACAAAATACGTAAACAAAGACAATCAGCAAGAGCCAATTCCTTCAGGCACACCAATAGATATCCTCCCTGCACAAAGAACAGAATTCATAGAAATCAACACCGCAAATACATTCGGTATCGGATTTGAACTGGGAGATAGCGCTCCTGCGGGTACCTATGTCATTGACATTGATGTTCAGGCAGGTGGTGGTGATTACGATAAAACCCATAAAATATACCTGAGTGTAGAATGAGAAAAAAGGCCGAACTGGAAATATCTGTCAACACCATCGTTGTAGTGGTTATTGCGCTCACTGTATTAGGGTTGGGTATAGCATTCATAAGAAATTCTTTTGTTGATATAGGAGGAGGTGCAGGACCCGTTATTGGAGATGCCAGAGAAAGGATAAGCAATGAAGTAAGGGATTCAGGAGAAAAGTTGTACCTCACCTCAAACAACATTGAAATGCCAGGTGGTGATGAGCAAGTGATTGTTATTGGGGTGAATAACCAAAGGCCTAGTGAGCTTAGTTTCCGCATCCGAGTGCATGAAACAGGAAATGAGGTAGTATATCTTAATTCAGTTCCAAAAATTAATCTAGGAAGAGGCTACTCTCTTTTTTGGGATATATCGGTTCAAAAGCTAGGTCCGGGTGAAATTCAAGTGTATCCCATCACAGTAATGAGCTCAAAGTCACTTGAAGAAAAAAAAGCGTTCAAGATAGTCATAGATACCACCACAAAAACGACCGAAGAACTAATCGAAATCTGCGCGCTGCATGAAACCGAGGTATCCTGCACCGCAAGGCTTGAAGAGAGTTGTGTGTGGAGCGCAGAGTCCTGCGCGCTGGGAACAGATTTAGCAACAGAATACACCTCAAAAAGCTTCTTTATTGATTTTCAGTAGAAAAGCTATTTTCGGAAACATCATGCATAATCAGCTTAGAGAATTTCTCTGCATCAAGTGATGATCCTCCGACCAGCACACCGTCTATATCTTCCTGAGCCATGAGTTCTTTTACATTAGCAGGGTTCACACTCCCACCGTAGAGTATCCGAAGTTTGTCAGCAACACGCTTGCTATATTTGCCATAGATTAAAGAGCGAATATAGGCATGCACTTCTTCTGCCTGCTGTGGTGTTGCATTCTCGCCGGTTCCAATCGCCCAGACAGGCTCATAGGCAATCACTAGATCCTCAATATCATGAACCTCCTCAAGTCCGTGAAGAACCTGCATTTTGACTATCTGCTTCGTATCTCCTGCTCTTCGCTCTTCACTGGTCTCACCAACACAAAGAATCGGAGTAATCCCTTTTTTCAGGGCTGTTTTTACTTTATTATGGATAAGCGTATCGTCTTCACCAAATACCTGGCGGCGCTCTGAGTGGCCTAAAATCACATAACTGCAACCGAGATCAAGCAGCATATCAGCAGAAACCTCGCCAGTAAACGCACCGTTTTCCTTAAAGTGCATGTTCTGAGCACCCAGAAATATTTTTGATCCCTCTAGTTCCTTTGAGAGGGCATGCAAAGAAGTAAACGGTGGACAAATTAACACTTCCCTATCCTCAGGCCAGTGCTTTGCCTGGAGCGCAATCATAAATGTAGCAGCCTCAGAGAGAACTTTGTTCATCTTCCAGTTGCCGGCGATCAGTTGTTTTCTCATAAAGATAAAGTCAGAAAGAGAGTTTATAAATGTTTTCTGAGGTGGTAATTTGCAGGCTAATTTTTTTAGAGGTAAGACTTCAAAAATGGATTAACATATAAACCCTGAAACAATTTTACCTTTTTCATGACCGACTCTTTGGTCAAGCCCTTGGATGAAGTAATTGATTTATTGCTGGATCAGTTTAATGATTCATTTGATCCTGCTACGAAGATGTTTACCATTTCTCCCAGGGAAAAGATACTGCATAAAGGATATTCTGATCAGATCCAACCACTTGTCGCTATTGCTTGTTCCTCTCTTGGAAAACAAGACAAAGCAGGAGAAATGCTAATAGACTTCTTGCAGTATCATGAAATCAATCTAAGGCATAGTGGTCTTGTTCGATGTTCTTATGGTGCACGAATAGCCCCAAATGCAGCAACTGTTTTAGCATTGAATAGTGCGGGGATGGTAGAACAGGCGCATTCTATCGCGGATAACTTGTATCATTGGCCAAAACAAGAAAATGGACTCATGCTTTCTAATGCAAAGGTCAACCTTGGGCAAATGACTCATTGCAAATATGATATTTCTGCCAGTGATCAGTACGCAGCAATTATTGCGCTTGTAAAAATGGGTTATGATATGTCTGCGCTCTATTCTGCAAGTGTCCAGAAGCAGGATCGGTATCCCGTAGATAGCTTCCTGAGAATTCTTGCAGGAAAGTCAATGGGTTTGCCAGTATCAGGACTAAAAGAAAGCTTACTTGAGGCGACAAACCATATTCCACTTGCTCAGGATTATGACAACGGTGGAGATGTCGAGCGGATGCTTTTTCTCACAGATAAAGGTGAACACAAAGCTCGGATAGGGGGAAGGGATGTTAACCCTCAGAGAATTACAGCGCCTCTCAGCTATCAGAATTTAGCAATAAAGGCATACTTAGCAACTGAACAACCGAAATTGGCCGCTGCCACTGCCAGAGGAGTTCTCAACTACCACTTTCATGATGAACTCAACTCGCTACTTAGTATGGAGAACTGGCTATTTGATGATGTCATTCAAACTGACCTTTCTGCGGAGTTTGTCTATTGTCTGGAGTGCCTAGTAAACCCTCCTGCATTAGGAATCTATCTTCCAGATCAGCATGTTCCACAGATTAGCCCTTTGAAAATGCAAACTACTCCTGTGTAATTCTTCTCTTTCCAATATATCCAGCCGTAAGCAATATGCTTGACAGTAAAACAGCAACAATAAAAACCCTCACAAACAGATCAAAAAAGAGTCCGGAAGGATAAATCTGAATTAAGTGATCGGTTGCGTTAAACACCCAGGTTCCTTCTTCAAAGAATAGAGTATGAAAAAAAGAAAAGGAAGAGCGAAAGCTAAAGAAAAAAAACAGCAAAAGAATTCCGTAAAAGCACAAAGAATAGAGCCCTGCTTTGAAGCAGCTGTCCAGTAGAATCCTTCTCATTTCAGCTCGGTGCCACACATACAAAGAGCCAAGCAAAACGAGCAGTAGAACAATCAAAATCCAAAAAATCAAAAAATACACAGAAAACACCTCCCGAACGTCCTGCATGTGAGCAAGTTCACGCTCATTTAAGGAAATAGAGGTAGGCATAGAAGCGCGGTTCTCCTTCAAGTAATCAAGAACATCAGAGTTAAACGAGTCCGCATCAGGAAACGCAGAATATACTTCATAGGTTGAAAAAGCGGAAGAATAAAACTCTCTATCAAATGCATTCAGATACACACTTACGAGCAAGGGAAGGAGACTAAGAACAGCAATGAGTAAAAACCGAACTAAAGAGCGATTCATGAGAATAACTATGCTTGAGGATTATTAAATCTTGCTAAATCGGACTTCTCCCTCACCAGCTCTACTTTTCTCACTTTCCTTTTCAAATGAATTTCCTGCTCAATTTCCGTCTTACGAAGAATAAGCCTTCCGCTGTTTCCTGTTATTTCTGCTTGCGCTGCCTGAATTTCATCAATCACCGACTTCTTCGGGACCGCAACAGGATTTCGAACCTCAACCGACGTGCTCTTTCCTGTGCCATCAGGAACAACAAATGACGGTGGAATATACGCCTCCATCGGAGGCCCATGCACTGCATCACGCGTATTCTTCAGGCCTGCATCATACTGAATCTCAATTTTATCATACTTAAACTCAGAAAACATCTCGTGCTGGCTGCTATGGTATACCATTGCAGTATAGCCGGGCATGTCAGCATTCATTACCGAATCATAGAATGCACCAATATCGCCATGCGAATGAACATTATAATTCCCCGCCAAAGCCTGCTCAACTTCAAAGGCAAGAGAATGCGTATTTTTGTATCCCATGAGCACTCACCTTAATCAAGGTACGCCACTTCTTTTTCCTCTTTTATCGCCTTATCAATAGCATCCTCGATGGAACTCTTTGTTTTTTTCTTTACCGGAGAATTCTCAGACTCATCTTGTTTTTGATGAATCTGCTCAGCTGCCTGAACCTTAATCTGCTCTTCCTCATCCTTCTTTTGATATTTTGGCTTCTGTTCTTCTTCAATTTGCTTTTCAAACTCGCTCATTTTTTGCTCTTCAGAATCCTCAACTCCACTACCGGTGTTATATCCGGGAGCAGCAGGATCATCAGAGCCTTGAGAATGATAGCCAGGGCTACCCTGATCTTCCATACTCTGATAACCAGGATGGTCATCAAATGCATCATGTCGATGATAGGCCATAATTCCCTCTAATCCTCGATATTATATAAAACTACTATATATAGTGAAGAAGGTGTTTATAAATCTTTCTATTTATTGTAACTAATGAGTGATGACAAAAAAAGAAATCAAGAAATCCTCTCCACAATCTCTGCAGCAGGATAGGTTCGCTTGCATTTAGTACAATAGAAAACCGCACCGCCAGTAGGTGAATCAAAATCAGATTTTACCAGTTTCACATTGCACCGATCACAATTCACATCCAGAAAATCAAATCGAAAAAAGCGATGGCACTCCTTACAGAAAAACACATCATCCTTACAGTTCAGCAGCTTATGCTGGGGTGCATCGCATTGAGGACAAAAATTAAGTTCACTCATAATACATGCTCAACTTTGATGGATATTTATAAGAGTTGTGGAAACGAAGGGAAATCGACCAACAAATTTAATTACTACTACATCATTACTCTCCTCATGGAGCCAAAACAATTAGAAGACCTCCTGGCTTCCAGTAATTTCTCCGATAAAGCTATAGTTCTTGCTGTCGCATCATGGTCAGGAGGGCAGGAAATCAGAAAAAACATAGAAATTACAGGATGGGAGCAGACGATAAAAGAAGACGGCTCGACAATTAGTGAACTTGATGAATTGTCCGGTAAAGCTATCGTACTATACGTCAATGACCAAACCTCTCTGGACACCCAGTTCAAATCTGAAGAGAAAATGCCTTTCATGCAAATAGTAGATCCTGATTATTACGGCATCTTCGACGACCTTGATGGCAGTGTTCATCCTCTAGTCGGTGGCACAAACCTTCACTATATCGGTGTAGGAGGAGTAATACACCAAAAAGAAAATGATGAGCAAATCGCTGCTGCAGGATATTTGCCTGTTGGTGAACCCCAGATGGTATATCTTGCAGAAAAGGGCAAAGGGGTATATGCTATCGACACTGCCAAAAGCCTGCTAACCAAAATCGAATTAAGCAGGGAAATAGCTCAAAAAAATATTACTATAGAATCAGGTATGTCCTCACCTGCAACGAACAAAGCAGAACAAAAACTATATGAAAACGGGTTCTACGACATTTTAGGAATTGGTCCAAGAGACAGAGTTAACGCAGGAATATTCCAGGCGATCAGCGGGATAAGAGACAATAGGCAGATTGTGCTAAACAACTCCGCATCACATCAAGCTGATTTCTGCTATCTCCTGCTCTCCGAGGCAGGAGCAGAAGTCATTGGCCAAAATGGTGATCCTATGTATTCCACAAGCAATGCCATGCTCTCCATTGCTCCGTCATGTAGTGCAGATCGTGAACAGCTAAAAGAAAAATTTGTAGAAGCTTACCGGGATTATAAAGGATGGAGTCCGCTTGAAGTTCCCTTATCGCCAGTGTGCCCACAGTAAATCATATAAAAACTCGCTTGGTTGTACTATCATGACATCAATTCCGCTCTTCAAATGCTGTTCCTGCGGCAGGTGCTGCTCGCAGATTAGAGGATTCACCTCAGAAAGTGAGCGACAGTTCATTGAAGAGTATGGATATGGAAAGCTTCCGTTAATTCAGCTAGTTCCTCCGCAAGAGATGACCTTTCCTTTATGGGATTTTGAGGCAAAACGGTTCAAAGAGTACGAAAAAGAGTTCAACATTGATGCACAGATAAAGCCATCAAGAGGAGTGTTTGATCTCAACTCAAACCGATTCATCGTCTTCACCTACCAGATGAATACGCAAGACGCATGTCCTTTCCTGGAAGAGAATGGTAAATGCATTGCATACAAAACAAAAAGAGCATTTATCTGCCACCTATTTCCGCTTAACCGATCGCCATACCTAAAATTAGAAGAAAATAACTACGAAGGCCTATTTGGTTCCTGCCATACGCTCGATCAGTTCAAAGAGAAGTTCAATCTCAATGATAAAAAAACACTCATCAGGCAACTCCATCAGTCATTAGGTGATAGCCTGCTTAATGCCATACAGCACGATTACATCATGGAATGGAGCAACAACATTATCATTGAACTCATGAAACAAAACAAAATCAAGCCAGCAGTAAATCACCCCTACCAATTCTTGAAGAAAAGAATACAGAATAGTGAGCATATGGACCTGACAGAATTTCTAATTGAGGTAGGATTCAAAACAAGGGAAGAAATAAATCAATTGATCCAGAATTTCGAAACATTAACGCAAGCAAAGGAAATACTAAGGGAAGACAAAATCATCATATAGACGTGAAAAGATTTTTAAAGGCACAGTGTAATAATAAATACCAATGATTACCTCGCAGGAATCCAGAGCACTGGAAAAAGAGGCTGAGAAAAAAGGAACCTCGGTGCTTGAATTAATGGAAAATGCCGGTAAAGAAGTAGCCAGAGTTCTTCAGGAAAAACAGGACCTGAAAAATAAGCGAATTCTTATTGTTTGTTATCATGGAAACAATGGCGGTGACGGTTTCGTTGCTGCAAACTATCTTGCTGACAAAGCAGAGGTAGAGGTATTATTCGTAGGGGAAGAAGAAAAATTAACTCCGCTTGCAGAGCAAAACCTTCGGCGGATAGAAAAAAATACCTTGATTCAGTTCATTAGTCTTGAATTCGTTGATTTTCACGATTACGACATCATCATCGATGCTATGCTGGGAACGGGAACCAAAGGGAAGCTAAAATATCCTCTAAACACAGTAGTCGATCACATTAATGGAGCAAAAGCATACAGACTCAGTGTTGACATCCCTACGGGCCTTGATCCGGACAAAGAAGAGCAGGCAAAGAGTGTGAGTGCGGACTGTATTGTTGCCTTTCACGATCTCAAGCCTGCTTTATCAAAGGTAAAAGGCAAAACAGTAGTCGTAGATATTGGAATGTAGAGTCTGGTCTAGCAAAAAAAATATAAACGAAAGCGTTCAGATGAAAAGTATGATCCCTCTAAGCAAGAAGCAAATCATTCTCTACTCTTCTTCTATTGCAGTTAGTCTGGTCCTTATCTTTGTTGTTCTTCTGAGTGCAAGAAGTAATCCTGTGACCGGGTTTGTCATCTCAGAGCCCGGTTCAGAAAAAGCAACCCTTTACGGCTTATTCATCGGGATTGCTATGCTGGTCGGAGTTCTTACTGCAGCTACGATGATCTACAAGAAAGATAATCGATATTGAATTCTTGAGCAAATATTTATAAATTTCAAATCCGCAATTAATGCTTATGAAATTTCTTACTAAAAAAGATCTCATTCTTCCAAAAAGAAATCCAAATTCTAAAAAAGGAGACAATGGAAGGGTTCTTGTCATTGCAGGGTCAAAAGAATATGTTGGTGCTGCAGCACTTGCAGGCATTGCAGCACTGCGATCAGGAGTAGATTGGGTTACTGTCATTGCGCCCGAAAAAGTAGGGTGGGCAATCAACGGCATGAGTGTGGATCTCGTAGTGAAAAAAATAAAAGGAGATTATTTCAAAACAAGCCATCTTAGCCAGCTCCTGAAAGAAGAAAAGCACTATGATGCAGTATTAATAGGGAATGGAATAACAGACAAGGCAGCAGCACTTGCAAAGAACTACATAAAGAAGTCAACAAAACCACTAGTCATTGACGCAGACGCCATAAAAGCTACATCCATTCGGGACTGCAATCACGCTATTTTTACTCCGCACAAAAAGGAATTTGAAATTCTATTAAAAAATTCAAAAATCAAAAACAAGGCTGAACTGAAAAAAAACCTAAGAGACAATACCATCATCCTCAAAGGAAAAACCGACGAAATCATCACAAAAAAAGAAACCTTTCACAATAGAACAGGGAACCCCGGTATGACCAAAGCAGGCACAGGAGACGTGCTTGCAGGTTTAGCTGCTGGGTTCTATGCTCAAACAAAAGACCCATTACGTGCAGCAAAAATGGCAGCGTACTACAACGGATTAATCGGGGACATTCTCCTCAAAAAAAAGAAGGGGTTTACCTATTTGGCAAGCGATATGGTAGAAGAAATAAAAAAACTGGGAAAATAAGCCTTACTTCTTTATGTCGATTCCACCTGAAGGAAGGATTCTTACAATATCATCCAGGTGGCCACCAAGTTTTGCCTTAATTTTTTTTGCAATTTCAGAGGTTTTTTTATCCCCTTGTTTAAGAATAAGAAAGTTCTTACAGTGTTTTTTCACGCAGGAAAGTGGGGCTGCCATCAATTGTCCTGAGTCTATTCTTCCAACAGCCAAATCAATCGTATTATCCACATAGTTCGTTTTCCCCCGAATCATGAAAGCGCCCTTGGTCAGGTATTCTCCCGACTGAGCCTCTTTAGAGACCTGATCTGGTTTCACCCAGAACACCGGGCTATTGCTCTGTCCAAGCTTGAACACGCGGGAAAACGTAACCGTTGCATCTGCAGTTTCTTTAAGAGTGGACTCACCAATGTCTTTTCCCTCAGATTTCACCACAAAAAACGGGCTTCCAGCAAGGTCGGTATGAAACACGATGTCATTGTTATCGGTGTGTTTCTTGATAATGATTTCATTAGTGGTAGCATCCCTACCACCAATGACCAGGAACCCTTCTGAAGAAAAAAACCAGCGAAATTTCTCATACCATTCCTTCTTAGCCGGAGCTGCATCTACTTGCTGATCGTAGGTCTCCTTCTCCTTTGCTTTTTTCTTTTCCAGTTGTTCAAGCTTTTTCTCATAGACCAGCACAGCTTTTCTTGCTCCTTCAACCTTTTTCCTGAGTTTCTTGGACTTATCAAAATAGAGAGAAGCATTCTGTTCCAGGGTTTTATCTAAAAGAAGCTCAATCTTAACCATGAAGTGAAAAGATCAAAGAAGGTATATAATAGTTTGCCTTAGCTACGGATAATATCAAGAACTTCTTTCTTTTTCTCTTCCATCAGTTCTTTAGTCTTAGCCTCTAAATTCAGTCGAAGCAACGGCTCTGTATTCGAAGGACGTACATTAAACCTGCCACAGATTTTTCGAAAATCTGGTAAAAGAGTGCTACACTCGTTTACTCGGTAGCACGGATGATGGAAAGAACTTCGTCGCGCTTTTGTGTCATTAATTGCTCCGTTTTTGCCTCCAAGTTAAGCCTCAGTAATGGTTCCGTATTCGAAGGACGTACATTAAACCACCAGTCCTCAAAATCAATGCGCACACCGTCAAGCCAGGAGATTGATCCCTCCTTATAGATTTCCGCAAGCTCCCTCATCTTTGCATCCTTATCCGAAACCTCAGAGTTGATCTCTCCTGTTGCAAAATACTTCTTCAGGGGTGCAATCAAAGATGACAGCTTTTCTTTCTTCTTGCTCAGAAGATTCAGAACCCAAATAGCGGTAAGAATCCCGGAATCAGTATAGAACGCATCCCGAAAATAGAAATGACCGGATAGCTCACCTGCAAAAATACTGTCCTCCTCGCGCATACTTTGCTTAATGAATGAGTGTCCTACTCGGCACATCCTGGATTTTCCACCAAACTCAGCAATCTTCTCAGGGACAATCCACGATGAGCGAAGATCATACAGAATAATAGAGCTGGGATGATAAGCAAGGATCTCCTCAGCAATGAGCGCAGTGATGTAATCAGAAGGAACCAGCTCGCCGGTATCATCAACAAAGAACACTCGGTCAGCATCTCCATCAAAAATAATTCCCAGGTCAGCGTTTTTTTCCTTAACCGCATCCGCAAGCATGCTCACTGCGCCTTCCTTCATGGGATTTGCATCATGATGCGGAAAGGTGCCATCTAAATCAAAGCAGAGAGTAGTAATGTCAATAGGTAAGTCCTTCTGAATGATGGAGAAATCCTGCGCGCCCATACCATTAGAGCCATCAACAACAATCTTCAGGCCACTAATCTCTTTTGCAAAACCAAGCAGAAATTCCCGAAACGCATCCTTTACATCTTCTTTGATAACCTTCCCAGGCTCAGGAACCTCCTTGAAATCATTTGCAAGCACCTTTGCTTCAATTTCCTTGATGCCCGTATCACCAGAAATGGGAATAGCACCAGAGCGCGTGAACTTCACCCCATTATCCTCTTTAGGGTTATGAGATGCAGTAATCATAGCTGATGCATCAGCCTTCAAATGGTTGCAGGCAAAGTACGTCATAGGAGTGCTGGTCAGGCCAAAATCGATAACATCTTTTCCCTGTGTAAGAATTCCTTTCACAAAAGCATCAAATAACTGAGGAGAAGACACCCGCATATCCCTGCCCACCGCTATCTTCTCTCCTTCGATAAAATCAGCAAAAGCCCTGCCAATCTTTTCCATCATTTCTTCATTGATCTGCGAGGGATATGTGCCCCTGATATCGTATGCTTTAAAGATTCTCATAAAAAAAACAGCGCCGGAGAAGTTTATATAGTTTGTGGAAAGAACTTCTATCTTTTTTTCCTCTTCTGCAAAGAATTCGGTACATCATCAATTTTTTCAGCAAATAGATCTGTTACATCAATTTTGCTTGCCTTATTTGGCAGCGTGTTGGAGGTAACAATAGTAGCTCCTGTCTTCTTTAATTTCTCAAGAGCATGCTCTGCAAAAATACCATGAACAGCAATGCAGGTAATCTTTTCCACACCCAGTTTTTTGAGTTTTAGGATTGTTTTAATGAGTGTGTTTCCCGTTGCGATCATATCATCAATGAGCACGATGTGTTTTCCCTTCACCTCTACTTTCTCCTGAAAGCGTACGTCCACGCTGCGGGCAGAGTAACGGGTCTTCAGAAGGATAGTGGATTCGCACTTAATCAGTTCAGCAGTACGCCTGGCCCATTTATACGATTCCCAATCAGGTCCGACGATCAAAGGATTCTTTATCTTCTTCTTAATATACTCTCCTATTAGGGGGTTTGCAGTCAGGCGGTGCGCCTTAATGCGAAAAATGTGGCCCATCGTTTTTTCACGATGCAAGTGCGGATCCACGACATACAGCTCATCAATAATGTCGTCCATGATCTGTCCCATAAAATGTATTGAAGGAATCTCCCCTTCAGAAAACCAGGTATCCTGGCGAAAATAAGGAAAGTAAGGTGCCATCAAAGTAACCGAAGATGCACCCATCTCCTTAGCCGCCTTAGCAGCAAACATTACTTCAATAAGGCATGAGTCGATATCATCATAAAAGGATTGAACCAAAACAACCTTCTTGCCCTTAAAGTGCGTATTGCGAAACTTTATATGAAGCTCATTATCAGGAAACTTTTCCACAAAAAGCTCCGCATACTGGCGCTTAGCTTTCTTCGCAATTTTCTTTGCAAGGTGCAGCCCATGGGAACAGCCGATGACAATCATGAATTCTATCTACGTAGTAGGTATATAAAAGTATCTGAACAAAGGACCTCAGTAAGAGCAATACTTAAATAGAGCATGCTACAAAAAGAGTAGTCATGAAGAAGGTCAAATCAACTCAGGTCATCATTGGTGTTTCGCTCTGTTTATCCCTCTGTACGGCAATAGCGACAACAATCGTAAACCAATGGAATGCAAGAAATATCTATAATCTCTTCTACTTCACCTTCTTGAGTTTTTCTATCCTATCAGCCATCTATGTAGTGATTTCAAAAAGAAAAGAAATATCCGAAAGAGCGCAGCACTTATTGCGAGTAGGGGCTATTACACTCTACATTCTCATATATCTCATATGCACTCTTACATACGTTTTCACGGGGCAAATTACGAAATTACAAACGATCATCTTTCTTTCCGGGCTGGACAATATCATCATAATTGCCGGGGTCTTCCTCATCCTCATTCTCCTTTTCGGGCTGCTTATCCGATCAATTAGCAAACGTATCAAAGTAAAAGATAAAAGCCGAAAGCCGGCAGCAAAGATGCTGGTAATAAATCTTATCCTTTTGGGGATTACACTTATCGCCAATACTCTTTTTCTCAGTGCTGAAAATTCCCTCATAACGGATAAGAATGAGCTTATAGCTTATCGGTCGGAGCAGGTACTCCTACCGGAACTGTCAAAAATAAATGAGACATTTGAGCAGCCTAATGTAGTGTTCATTCTTCTGGAATCAATCACTGCTGAGCGATTAGGAATGTATGGCTATCCACTCAATGTCAGTCCCAATATGGATGCGCTTTCAGAGAAAAGCATTGTCTTTACGAACGCCTACACTACAGCGACGCATTCTGAGTATGCGCTGCCAGGGCTCGTCTCTTCAAGATACATTGTTAGAGGAGACTTTCGCAATACATTCACTGATAACAATCCTCGCAAATTTGTATGGGAGGTATTCAAAGAGAAGAACTATTCCACAGGGTACTTTTCGTCTCAGGATGATCGCTGGCAAAACATGAATCGGTATCTCAATTACGATAGCTTGGATTCATATTCCTATTCTGTATCGGATGAGGTTACAGATTATGGGATCGGTTTTTCGCAGAAGGATTATGATCACAGGACAAGACAGCTGGCAACACAGTGGCTCTCACAAGCAAAGGAACCTTTCTTTATTTATCTAGATTTTCAGGCAACTCACGAGCCGTATGTTTATCCTGACGGGTATGAGAAGTTTGACCACAAGTATGACAATTCATTACACTATGTCGATGATCAAATCGGAAAAATCATCAGTTACCTGCAATCTACAAACAAGCTAAACAATACGATCATCGTAATTACTGCAGACCACGGTCACGACTTAGAAAATCGCCACGATATTGCAGGTCATGGCCTTAGCATCTACAACGAAGAGCTCATTGTTCCTGCACTGATCTTTATTCCAAACGTAAAGCCTACCGTGGTGCATGATCCTGTCAGCCACATTGACTTCGTGCCTGCACTCCTTGATTTACTGGGTCATCCTATCCCAGACGAATTTCAGGGAGATGTCTTAAGAAAGAACAGGCCTATCTATTTTGTGACACAGAGTCATAAATATAAAATTGGAATGGTAGAAAATAACATAAAAGTAATTATTGATATGCATCGCAACATGATTGAAGTATACGATTTAGAGCGTGATCCGAAGGAACTACACAAACTTTCATCAAAACAATACAAGAAACAAATACTCAAATTATTATTCTGGCACTTCTGTCAGAAGGAGTATTACAAGAACAAGAAATGGATTTCCTTTGAGCAGGATAGATGTTCTGTGCATAATAATTTTAAGATCTGAGATTAAACAACAAGAAAATATTTAAACACTGTTTCTCAAAACATATTCGGTTAATACATGGAAGCAGTCGCTGTTCAGTCCTCATCAATGCTCATTCCTAAAGTAGGTTTTATTATACCGCATTTCTCTAGTAGTATGGATGGGTCAGGAGTGGGAAGGCCTCCATCGGAAGAAACAAAAGAGCCAGAAGAATCAGTTGCAACAGCAGAGCCAAGAAGGCTCTCAAGACATCTTGATGACATTATTATCGCAGGAGAGTTCAGAGGAGATATTGCAGATGCAGCTCTCAAAATAGAATATTCAGAGCAGAAAAGCACCAGGTATTCTTCTAACCAGGTCCTTGATTACATCTCCATTGTTCCACAGCAAACAGGATCATTCAGATCAAAACACCAGCAAGCCAATCCCTATCTGCAATCCGCTGTCCAGAGTAGTATTTTCGCACATTCGCACGCTCTCAGTGACAAGTATCAAAGAGATTCAGTAGTAGGTTCAGGGTATGAAACATCATCCGCACCTGAAACGTCATACGAACTCTATTCTCTCTCCGCAGTGCATCAAGGGGAAGTCTATTTTGCAGAGAGTAGCTATTCATCATTACTCATCGAACCCAGAGAAAACCCACTCGAATCAATCTACGCTTCATTTGATACGGCTACACCACCTCAAACACCATACCCCAGAGACTTCTTTTTTGAAGTATCCGTAAGTCAACAAGAATACATCAAACCAGTTGTGAAGGAGATATATCAAGAAAGGAATCAAACAGAGTCCTATCTTCCCCAGCAAAACAGTTTTTCGGAGTTCGAAGACGCACAAAGAGAAAGGCCCATAGTAATTACTAATGAACAAAGTATGGTAACAAAGGAGAGGCCATTAGTTAGAGAGAGCTATCGAGAGCCTTCCCTCCAGGTACGCGGGGAACGAATGTACATTCACGAGACTGAAACTCTGCTGTTTATCCGAGAAGGCCATAAAGAAGTTCAGAGAGAAACGAGTATTCCTGCTATTTTTACTGAGAACTATCATGCCCCTATCCTTTTTGCAAATAATCATCCTAGCGTCCAAGCCAGCAACAAAGAAACTCAATGGTACAAGAATGAAGATGTCCAACTACAGTCTACCTACATTCCGCAATCTATAGACTTTGTTGTGCCGCAAAGCATTCCTTTTATCAAAGAGAGAGAAACAATGACTCTTCCTTTTCCTCTGCTTGCCTCAGAAAGAGAAATCAGTACAGAGCCAATGGAAAGTCAGTATATCGAGCAGGCAATCAATTCCCCAAATATTATCAAGCACAGGACTCCATTTATTCGGGAACAAAAACAGGAGTCGCTCGAAGAATACATAGCAAATTCTACAGAACCACTCGATGCGTCTCATCACTCTATCATTCCTTTTAGTCCTGTAGGAGAAGAGCTACAGGATGTAGCAAGCAGGATTGGAGAATATCAAAGTCCTCCTCAAACAACACAAAACATTGAAACCAAAGTAAAAGAGCATCATTACGAAAAAATAGAAGAGAAAACAGCATCACCATGCGAGGTAAAAACAGGTAAGTATCTGGAAAAGGCAAGGGAATTTGCAAAAAATCGTAAGCCCTATGCTGCCAAGGAAAACGAGGGAGATAAGAAATACGAATTCAAGCAGGTTACTATTGATGGTGTGGTGCAGGAAGGGATAAAGGGATTCTATGAGTTTACTGTAAGTGATGCTAGTGATGAAAAAATGCCCGTACCGGTTTATAATGATCAAACAGGAGAGTCTAGGGAAGAAAAAAGAAGTAAGAATACGGTAAATACTCAGGTTTATCAAAACGGAGAAGGGATAGCGGTCACAGTAAAGCAGAAGCTTATTAACATTGATACTGGGGAAAAGATCCAAAATGAATACATTGAGAGAATAATTGGGTTTGATACCAGTAAATTAAAAGAGGGAGGAATTATTTTTACTGTCAATGGAAAAGAAATAGGCGAGGGTACTGTTCCTATGCATGATTATTCCGTAAAGAACGGTGATGTTATTGGGGTATATCACATTGAGAATGGATTTAGGTACAAAAAAGGAGCAATCCTCAAACAGGCCGAAAAATAATTCTCCAACAGCAAATTATATATAATAAAACGACAATTCTACAGGTATGAGGGGGTATAGCATACTTATTGTAAGTATTCTTGTTCTTTTATCTAGTATCGCTTATGCACAGAACATCGAAGTTAAAATCTATCAGGATACGGATGTAGGCAAGGATTATGGCGACATCAAAGCTGTTCCCGGGGAAAGTATCGCAGCGTTTGTCGAGGTTGAAAACCTCAATGATGATCGGTCAGACGAAGATCAGGATATTGAGGGAGTAGAGATAACCGCAACACTGGAAGATATCGATGACGGAGAGGACATTGAAGAGGACTATGACAGCTTTGATATGAAAGCACGAAGAAAAGAGAGTGTCGCCTTTCCGTTCAACGTGCCGCTGCGCATAGAAGAAAAAAAATACCAGTTGAAAGTGATCGTTGAGGGCTCGGAAAATGGTACTGATTTCTCCTTGAGCGAAGAATTCTTTGTTGATGTGGATAAGGAGCGCAATCAGCTCTATGTGGACAAACTGCGATTTGATCCTCAGTCTGTAGGTTGCAACAGTGCACCTTCGCTGCAGATTTCCATCTATAATATAGGTACACAAAGAGAAGACATCACCCTGAACATAGAGAACAAGAAATTAGGGTTTTCTGTTACCAGGAAATTCGAGCTCTTTGAGTATCCTGATGAAGATATTTATGAAAACAGTATACCGGTAAAAATTCCTGCAGACGCAGAAAGTGGAGTTTACGACTTCGAGGTGCTTTTAGAATACGCAGGGGGAGAAGTGCTGCAGCGGGAAAGTGCAGCCGTTCAGGTGCAGTGTAGTGGAGATAGCCAGGGTGTGCAGGATGATTCATCACAGACAGTATCCCCCGAGGATAAAGAAACCGGGCAAACAGCAGTAGTTCAGGGAGGGAATACGCCTAATAATGATGCTCCTCAGGCGCAGGCAGTAGCAGCAAGACTGCAGCAATCAACCCCTCCCCCTGAAATTGTGCAAAACAAAGAAACCAGTATTGTGCCGTTTCTGACAACATTCATCATTATAGCAATGATCCTGCTCGTTGTTCTGGTGGTTATTCTCCTAAAGAGGAAATGAATTTACTAGAGAGTAGTTACAAAATGGAAACATTTATAAACGCTTATTCATTCTAAAAAAATATGCAGAAAAGTATTTTAGATATTAAGGATACTCTCCAGTTAAATAGCTATGAAGCCCAGGTATATGTTTCATTGCTCGAAAAGGGGATTGCATCAGCAAGTGAGTTAGCTGAAAATTCAAAAGTTCCCAGGTCACGCTGCTATGACGTTCTGGAAAGCCTGGAGAAAAAAGGCTTTGTATTCATGAAAATTGGCAAGCCAATCAAGTACATTGCTATTGCTCCGCAGGAAGCAATTCATTCTATTACCAAGGAAGTCAACAAAGAAAAAAACAGGCTCCTTGCCTTCTATGATACTGCTAAGGAAACAGACGCATTCAAAGAGCTTCAAAGCCTGTATGCAACCGGCATTCAGTATATTGATAATGCAGAAATCACCACATCTATTAGCGGAAAAACAGCCATTAATGCGTTCCTCAAGGAAATGTTTAGTAATGCTCAAAAGAATATTTCTGTTCATAGCACAGAGAAAGAGATTGAGCGAAAACTCAAGATAATCAGAAAAGTTGGTACGAAAGTTCCTGTTCAGGTTCATACACCAGAGCCCATAAAAACAAGTGCAGACCATATCACCTCAAAGGTAGCAAAGCACGGCATGAAGGTCGTTCAGGTTGATGAAGACCAGCTGCTTTTCTTCTCCTCTGTACAGGGGAAAAGCCCGGAAGGAGAGTCAGCAATCTGGATCAAAAGTAAGTTTGCTGCAGATGCAGTAAAAGAGTTCTTACAGTAGAGTCTGCAAAGATTTATTAAGTTGCTCTTCATGAAGAGTAGTGAGCATGGCAAAACCTAAAAGAATGAATGTACTCTCTTTTGCGTTATTTCAGGCAATTATTATAGGAATAGTAGGCTTACTTGCCGGCATCCTCTATTCATTTGGTGGATTCCTTATAGACCTATTCGTTACTGTTGGTTGGGTTACCTCCGCGGAAACACCAGGGTTAAGCTATGGCACTGTGCTCGCATTTGGAGCACTCATAGGCATGCCACTCATTTTTGCGATTTTCGGATTTATTTTTGGCCTTGTTGAAGCCATACTTTACAATCTGTTTTCAAAGTGGATCCATAAAATAGAAATAAATTTTGAGCGTTAAGGACTCTATTACACAATCTTTAAATACTTCCCGCATTTAAGTTATCCTATGGGTTCTGATAAGAAGAGCAACATCGAAAAAACCGTATTAATGTCTCCACTTCTGATTGCTTTTGTCTGGATGAGTTTTGTGGTAATGGACAGCCAAAGTTCCGAGCCCGGTGTTCAGCTGGCGCCCACGAAACTTGATGGGTTAGTTAATGCCTTGTTCTTGTTTATTATTGTATATGCCATTGTGCTTGGGTTCGTGTTCTACAATATGAATAAGAAAGAAAAAGAAAAGCCACATAGGGGTAAAAAGAAAACGAGTTCTAAGAAGAAAGCGTAGAAAGAGCCCTGCAAGCTGCCTAGCCTATTGAATCATTTTTTCCTTATGAAGTAGGGGTAGGAATACACCAGAAGATATTTTCAATTTTTTAGTTAGACTGGAAGCGGTCTAGCATCTGTCTCTTCATACACACCATATCCGTGTAAGCATCAGGAAGAGTTACAAGCACTCCAGATGTTGGTTCTTGTCTCTTCAAAGAATTAAGCCGACTTTCTCTCCAAGACTTGTTCAGAAGTGTATTTGCTACATGATCCTCTATATAGCCTCTTTGGGCTAAATAATCAATCTTATCTTGAATAATCGGATTTTCATCTAATTTAAAAAATGGTTTTCCTGCATATGCACCTAGAGTATGGCAAACATAAGCCCATTCAGTTGTCACAGCAACATCTTCTGCAGTCCGCTGAAATTCTTCCCTTGCTTCCTTATATGAAAAGTAGGCGGGGCCGTTCAAACTCGGTTCAATACGAATGTAATCAAATACGAATAGCTTATCGGGGATCTCACTAAATTCCCTAGTAAGCTTCCAGAACTGGTCATTGGCTCCCGCATCAAGTCTATGAAAATCATATAATTCTACATCCACTCCCTGTACTTTTCTCGAAATGGGCTCCGAATCTGGACTGTTAGCTTTCCACAAATTTCCTGATTCAATATAATCATGGCTAGCATACGGTGTGATGTAGCCGTCAGATTTGTTGAAGAGTTTGCTCCATGTATTTTGCGTCACAGTATCATCGATATGCTTCCAATGTGCTGCCTCATGAATAAGGGGTATTCCCCAATCTTTCATATTCAATCGACCTGGACGCTTTAAAGCAATATATCGTCTTGCCATTCACAGAAGGCAAAAGTTCCCATTTAAAAAGATTTCTTTTTTTACTACTCAATAGAGATGAAATTTATTAAATAGGAGTCAGAGAGATTGAATCAGTTTTTATTTAAGCAAGGGGAATGTAAACGGTACAAAAGAAAAAGGCCTGAGGCTCTCCCCTGCGTCATATACTTCTCCTAACATACCTTTTTATACCCTTCTCTATTCTAAAAACCTATGTGCGGCATCGTAGGAATATTCAACAATAAAGAAGCATCCAAGCAGATAGCGAAAGCACTACAAATTATCAAAAACAGAGGAAAAGATGGAGTAGGTATAGCATCCTCAAAAGAAGTGCAGCACGAAAAGCAGTTAGAAAAACTCAAAGCCATTAATTCTGAAAACATAATAGGCCACTGCCTGCATTCTATCGTCCATAATGTCCCGCAGCCCATCAAAAAGGAAGGCATGATCACTTCAAATAATGAGATCTATAATTGGAAAGAGCTCAAAGAAAAACATCAGTTAAAATCAAAAAACGATTCCGAACTCCTCGTAGACCTTATTGAAAAGCAAGGGTTAACAAAAGCTCTCAAAGAAGTAGACGGAGTGTATGCTTTTGTGTACTGGAAAAATGACGAAGTATATCTCGTAAGAGATATCATTGGGGTTAAGCCGGTATGGTACAGTACAAAAGAGAATTTCTGTTTCTGCTCTGAAAAAAAAGCACTGGAATCACTGGGCTATCAGCAAATAGAAGAGCTAAATCCCAGAACGATCCTGATTTATAATACGAAAACAAAAGAGATCAGGAAAAGAAAAAGAGAATTTTTCAGCACAAAGGAAACCGAAGACAGCAAAGAAACCATAAGAAAAAAAACAGAAGGCCTATTGTTAAGAGCAATTGAGAAACGCCTTCCTGACAAAAAATTCGGAATTCTTTTTTCCGGTGGCATTGATTCTACTATCATTGCGTATGTATGCAGGAAACTAAAACGTGATTTTATTTGTTATACAGCAGGGTTAGAAGAAGAGGGAATGAGTGAAGCAGACGACATCAAATACGCAAAAAAGATAGCTAAGGAATACGGGCTAACAATAAAGGTCAAAAAGCTTAATCTCGAGCAAACAAGAGAACACGTAGAAAAAGTGGTTCCTCTCATCGAGGACAATAACGTAGTAAAAGTAGGAGTTGCCCTCACGTTCTACGCTGCCTGCCAGCTGGCAAAAAAAGACAAAGTCAAGGTGATATACTCAGGATTGGGATCAGAGGAGATTTTCGCAGGATACGAGCGCCATAAAAAATCGCAGCATATCAATAAGGAATGCTTAGCAGGCTTGAGAAAAATGTATGAGCGGGACCTCTATAGAGATGATGTCATTACTATGAACAATAACCTTGAGCTACGGCTTCCTTTTCTGGATAAGGAATTAGTTCAATATGCTTTAACCATCCCTGAAAAGTATAAGCTCAGTGCAAAACAAAATAAGATCATTCTGCGCGACATCGCAAAAGGCCTGGGCATCAAAGAAGAATTTTCACAAAGACCAAAAAAAGCAGCACAGTATGGATCGAAATTCGATCGCGCCCTTCAGAAGCTGGCAAAAAAGGAAGGCTACAAAAAGAAATCAAATTACCTCTATCAGTTCTACCACCCACCAAATGTCAAGCTCGGGGTTCTTTGGAGTTCAGGAAAAGACAGCGCTTATGCAGCCTGGACGATGAAGAAGCAAAACTACGAGATTAGTTGTCTCATTTCGTTAAAAAGCAAAAATCCCGATTCCTATATGTTTCATACTCCAGCCATAGAGATGGTCAAACTGCAGGCAGAGGCAATGAGCACTCCTCTTATACTAAAAGAAACAAAGGGAGAGAAAGAAGCAGAACTGCAGGATCTGAAAGCTGCAATCAAGAATGCAAAAGAGGAATACAAGGTCCAGGGAATTGTCACCGGCGCATTATACTCCAATTATCAACGGGACCGTATAGAAAAAATATGCGACGAGCTAGAACTGAAAATTTTCTCACCACTCTGGCATATGGATCAGGAAACAGAAATGAGAAACCTTGTGAAGGAGGAATTCAGTATCGTTCTGAGCAGTATTGCAGCATTTGGCCTGGACAGGAGCTGGGTCGGAAGAAAAATAACGCAAAAGGATATTGACAAACTAAAGATTCTCTATGACAAATACAAGATCAATATCGCAGGTGAAGGAGGGGAATTTGAGTCTCTAGTATTAGATTGCCCGTTGTTTGAAAAGAAAATTGAGATCATAGATGCACAAATTAAGGAAGAAAGTGAAAATAGCGCAAGATTGAATATTGTCCAAGCAAAACTGAGATAATACCTCAGGAATTAACAGATACCAAAAATTTGCTCATTGCTTCCCTAAGCAAACCTTATCCTCAGCCTAAAGGTAGATTTACGGTTTGCTTTCAATAATAAATCCTAATGCCGGTGTGAATTCCGGACTATATACCTTGCTAAGCTAAGGGAAATTGTGCTTTGGTGTTGATCAAGATACATTCTATACAATTGAGTATCCTCTGCGGTAGTGTAGTCTTGGCTTAATGTCCCGCCTTGATTTTGATAATGCTTCACTACAAAGAACTGATTTGCGGGTTCAGAAGTGTCGAAATGAGGAGGAAACGTTTTTCGTGCTACAGGGTCACTTAAGATAGAATGAGATTCCTTTGAAAGAGAGGACAGGTAAGTCGGGTGTGAATCTGCCACATTATCAATCGTCAACACTTTTATTGGTAGTCTATCAATAACCATATATTTTCTTAAAGAACTTTACTTAAATAATTTTTGCTCACATAAAACTCTCACGAATAATTCTCTGATACGTATCGATGTTATCAAGGACATACGTCTCGACGCTCACAGCAATCAAAAGAACAACAAGTGCAAAAACAAGCGAGATAACAGTATTGATAATAATGTAGTTAAATCTTCTTGAAAGGAGTTTCTCGCGAGTAATAGCCTTAGAGATAACCCCTCCTGTTGTCGCAGAGCCGATGTAGGCAAACGCCTCAAGAAGCATGTGCGGAGTAACAATGCCAAGGACTATCAGAAAATACACAAAAGGGTTTTGATTTGCATTCAGCGCAGCTGTTTTTGCCAGTGTTCCAAAGATAGTTCCCCAAACTGAAGCGTTCCACATAATAAGGAATATTCCTCCATCACCTATGAGAAATGCAGTAGTGAAAATAACCAGAAGAACGATAAGGTTATTCTTGAGAAGGTCCATGAAGAGGCCGGTTGAAAAGGCCGCGCCGCCAACAGTATTGCCATAGAGGACATTAATTTGGTTTTCAAAAATATGATTGGTGGCAAGTGCAGGAAGCAGGAGTGAAAAGAACGAAAATACCAGCAGTGAGCCGAAAAAAAACAAGATGTACACCGCAAAAACTGATCGGTGGTCCTTGAGGAAAACAAAAAGGCTGAATTCTTCTTTCTCTGACTCTATCGCCTCTTCCTGTTTCATAAGCTGGTTGATGGTGGGGTAAAAAATAAGAGAGATCAGAGCAACAGCAACGATAGCGGGGTCCTCAGGAAAGAGAAGGACGGCAATACCAATGCCTATGATAGTGTAGGCAATGCCAAGAAGAAATGCGTAGAATGGATTCTTCTCAATCAGCCTAAGCGGATAGATATGCTCAAGCATCTGCTACATCCTCCAAAGACTGGTCCACTAATTCTTCGCTATAGCCATATTTGATAAGCCACTCGCGTATCTGATCAGGAGAGTGGCCTTCCTGCTCGTATTTGGTGATATACTTTTCCAAAGCCTCCCTCTTATGTTCAATATCCCG
>JANQND010000010.1 GCA_028279765.1 Candidatus Nanoarchaeia archaeon | reverse complement strand
AGAAGGATATCCTGCTTATTTAGCTTCGAAATTAGCTGAGTTTTATGAGCGAGGAGGATCAGGAACGACGTTGAATGAGTCACAGAGCTCTATTTCCTTGATTGGTGCGGTATCTCCACCAGGTGGAGATTTCTCCGAGCCGGTTACACAGAATACCCTGCGAATTACGAAGGTGTTTTGGGCACTAGATGCATCTCTTGCGTATAAGAGACATTTTCCATCTATTAACTGGCTGACCTCCTATTCATTGTATTCAGAGAAGCTGCGTGATTATTATGCTACTGTTTCCGAAGACTTTGCTGGTCTGATTGATCGTGGTCGACTGATGCTTCAGAAGGAAGCAGAGCTTCAAGAGATTGTTCAGTTAGTTGGTCCTGATGCACTTCCTGAGGAAGATAAATTAATCTTGGAGACGACTAAGAAAATCAGAGAGGATTACCTGCAGCAAAATGCATTCCATGAAGTGGATTCTTACTGCGAGCCAAAGAAGCAGTATATGATGCTCAAGACTATTCTTGATTTACATGATAAGCTTCATTCATTGATTAAGGCTGGCGGAAAACTTCAGGTTGATGCAGTTCTTGATGATAAGATTGCACGTATTAAGTATCAGAAGGAATACGAGGCGTACGTGAAAGAGATTTGGAAAGCGATTGAGGTGAAAAAATGATTAAGGAATACACCTCGGTGAAGGACGTTATTGGTCCGTTGATGATTGTAGAAGATGTATCTGATGTGATGTATGGTGAAATTGTAGAAATTACGACTGCATCAGGCGATAAGAGATTAGGCCAGGTACTGGAAATTAATGATACCGTAGCTGTGGTGCAGGTGTTCCAGGGAACAACCGGTATTGATACGCAAAGCACCAAGGTTCGATTCACTGCGGAGACCATGAAGTTGTCCGTGTCTCCTGAATTACTTGGTCGTGTGTTTAATGGATTGGGCCACCCTATTGATGGTCAGCCGGAAGTTATCCCGGAAAAGCGCATCGATGTGAATGGAGCTGCTATGAATCCATTTTCACGTGATAACCCAGCGGAGTTTATCCAGACCGGAATTTCCGCAATTGATCTGATGAATACGCTTGTTCGCGGACAGAAGCTTCCTATTTTTTCAGGTTCTGGACTTCCGCATAACAAACTAGCGGCACAGATTGCACGACAGGCTAAAGTTCGCGGAAAGGATGAGAATTTCGCGGTTGTGTTTGCGGCAATGGGTATTACTAATGAAGAAGCATTATTCTTTAAGCAAGAGTTTGAGAAATCCGGCGCACTCAACAATGTGGTGATGTTCTTGAATCTTGCAAATGATCCGGCTATTGAGCGAATCATTACGCCGCGAATTGCTTTGACAGCTGGTGAGTATCTTGCGTACGAAAAAGACATGCATGTATTGGTTATCTTAACGGATATGACGAATTACTGTGAGTCCCTTCGTGAGATTGCCGCTGCGCGAAACGAGGTTCCGGGACGGCGTGGATATCCCGGGTACATGTATACGGATCTTGCATCGCTCTATGAGAGGGCAGGAAGAATCAAGAATAAAGTGGGAACCCTGACTCAGATGCCAATCATTTCTATGCCAGATGATGATATTACGCACCCTATTCCTGATTTGACGGGATATATTACTGAGGGACAGTTCGTGCTTTCCCGTGATTTGCACCGAAAGGGTATTTTTGCACCGGTTGATGTATTGCCTTCTTTGTCAAGATTGATGAATGGCGGTATTGGTGATGGAAAAACCCGAGCAGATCACAGCAATGTATCGAATCAGCTCTATGCTGCGTATGCGCATGGTCGAGAACTGCGCGACCTGGTTGCGGTTATCGGTAAGGAATCACTCTCTGAGATTGACCAGAAGTATCTGGAGTTCGCTGATGAGTATGAATCCCAGTTTATTAATCAGGGATATCATGAAGAGCGTGATATTGAAGAGACGTTGACTTTAGGATGGTCTTTGCTTTCTAAGTTGCCTAAAGAGGAGCTTAAGAGAGTGGATTCGAAGTTCATCGAGAAGTATTACGGGAAATAAATTACCATGGCGAACATTAAACCAACTCGTACGGAGTTGCTCAAGACCAAGAAGAGAATCAAGCTTGCTCAGAAAGGATATAAGCTTCTGAAACAGAAGCGTGATGTCCTTATTATGCAGTTCTTTGGCATCTTAAAAGAGATCAAGGAGATTCGATTGCGTATGTCCGATAAGCTCGGTCTTGCGCATTCTTCGTTGTATAATGCGATTGCTTTAGAGGGTTCGCTCGATATTGAGCGGCTTTCTTTGGGTTTGGCGCAAGATGTGCAGGTTGATTTTATGTCTGAATCGGTCATGGGAGTGGATATTCCTAAGCTGAGTAATCTGAATATCAGCTACGAGTGGCCAGGATACTACGATCAGAGCGTGGAGCTGGATAATGCTATTGTGAAGTATAGGAAGCTTTTTCCTGACCTGGTGAGGCTTGCTGAGAAGCAGCTGGTTCTGAAGAAAATGGCTGAAGAAATTCAGAAGACGAAGCGGCGTGTGAATTCTCTTGAGTACCTGACTATTCCTTCTTTGAAGAGTGTTGGTCGGGCGATTTCTTTTCGACTTGAAGAGTTAGAAAGAGAGAACTTTTCGCGGTTGAAGGTTATTAAGGCTGGGAAAGAAGCGGAAGCGTAGATTTTCTTTATTGTTCTGAATTGTTAGAGTAGCGAAAGCTTTTTATATTACTATTTCTTTTAAAATCACTATACATAGTAGGCGATCAAAATGGAAATAGCGTTAACAAAATTATCTCCGAATGGACAAGTAGTCATTCCCTCTGAAATACGAAAGGAAGCAGGGCTAAAGCCCTCTACAAAGTTTATCGTATTTAATGAAGGAGGAAACATTCTTCTTAAGCAGGTAAGAGCAGAAACCCTTAGCAAGGATCTGCGTCTCTTTGAGAAGATTCAGAGTAGCGAAGAGCAAATAGGCTCTGGAAAAGCTGTTAAGGCAGATAGCTCAATGAGTGATGAAGACATCGACGATATTCTTATGAGTTAGTTATAATGGAAATTATTTTTTCTGAGGATTTTAAGAAAGAATTTAAGAAAATTAAAGAAAAAGATCTTCGCTTGAAAATCATCAAACAAATCAAAAAATTATCTGTGCAGCCAGAGTCTGGAAAGCCACTGCAGTATCATCTAAAAAACCATCGCAGCCTACGAGTACCTCCTTTTAGGATCATTTATCGATTGGAAAAGAATCGGATTATCGTTAATTGCTTTGATCATAGAAGAAATGTGTACAAGTAATCCTATTATCCTCGATAAAAAGCATAACGCTTATAAAGGAGAATAGTAATTTATGAGAAAATGAGGGGTAATGAGAGGCTGATATACCTTCTTAGCCTCGCACGATGGGGGTCACAGTTTACTATTATACTAGGATTCCTTATTATGGCGTATATCATATTCAAATATCTACTATGAGGTGAGATGTGTGAACAGTGAAACATTACTGATTATAGGCATAAGCCTATTAAGTCTGCTTTTTGCCTATGTGATGACAAAGAGCATTAAGAAAAAAAGCGCGGGAAATGCGCGCATGAAAGAAATTGCGCATGCGATTCATGAAGGCGCGATGGCATTTTTGTTTCGTGAATATAAGATATTCGCGGTATTTGTTGCAGTGGTTTTTGTGCTGCTTGGAAATTTTATATCCTGGATTACCGCAATAGCATTCTTGTGTGGTGCGATTCTCTCCACCCTTGCGGGATTCATCGGGATGAATATCGCAACCCAGGCTAATGTGCGAACCACACAGGCGGCAACGAAAAGTTTGGGTGATGCGCTTCGTGTTGCGTTTTCATCCGGCTCTGTGATGGGTTTGTCCGTTGTTGGCTTTGGCCTTCTGGGAGTTACGGTATTATATAGCGTGTTCGGAATCGGATCCTTGAACGAGATCATTGGATTTGGATTTGGTGCTTCTTCTGTTGCTCTGTTTGCCCGTGTTGGCGGCGGTATTTATACGAAAGCTGCTGATGTTGGTGCTGATCTTGTTGGAAAGGTTGAAGCAGGTATTCCTGAAGATGACCCACGAAACCCTGCAACTATTGCTGATAATGTGGGTGATAATGTTGGGGATGTTGCTGGTATGGGCGCAGATCTTTTTGAGAGCTATGTAGGCAGTATTTTGGCTACCATGGTTCTTGGCCTTGCATTTGTGGTGAGTACAGAGCGATTCGTTGTTCTTCCATTGCTGATTGCTGGCGCAGGTATCCTGTGCTCTATCATCGGAAGTACTTTAGTTAGGACAAAGGATGAGAAAAAAGTGCATTCTGCTCTGAATAAAGGATTATTCGGTGCAAGCATCTTATTGATTCCTGCCTGTTACTTCATCATTAAGTTTACCCTGCCTGAATCCTTCCCTCTGGGTGCAGAGACTATTCAGTCTATTCAGGTCTTTTATGCGACCATTGCCGGATTAGTGGTTGGTGTTGTCATTGGCCTATTGACGGAATATTATACCTCGTTTGACTTTAAGCCAACCCAAGAGGTTTCACAGGCATCTGAGACCGGCTCTGCTACGAATATTATTGAAGGTCTTGGACTTGGTATGAAAAGTACGGTTCTTCCTGTTTTGGTAATTTGTATGGGTATTTTTGTTTCGTATCATTTTGCAGGATTGTATGGTATTGCACTTGCTGCAGTAGGTATGCTTTCAACACTGGGAATCAGCCTTGCTGTTGATGCCTATGGTCCTGTTGCTGATAATGCTGGCGGAATTGCAGAGATGTCCAAGCTTCCGGCAAAGGTTCGAAAGCGAACAGATGCTCTGGATTCTGTAGGTAATACCACTGCTGCTATGGGAAAAGGATTTGCGATCGGCTCTGCTGCATTGACTTCGCTTGCCCTGTTCTCTGCATTCAGTACCTCAGTGAACCTTACTGCTATTAATGTGATGAAGCCGGTGGTGATTATTGGATTGTTTGTAGGTGGATTACTTCCATTCTTGTTTTCTGCTTTGACCATGAATGCTGTAGGTCGTGCTGCGCATGATATGGTTGAGGAAGTGCGACGGCAATTCAAGAAAATCAAAGGCATCATGGAAGGAAAAACAAAGCCGGATTATAAGCGATGCGTTGCTATTGCAACTACTGGCGCTTTGCGGCAGATGGTGCTTCCAAGCGTGATTGCAATCGTTGTTCCTATTGGAGTGGGTATGTTGCTCGGCCCTGAGGCACTTGGCGGACTGCTTGCCGGTGCACTGGTAACCGGTGTTCTGCTTGCTATCATGATGGCAAATGCAGGCGGTGCTTGGGACAATGCGAAGAAATACATAGAACAGGGAAAATTTGGTGGTAAAGGATCTGATGCTCACAAGGCATCTGTTGTTGGCGACACAGTTGGTGATCCCTTCAAGGATACGTCCGGCCCATCTATCAACATCCTCATCAAGCTGATGTCTATTATTGCCTTGGTTTGTGTGCCTTTGTTCTTGTAAATTTCTTTTCTTTTTTTTCTTTGTTAAAAGATTCTGATAGGAGGAATATTTTTTTACTTAATAATGTTAAGTTCAATCTAAATGAGCTTCAGGAAATTACCATGTTCTGTCCTTTTTCCAATACTCACTCCTTTCAGCAGCATCTAAATAAGCAAAGTGCTGATTCGTTGCTCCAATTTTCTTAAGACATTTGCGTTGCAATTTCAAACATAACTTTTCTTCCCATTCAACAACCTCCCAAGATTGTATAGCATCCTTTCCGCCCCTAAATCTTCTGTCCACCTCAGAATGAATAGCGTCATGCATAATGCATGAAGAGTACCAAATGATATCAAAATCAGGATCGCCACTTGAGAAAGCTGTTTTTCTTCCTACATGGAATACTTTATTTGCTGTATCCATACCGCTAATTTTGTCTTCTAATATGAGTTTGATGAAACGTTTAACTCTTCTGAAATTGAAATTATCCTTATCTTTTAACAGTCTTAACGCAATCTCTGTTCTTTGGCAAAAGTCTTCCTTTCCAATTATTCCTATTCCAAAAACCTTTTTCTTCATTTAATGGAAAACAGATTATCTTATATAAGTAATTTAGGGTTTGTGTAAATGTCTTTACTGAAGATCTTCTACTAACTTGATGCCGCTTCTTAATTTGCTCCTTGTGTAAACTTATCTCAATCTCAACTATAATAACCTTTAAATATTTCCTGACACTCAATTTTTGCTATGAGTGAGTATAAAACCATCAAGGATATTGAGCTGAAAGGCAAACGAGTTCTTATTCGGCTTGATTTGAATGTGCCGATAAAAGAAGGAAAGATCACTGATTATACCCGTATTGATGCAAGTCTGGAGACTATCAAGTATGTTATAGATCATGGTGGAAAGGCTGTCCTCATGTCTCATTTAGGCCGTCCTGACGGGCAGAAAAACGAGAAGTATAGCCTGAAGCCTGTTGCTCTTGCTTTAGAGGAAAAATTAGGAGTAAAGGTGCTTATGGCTCCTGATTGTATTGGCGAGGAAGTAGAGAAGATGGTTGAGCTGCTCACTGATGGTGAGGTTGTTTTACTGGAGAATTTGCGGTTCCATCCTGGAGAGGAAGCAAATGATGAGTCTTTTGTTTCTTCTCTCTGTTCCCTTGCAGATGTGTATCTTAATGATGCCTTTGGTACTGCACATCGTGCCCATGCGTCTACCTATGGTGTTCCTAAGAGACTTGCAGCGGATGGAAAAGAGATCGGCGCTGGTTTTCTGATGGATAAAGAGCTGCAAATCTGGGAGCCTATCGTTGAGGGTTCGGGAAACTCCGTTGCTATTGTTGGTGGTGCTAAGCTAAAAGAGAAAATGAAAGCGGTGAAGAAATTTGTTTCGACATTTGATCGCATTATTACTGGTGGAGTTGTTTCTAATGTATTCATGAGAGCTTTAGGATATACTATTGGATCCTCTAATTATCTAGAGAAGGATAAGGATTATACCCCAATGGCAAAGGAAATTCTTGATGAAGAGAATGGAGACAGGGTTATTATACCTTCAAATGTAGTATGTGCTACGACGGAATTCGAAAAAAAAGAAGCAATGAACCCAAAGGAGAAGATTGATGAGGGATGTATTTCTGCCGATGTTATTCCCAGTGCTGATGATATAGAGGCGATAAAGAATGCTTCGCGCATTGTTTGGTTCGGCCCTATGGGGGTCTACGAGAAAGGATATACTGCCGGATCACTTGCCCTTGTAGATGCTATTGGAGAGAGCAAGGCGTATGTGGTAATTGGTGGTGGGGATCTTGCGGCTGCGGCAAAAGGAGTAGATGCAAAGATTTCTACGGGCGGCGGTGCTGCTATCGAGTATATTACCAGTGGAAAACTGGATGCTTTGGAAGCGTTGAAGGGGTAGAGTTTTATTTCTCAGAAAACGTAATACTCACCCTCAATAATTTCTCAATATCTGCTTTGAGCTTCTCTCTGATATGATCGAGATTAATGCTGTCATGCTCTTGTTTTGCGATCTCTAAGGATTGAGAAATTCTTTTTTTCTTTTCGGTTGTGTTTTCTACCTTGTGATTGACACTGTCAAATTCCTGCTGTATGGCAATTTCTTTTAATTTCTCTTCAATTGCACTAAGTTTTTCTGTGAGGTCTTTGTGCTTTTTCATAATTGAAGAAAAATAGGTCTTGTTCAGGGATTGCATATGGCTCATAATTTTTTTTGCCTGTTTTTCCTTGAGTTCTATTTTTCCATCTTTGATATTTTCTGACACTCTTTTGAGGATGTCAACGATCTTAAAGCTGAAGTCGGTGGTCAGTGCTGCAAGTGGATCCATTATGTAATATTCTGTGAGTTTTTGGTCCTGAAAGGCGATACGCTGATATTTCTTGAGAGGCCGATCGAGTGAAGAGAATGCTGACCGAAGATCATTCTTCAAGGTGTTGAGTTGGTTATTGACCTCTTCTTTCTTTTTCTGCAATGACTGCAGTGATTGATACTCTTTTGAGGAGAGAATTTCTTCTTTTTGAGTTTTAAGTTCCTGAAGTTTCTTCTTGATAGACGCTAATTCTTTTTTTAGCTGAGCTATCTCTTTTTCAAGCTCTTCTTTCTTTTTTATCTTGTTTTCAAAGGAGATGAATTCTTTTTTGATATGCTCAACCCTGCTATGATTCTGAATGTCCTGATCCGCAATAGTTTGCTGGATATGGGAGTCAATTTCCTTGAGTTTTCCTGCAATGAAGTTGGTTTCCTTAGCAAAGAACTGCTGCAATATTCTATAGGCTCTGGAGGTACTCTTGGCAAAATTATCCAGATATTCCTTGTAATGGTGCAGGAAAAAAGAGGTCTCGTATTCTAAAATATCGGTTATTTCTCTGAGCAAGTGTTCAGTTCTCTGCAGGTATGCTTTTCTATTCCCTTCCATGAATTGCTTCTCCCTAACCGGGATATTAGGGTTGCGAAGCTCGGCATTCTCTAGCTCTGTAAGAGATTCTTTAGTCTCATCTATTTTTTCTTTTAGCTTTCCCCGCATCTCAGAGAGCTTTTGTTCTACTTCTGATTCCAGATGCTTTACTTTGTCTTCAAACCATTCCTTTAATTGCTCTTTGGTAATTTCCTCTGTAACCTGCTGTGGCTCCTGTTTTCCGAAAAGAAAATTCTTGATTTTTCCGAGCATAGCCCTATTTTTGAAGGTAGGATTTAAATAATTTTATATACGCAGAAACCTTAGTAAAGTTATGAGAAGGCAGTATAAGCAGAAAGCACAATTTTCGAAAATTGCCAAGGAGAGAATTGTGCTTTTACTTGAGGAAGCTGAAAAGGTATATCCAGAGCATCCTCATCTTTCTCATCGGTATGTAGAACTAGCCCGAAAAATTGGCACAAAGAATAAAGTGCGTATTCCTTCTTTGTTGCAGCGCAAATTCTGCAAGCACTGCTATAAATTTCTGATGCCAGGCAAGAATGTTCGGGTTCGCACGCACCCCGGATATGTCGTCTATCATTGTTTAGAATGCAAGGGTACAATGCGGTATCCGTATAGAAAAGAGCAGAAAGCGAAGAAAAAGAGTTAGATTTCTGAGAGATCGTTCATTAGATTTTCTAGTTGTCACTCTAAAGTAATATCAAAATAGAAACATTTAAATATATCTTATTTCTACTCATAAGTAATGACAAACGTCATACGTCCGGGGAAGCGTTCTTTCACATCCCCTCGAAAAACATCTGCCCCGGACCCTTTTTTCAGTTGAGGTTATAGAAATGAAATCAGAGAACAAAATCAAACAATCATTTGCGCGCGTTAAGCAGGATATGAATGCCATGCGCTATGAATCATATAATCATGTTCGCTATCTTAACCATTTGGTAAGAGAGCAGGGACTACGGATACGAGAGCTTGAGCGAAGATTAGGACAGCTAGAGCGCCTATCCATCAGAGAACGACTAGTAGGTGAGTAATATGAGCAGAGAAGACGACTATGAATTGGATATGGTAAAAGGATCTCACGGGAAGAAGCCAAAGATGGCTATCCTGAACAAAGGAAAGCTTTCCAGCCATGAGATGGATGAGTTATTCTTAGATTTTGATTAGATTTCTTAAAGTAGAGAGGAAGTTCTTAAATGACTGAAATCTTCTTGTATTCAACTCTTGTTGGGACGCTGGGAATAGTTGGATATAAAGCTATTAACAGAAAGATCAAGTCTGATAGACAAAGAAAACAGGATGCTTCAGTTGCTTATACACCCGACTCGTTAGAATTAGAAAATCCTATGGCTCTAGATTTCGTTGACGCATCAGACTGTTCAAGATATGCTAGGTTAGCCGCAAAATATCATTTTGGTGTTGATTATGTCCATGGGAATGCCTGGGACATGCCTGAAAAAAATAGAATCGAATGGAGCGCCGATAGTGATAAAAGCCTACATGCGAGGCTAATAGAGCAAAATTTGTCCATAAACCAGATATATGATCCTTCATTCTGTCACAGCGATTCGCTTTCCAGCGTCTCACGAAGTGTCAATGAATCATTGACCCCTAACCTAAAGGAAGGAATTATCATGGGAATATATTATTCAGATAGTCGTTACCATGATAAAGGAGACTTCACACATATAGGCTTATATGTAGGTGATAATATTATTCATCACAATTTCAAGGGGAATAGTGTCTCTACAAACCTAGATCAGTTGATAACTATGCCTCAGACGGTAGGGGAATCTGGTTTCCTCCTACCAAGAGCAGTCATTGCTCCTAAATCTTTTTAAACTTTTAATTTCTTCTTTCTTTTATGTCTAAATCCTATTTTGTAGTAACTGCGGTCGTAAAATATAACGATAAAGTGCTTATCCTGAAGAAAGCCCCGAATGATTATAATTATCCGAACTGCTGGAGCTTTTGCTCGGGCTATATCAAAGAATTTGAGGCAGGAGAGGATACGATTATTCGGGAGATCAAGGAAGAGACCGGATTGGATGCCACTATCATTAAACAGGGAAAGATCATTCAACGTACCGATCCCTCCAACGGAAAGACCTGGATTATTCTTCCCTTCTTATGTCATGCAGAGTCTGATAAGGTCACGTTAGATCATGAAAACGTGGAGTTTTCCTGGATTACTAAGGATGACGTGGGCAAGTATGAGTTTGTTCCAGGTGTTGTCGAGGATATTAGTTCTACTGAGTTTTTCTGAGTGGATAGCAACTTAAAATCTTTGATGCTTAAAACTCAAGGCTGACATTCCCCGGATGTCATGGAAAGCAACAGACTGATTTGTTTCGCTTTCTAGGACTCCCAGAAATCTTCGATTTCTGTGAGGGGCCTCCCCCTTGTCAGCCAAATTTATCATTCAATGAGATTTTACCTGGGCTGCTATCCTGCTTAAAATCTTCTTTGTATATACCAAAGAAATCATTATGTATTCGCAGATGAATTACCACTATTGGAATAGGTATTGTTTGTGGTGTAGAAAGATTTAAAAGATGCCGAAGTTTCGAGGTTTGCAATGGTAGAGGATTTGAACAAGAAATCACTTGAGTTGCACAAGAAGTATAAGGGAAAAATTGGTGTCTGTAATAAAGTTCCTCTGAAGACCAGAGAGGACCTGAGCCTTGCCTATACTCCTGGAGTTGCTGAGGTCTGCAAGCAGATTGCAAGGGATAAGAACCTAGCCTACAAGTATACGATCAAGTCCAATACGGTTGCCATTGTAACCGATGGCAGTGCTGTTCTTGGGCTGGGAAACATAGGTGGTATTGCTTCTATTCCGGTCATGGAAGGAAAAGCGGCACTTTTCAAGGAATTTGCTGATATTGATGCATTCCCTATTTGTTTTGATGACCATCATTTGGATTTTGTTGATGATATTAAAGCCATTGCACCGGTGTTTGGCGGGATTAATCTGGAAGATATCGCTGCTCCCAAATGTTTTGAAATTGAAGAGGCACTCGAGGATATTGGCATACCGGTCATGCATGACGATCAGCATGGAACTGCAGTGGTACTTCTTGCAGGACTTCTCAATGCCTGCAAAGTGACGGGTAGAAATTTCGAAGAAATAACGGTAGTCATTAATGGTGCAGGAGCTGCTGGCTTTGCGATTACGAAATTGCTGCATTGTCTCGGCATTGATAAGAATATCTGCCGGAAAGTAAAGCAGATTTATGTGTGCGACAGTAAAGGAATTATTCATAGGGGAAGAGAAGATGTCCTAAAAAACAAGCAGAAGTATATTATTTCCCAGGAAACGAACCCTGAGGCCAGGCAGGGGACGCTTGCCGATGCCCTTAAGGGAGCTGACATTTTTATTGGCGTCTCTGTTGCTGATGTGGTTACTGAAGAGATGATTATGAGCATGAATAAGGACCCGATCATCTTAGCAATGGCTAACCCTGTTCCGGAGATCATGCCTGACAAGGCAAAGAATGCAGGTGCAGCAGTGGTCGGAACCGGCAGGTCAGATTTTCCAAACCAAATCAATAATGTACTTGCCTTCCCCGGTATTTTTAGAGGAGCACTGGATGCATATGCAACCCGCATCAATGATCGTATGAAGATCGCTGCCGCGCATGCCCTTGCAAATTATATGAAGGACCCAACACCTGATACTATTATCCCTGATGTTCTGGATAAGAATGTAACAAGAGTTGTTGCTGAGGCAGTGAAGCAGGCTGCGATTGAGTCCGGTGTTTCTCGGAAGTTGTAGGGGATTAATCTTAAAGAAACACTTATTAAGAAGTATACCGAAAGTTGCCTATGCTAGAATACTGGTTTATGCTTCCGGTTGCGGTGGTCATCTCTTCTATGGCAATGATGAGCGGGATAGGTGGTGCTACCCTTTTTTCCCCGTTTTTTATGGTAGTGCTTGGCCTTGATCCCCTTCTTGCGCTTGCATCAGGGCTTCTTATTGAAGTGTTTGGGTTTTCCAGTGGAGTGATAGGATATATACGCAAGAAAACGATCAATTTTTTCCTAGTTCGAAAGCTGGTTGTCCTTACGCTTCCTGCAACTATTATTGGCGTTGCTTTAGGGAGATTTTTCCCGGTGTTTATTCTGAAGGTAATGTTGGGGTTACTTCTTTTGTACTTAGCGTACAAGTTTTATTGTTCAGGAACCTGCATGGTGAAACACCATAAAGTAAGTGGTTGATACGAAACACAAAAAAGTTGGTGTTGATGTTGAAATAAAGAGTAGTTCATTTGGAGGAGGATTGTTAGTAGGCATGATTTCCTCTGGTTTGGGTGAGATTAATGAGCACAATTTTGTGAACAGGATGAAACTGTCGATTCCTGCAGCCTCAGGAACTTCGGTATTTTTGGTTGCGATAAGCGCGATTGTTGGCATTATTACCCATGGCTTCTTCTTATTCACTGAAGGTGCTGCTGTTTTTTCAGAGGTGGGAGGTATTGTTTTGTTTAGTGTTCCCGGTGTTGTTCTAGGTGCTCAACTTGGTGTGTTTTTTTCGGGCAGAGTAAATGAAAAAATAATGAGAAAATTCATCATGGTATTGTTTGGGCTTATCGGTATTATGATGATCTATACTGTTTTCTAGCTTTTTGATTTCGATATCTATTTAAGAAAGCAGCACTTAGGATATGTATGCAGATTACTAAGAATACTCCGCTTAAGGAAATTCTCTCTCTTGCTCCTGCCTGCTCCTGCAATAAGTGTTCACACGGCTGCAAAGTGGGATCAGGATTTTTAGCTGAAGGTGACCTCTCCAAGCTTTCTTCTTTTTTGAAGATGAGTGAAGAGAAAGTAAAAGAGAAATATCTTGAGGAAACTGAGCTCTTTAACAGAAAATTGCTGCGGCCCAGGATTGAAAGGAATGGAAAGCCGTATGGTAAGTGTGTGTTCTTTGATCCTGAAAAAGGATGTCGTGTTCATCCTGCAAAGCCTCTGCAGTGCAGGGTTGCGATGGGATGCAAAGAGTATGCTGAAGAGCTTATGGTTTGGTTTATGCTCAACCATATTATTGATGTGAATGACCCTCAGAGTATTCGAGAGTATGCACAGTATATCAAATCATCTGGAAAAGTTATTTCAGGAGGATCCCTGAAAGAGGTTGTCAGTGATGAAGACCTATTGCAGAAGATACTCAATTATGAGGTATTACATTGAATACGCTTCAGGTTTATGACCTTGGAAAGCAGGACTTTGATCGTGTTACGCATACCGTGCAGGACAAATTGATAGGCAAAGGTGATTCGCTTGTTTTTTTTGAGCCTGCGGACCATGTGTATGCATTAGGAAAGAAAGCACATGATCTTGCTCACTCTCACTTGTTTAGGAGAAAGAATACTGCTTCTATTGTTCCTGTAGAGCGGGGAGGAAGTATTACTTATCACGGTCCGGGACAGCTTGTTGGTTATTTGCTGATAGATTTGCATGTGCGCAAGATTGATTTTTCTTCTTATATTGAGCAGCTGGAAGACTCGTTGCTTAATTGTGTTCATCAGTTAGGAATTAGACATGCTACGACGAGTCCTGAAAAAGGCCACGATCGCCAGATAGGAGTTTGGGCAGGCTCAGATAAGTTGATTGCCATGGGTCTGCGTTTGCATCAGCTCCGATATACCTCCCACGGCTTTGCCTTAAACATTACTCCTGACCTGCAATACTTTCATGATATTTATCCCTGCGGGCTTAAAGATAAGGGATCGACTTCTCTGCAGCAACTGATGCCTTCTGTGCCTAGTAAGGCTTCTCTGATGGAAGCAATTAGTGAGCAGGTGAAGAATTCGTTTAGATATGAGCATGTAGTGTTTTCGGATTCTAGTGAGGTAGTATGAATTTTTTTAGTAATTATTTTCTATATTAAAATAAATTGAAGAAGAAAAGAAAACGAGATACAAAAATATATAAACAAAAAAACAAGAAAGAAATAAAAAAGAGGTAAAGCATGGCAAAACCGCATTGGCTTAAGATCTATCCGTCTTCAGGAACTGATTTCTCTACAATTAAACAGGCTCTTCGATCACGTGGATTGTCCACAGTATGCGAGGAATCTCATTGCCCCAATATGGCAGAGTGCTGGCATAATGAGGGGACCGCTACGTTTATGTTGATGGGTGATTTATGCACTCGAGGCTGCAAATTTTGTGCAGTGAAGACCTCATCAAAGGGCCGTGCACTTGATCCCTTAGAGCCACAGAAGCTTGCTGACGCCATTGCACAAATGAAACTGGATTATGCAGTACTTACCTCTGTAGATCGTGACGATCTAGAAGATGGCGGCTCATCGCATTTTGCAAAGTGCATCATGAAGATTAAAGAGGCTCATGCTCCCACTATCGTTGAAGTACTCATTCCTGATTTCCAGGGAGATATTGATGCGTTAAGGAATATTACCTCTGCCAAACCTGAAGTGGTTGCACATAATGTCGAGACGGTGAGAAGACTGCAATCAAAAGTAAGGGATACACGTGCTCATTATGAGCAAAGTCTTTCGGTTTTGAGAAATGTAAAATTGCTGGATGATTCTATCTATACGAAATCTGCGATCATTGTTGGTTTTGGAGAGAAAGAAGAAGAGGTTGTTGAGACTATGAAGGATCTTCGCTCTGCTGGCTGCGATATTCTTACGATCGGACAGTATCTCAAACCGCGCACTAAGCAATTAGAAGTTACGGAGTATGTGCATCCTTCCGTTTTCGAGAAGTATAAGCGCATTGGGGAAGAATTAGGATTTCTGTATGTTGCAGCAGGGCCTTTTGTGCGCAGTTCTTATCGTGCGGGAGAATTATTTGTAAAAGAAATAATAGAAAAGAAGAAAATGACACCCCTGGTGTCGGTATAGAATTTTAAAAATACAGCTATGCTGCTTCTATTTCTTCAACTTTTATCTTGAAGGTAAGATTTTTTCCTGCAAGCGGGTGGTTTAGATCAATGGTAATATCCTTATCTGTCACTTCGGTTATTCTTGCGGGAACTTGTTGTCCATCCGGTGATGCAAGAGCGAGCATCGTGCCCACTTTTGGTTCCTGATCCTGCGGAAGCTGGTCTCTTGGCACTTTTTGCTTCATTTGATCGTTTGGCTCACCATATGCTTCTGCTGCCGGAATATTTACTTCCTTTTCTTCTCCTTTTTTCATGCCTAATACTGCTGCATCAAATCCTTTGATTACTTTGCCTGTTCCTGCCTCAAATTCTAAGGGGTCTTTTCCCTCTGAGCTGTCAAAGACGCTGCCATCATCAAGCGTTCCGGTATAATGTACTTTTACTTTATCTCCTTTCTTAATGGTCATACTATCAACTCCAGTTGTTTTATCGTCTCTATTCCGGGATGCTTTAAAAGGGTTTGGATTAGATAAATGATGTATTGAGGATTCTGATTTTTTTCTTAATTGTAGAATCTAGCAACAATAATAATGGCAGGCATCCTCAAAAATCGTAGATTTTTGGGATCCTGGAAATCTCTTTGAAATTAGAAATTTCTAAGAGATACAAGAAACTTTGTTTCTATGTATCTTTGATTTCCATGAGAACAGTTTTACTTCGTAAAACTTCGGCTCCAAGTATTCGCCGTCTGCGCCATTATTATTGCCTCTTATTATTATAGACACATACCTTTATATCTTGAGAGTTACTTTTCTGTATTATGCATCGGGTACAAAAACTATTAAGCAATTACGGCTACTGCTCACGAAGAAAGGCTGAGGAATTAATCAAGGAAGGCAGGGTAAAGGTTAATGGGAAAATTATTGAAATTGGAGATAAAGCCGGCGAGAAGGACAAGATTTCTGTGGATAACAAGCCGGTAAGAAAGCAAAAGAATGTGTATTTGATGTTCAATAAGCCAATTGGCTGCGTTACTGCGCTTACGGATAGTAGATTTAAGACTATCATGGATTATGTCAGAACCAAGGAGCGGGTGTTTCCGATCGGAAGGCTCGATTTTAATACGTCCGGGCTGCTATTGCTTACCAATGATGGAGACTTTGCCAATACCATCATGCATCCACGATATGAGATTAAGAAGACCTATCAAGTGCGGTTAAACAAACCCCTTGTGAAAAAGGATAGTAAAAAGATTGAACAGGGAATGGAGCTTGAAGATGGCAAGACTTCACCTGCAAAGATTGTCTCTCTTACTCCCACTTTTCTTGAGATTACTATCCATGAAGGGAAGAACCGCATTATCAGAAGAATGTTTAAGGCATTAGGCTATGGTGTGGTTTCTTTAGGTAGGGTAAGAATTGGGAAGCTTCTTCTGGGAAAACTCAAAAATGGGCATTATCGCGCTCTGAAAGAGAGTGAGAAACAAGCGATTTTTGAGAAGTAGGCTTGAAATTACTATTGGTCTTCAGATCGAATTTTTTCCCTAATATCTAAGTAAGCATTTTGTCTATTCGCATCACTAGACGTCCACAGCAGTTTATCAAATTCAAGAATAGCGGTAAAGACCTCATTCAGAGTAGCAACATCTGTAGGCGTTATCGTCAATTTCATATATTGCGCACAATCCTTCATAATGTCTGCAATATTGTCATTACCAAAGCTGTCTCCACTTAATAGATAGGAATAGTCAGAGGGATTATACGCTACAAATATACATCCAGGTGTTGGTTCATCAAATGTTCCAAATACATTTGACCTAGATTCATATCCTTTAACAGGGCCAAAATTTATAGTGTAATTTCCTTTCGACTGATACTTTTCGATTGCTTCCTCTAATCCAATCTGTCCAGAACCACTCAAGATTGCTGCACATAAATAATCACCTTGTGCAATATAGATAAAGGGTTTATTTTCTTGCATTTTATATTCACTTGACTTTAATGTATATTGAAATGCTATTCTATTCATTAATATATGTCCAACAATTCGGGAAAATTTTCCATTATAGAAGAAGTATTCTTTTCCCGAATTTTTTCCAGATACCACCTTCCTAACTCACCCCCTAGTCTCTTAGAGTGATTAGCCTTGGAAGATACTCTAAAATTTTGCCAAAAGCTGAAATATTCTTATAGCTAAACCTTTATTAATAAGTACATTTCAGATTTTTCATGTTTGTCGTGGTGGATATTGAAACAACGGGGTTATCGGCGTATTATCATCAGATAACCGAGATTTCTGCAGTAAAATATAGTCAGGGACAGCTAGTTGACTTCACAACATTGGTTAATCCCCAAGCAAGAATTCCACGATTTATCACCAAGCTCACAGGCATTGATAATGAGATGGTAGCAGATGCACCCCTAATCCAGGAGGTGATGCCGCAATTCATGCAGTTTCTTGGAGAAGATGTTTTTGTAGGACATAATGCGACGTTTGATTTTAACTTCCTGAATCATGCCGCGCATTCCCATTTAGGATATGGCATTTCTAATGATTGTTTATGTACCTGCAAGCTTGCCAGGAGATTATTGATGGATCTTCCCCGAAAGAACCTCTCTTCTGTCTGCCAGCATTTTGATGTTCGTAATGATGCTACGCACCGTGCTAAGGGTGATGCAATGGCTACGATGCAGGTCTTAGAGAAAATGCTTGATTTGCTTAAAGAGAAAAAAATCGAATCTATCTCAGATATTCTTTCCTTTCAAAAAAGCAAGATTATAAGAGAATAAAATAAAAAAAATTACCTTGTATGGATATCGTTAAATCCAAATGAGGATTTCTTCTGTCCGCCAAACCGTGAGCGTCCATGAGATGATCCTTGCCTTTGAGAGTGGTGTGATCTTCCATGTCCTCTTGGCCCTCCAAAGCTTCGATTGTTGAAATGACCACGACGCTGCTGTCCTGATTTCATATCGAATCGCAGCCTCTCGAATTGTTCTGGCGGCAGTTTCTCAATGCTAACATTGAATCTGCTGTTAATCTCATCAAAGGAAGGATAATCTTTTTGGCTAAGCAGAGTAATCGCTTTTCCTCTTTGTCCTGCCCGTGCTGTTCTTCCGATTCTATGGATATATTCCTCAGGATCTCTGGAGAGATCATAGTTAAATACATGGCTCACGTGATCGATGTGCAGGCCCCGTGCCGCTACTGATGATGCAACAAGAACATTTACTTTTTCCTTGTTAAAGGCTTCAATGACCTTTAACCTTCTGTTCTGTGTAAGCTTTCCATGAATCATATCGTTTTTGATATTCTGCGTTTTCAGGTTCTTTGAGATAAGCTCTACGGTTGCCCGTGTTGAGCAGAAGATGATCACCCCGTGGGTTTCTTCTTTTCTCAGTAAATGGCAAAGCAAGGAGAATTTTTCATGCGGCTTTACATTGTAATAGTATTGCTCAAGTAATTCCTGCTTTACGTAGACATCTGCTTCAATGGTCTCTGGATTAGTCATGTAGTCTGCTTTAATTCGGTTAATTTCGTCAGAAATCGTTGCACCAAACAGAAGCATTTGCTTGTTTTTCGGAGTATGATCAAGGATTCTCGTAATATCCTCAATGAAGCCCATTTCAACCATTTTGTCTGCCTCGTCAAGTACGAAACAGGTAAGCTGAGTCAGATTAATGGTATTATGCTCGATGTGGTCAAGCATCCTTCCCGGTGTAGATACCACAATGTCTGCTTTAGCCAGGTTTTTTACCTGTGGATCGAAACCCACACCGCCATAAACGGTTGCGATAAAGAGATTTAAATTTTTTGAGAATTTTTCGAGCTCTTTTGCGATCTGCACCACTAATTCTCTTGTTGGTGCCATTACCAGAGCCTGAATCTTTCCTTTTTTCTGGATATGCTGCAGCATGGGAACACCGAATGCTGCGGTCTTTCCGGAACCGGTGTTCGAAATTCCTACGACGTCTTTTCCGGAATGGATTAGTGGAATAGATTTTTCCTGAATCGGAGTAGGTGTCTCTATTCCGATCTTTTTGAGTGCCGATACAATTTCGGGCTTTACATTAACATTTTCAAATGACATTTTATTATTTCCTCTATATAGTTTTATCAAAACGCTTGTTTTGATTATTATGGTAGAATGTTATGCTAACAAAAAAACAAGAAGCCTTTTTGACATCATAAACATCTATTACTAGATATTGAAACAGAACGAGTTTGGTTGGTAATCCCTTCTGCTTCTCCCTTCTACTACTCTAAAGAGTGGCTATGTGATATATAAAGGTTGGGGTTTTTAGGATTTCCTTTACTTGTTATCCCTTTGCTCATTATCAGAAGTATACTCAATCACAATATTATCATTATCCTGCATAATATACTTATCATATAAGAAATTCTCTTCTCCATTGACGGTCATGCGCAGTCTGCCGTTATCGGTACAATGGTCAAAAATGCAGGAACTATTGAATGTCCTTTTCCATACATCAAAGAATTCTCCTAAACGATACGATCGTATGCAAAGGCCCTCGATATGGATTTCCCCGGTAGCATCATGTGTATGCAATGGTCTCATAATATTAGGAGCAATTCCTATTCCTGAGGGTACTTGCTGCTCTACACTGTCAATTACTATACGAAGATTAGCATGAATATGTAAATTAATATTTGCATGCCCGCCAATGTTTAGCTCTGCTACCGGAGCAGTCTTGCAAAGGTCCCCTGCCTTAGCAAACCCTGAGATGAACCAGACCATAAACCAGATACCCAATACCGTAACTGAAAATAGCGTTGCCCATTTCTTTATCTTTTTCTTGTCGAGAGGCTTTTTTTCTTTTGGCAGCTGATCTTTATGCTTTGCCTGCTGGTGTTGATAGAGTGCATCTTCGCTGCTGAATTGCTTCTTGCAGTGCTCGCAGATGATGGGATCCATTTGTGCTTTACCTTCGGTCACTTATTAATAGTTTGTTTTGTATTTCTACATTTAGCTTTGAGCACTTTTTAGTTTTGAGCTCTTAAAGATATGCTCCTTATAGGGTTTAAGTTTGATAACTCTCGGATGCAGGTTTCGCTCTTTTAATTCTTTTTGCAGATTATTTGTGAAAGAGCTCTGATCATATCCGATGCAAATGATATCCGGGTTAATCTTCTCTATGACTTTATACTTATCGCCTACATTACCTAAGAATACTTTCGTGGGGATGCCGGTTATTTCCAGGTGCTGTTTGCGCTCTTTTTCAGAATATTTTGGCTTTTTTCCTTTCATGTCTATGATGGTTTTTTCCCGTGCCAAGACGATGTAGAGATCGTCTGCATATTGCTTTGCCTGCAGAAGAAAAGACATATGCCCGGGATGCAATTGATCGAACGAACCGAAAACGAGTACTTTTGACATGATAGAGGATAAGAAAAAGCAGTATTTAATAGTGTTGGTTAAGGAAGAGTAATAATTCTTGCTTGAAACTGCCTAAACTCCTTTTTCTGATTCTGCTTGGTGACTGTAATCGGATAATCAACTATAATGTCAAGATCCTTGCTGTTCTCTGTGATGGTAATCTGCGGGCTGGAAGATTCAGTAATAGAGGTATTCATCACAGAGAATGCAGAAAGATCAGCAATACAGAGAGAAAATTTCGAATCAATGCCTGACTGCAGCTCATTGAGATCCAGCGGGTTGATGGGATCGTAAAGAGGGTCTGCAGTATAGTCTGACCAGGCACTATTTGCTGCATTTTCCAGGCAGGAATCAATATAGGTCTCTACATCGCTGAAATCCACTGTCCGAAAAGACTGGCCTGCAAGCTGTGCATTGGTTGTTGACTGACGAATTCCCAGGGCAAGCAGGGTGACTAATACAATGATTACTCCCAGCAGCAGAAAAATGCTTATCTGGCTTTTTTTTGTCATCAGAGCTTCTGCTGAATCCCTGCTTAATAAAGATTTCTTTAGGGTGTGGCTTTGTTTCTCTCCTCATACAAAACAGCAAGATTTATTAATAAAATTATGCCTGTTTGCGGTATGGCGATTCTTGATGCAAAAGTTATTACTGAACTTCTTGATGCAGGAAGAAATAAGCGCCTCAAGCGCATTATCGCTGATGCGGATAGTGTTGATCTTGCAGTTCTTACTGACCAGCTCTCGGACCATCATAAGATTGCTCTCTACGTGCTTATCCCTACAAAAATATCCTCAGAGGTCCTGCTGGAAGTGAGTTCGCACTCACGAAAATTCATTCTCAAAAGCCTTAAGGATAAATACATTATTTCGATTATTGAGAGAGCGGAGTCTGATGATTCTGCAGATATTCTGGGCGAGGTTCCTGTGCACAAAGTAAAGAGAATCTTCTCAAAGCTGCCCAAAGCGAAGAGAGAGGCTATTGTCCCGCTCACCAAGTATGAAGATGATACTGCCGGAGGAATCATGCAGTCTGAGCTGATCGCTCTTCCCACTACGCTTACAGTGAAACAGGCCATAAAAGAAGTAAAGCAAGAGCTGACTCATTTTGAAGGTGTCAATTATGTGTATATTGTAGATAAGGCGGGCAGGCTTAAAGGCGTGGTGACGATTCAGGACTTGCTGATTGCAAGCGAAAAAAGAGTATTAGGCTCGGTAATGAAAAAAGATGTTGTTACGCTCGCTCCCAACCTGGACAAGGAAAAGGTTGCAGAAGTGTTCAGGCATGAAGATCTTATTGCGCTTCCTGTGGTTGACAAAGACAAAAAATTATTAGGGAGGATTACTGTAGACGATGTACTTGACGTGATGGAAGAGGAAGCAACCGAAGACATGTTTAAGATTGCAGGAGTGCATCCGGATGAGAATGTCTTTGATCCGGTCCGAAGAGCACTCAGAAAACGGCTTCCGTGGCTTGTGGTGAATTTGATTACAGCTATTTTTGCAGCATTTACGATCTCGCTGTTTAGTGATACTATTGAATCCGTGGTTATTCTTGCAGCGTTTATGCCGCTGATAGCCGGTATGGGAGGAAATGCAGGAACACAGACCCTTACCCTTATCATCAGGGGTTTTGCTCTCAATCACCTCAACCTGACTAATTATAAAAAAGTACTCCGAAAGGAGGTTGCCCTGGGTTTCATTAATGGAGTTATTATCGGGCTGATTATGGGAATTATTGCGCTTTTGTGGACAGGCAATCTGATGATGGGGGTTGTCATTCTTCTGTCGATGATTATCACGCTGACGGTTGCGGGATCTGTCGGAACGGTTATTCCTCTCCTGCTGGAGCGGTTCAAGATTGATCCTGCTGTTGCCTCGACGGTCTTTGTGACGACTTTTACTGATGTGATTGGGTTTTTCGCGTTTTTAGGGATTGCAACTGTACTCATTCATTGGCTGGTGTAAGATGAATAGACTATCTCTTTGGCTTGTACTCTGTGTTTTTCTTTGCCTTGGTTTTGCAGACGCAGCAGAGCTTTCAGCATTTGTTACCGATAATGCCGGTATTCTCTCTGCTCAAGAAAAAAATCAGATTGAAGGAGTACTCAGAGGCCTGTATAACCAGGAGCTTGCGCAGTTTGCCGTAGTAACCGTACAGTCCCTTGAAGGAAACAGTATCAATGCATATGCCCTGGAGCTTGCACAAGGAGTGCTTGGTGATAAAGAGAAGAATAACGGCCTGCTACTGCTGATAGCGCTTGATGAGAGACAGTATCGCTTTGAGGTGGGCAGGGGGCTTGAAGCAGACCTTCCGGACTCAAAGATCGGGCGCATAGGCAGGCAGTATTTGCAGACAAATTTTCGCTCTGGGGCGTATGGCAAGGGGATTTATGAGGCGAGTTTAGCAGTAGCAGCAACCCTGGGAGCGGATACAGAATCTGCCTATTATATTCCCGAAACCCGACCGCAGAGTGCTGGCATGGGGAGCTTCTGGAGCCTTTTTGTGATTTTCCTGGTGATTTCAGCGCTGTTAGGGTCCTTTGGAAAGAACCGCCGCGATTATCGCAGGCGCGATCAGTATTTTGATGCTGCACTGATGGCCGCTATGATGTTTGGCGGCAGGGGCAGAGGAGGATTTGGTGGCCTAAGTGGTGGCTTTGGCGGTTTTGGAGGCGGGGGATTCGGCGGAGGCGGTGCCGGCGGATCATGGTAGACTGAGGTGAGTCAAATGTTTTTCAAGAAAAAAAAGATTACAAGAATTACAGGAGAGGAAGAGCTGATTTGCCCGCGGTGCGGCATCTCAATGGAAAAATTAAAAAAAGAAGAGGTTATTGTTGATGTGTGCAAGAAATGTAAAGGCATGTGGCTTGATGCAGGAGAGATGGAGAAGCTTGCGCAGATGGCGCAAACTATAAAAGCGCAGGATCAGTCACAGAAGGATAAAGAGGAGAAAAAGAATGGCAAAAAAAAATAAACTCAGCCCGCTTGCTATCACCGGCATTATTATTGCTTTGGTTGTGGTGCTCGTGTTATTCACGTTTATTGGAACCTATAACACCTTGGTTCAGCTGGACGAGACTGTTAATGAGAAATGGGCGAATGTGCAGTCTGCGTATCAGAGAAGAATCGATCTTATTCCTAATTTAGTGGCTACGGTGCAGGGCGCTGCAGATTTTGAAAAGGAGCTGCAGACACAAGTGACTGCCATGCGATCCGGCCTTTCAGGCGCAAAAACCCCTGAGGATCTGGAATTGCTGGGAACAAAAATCGAGAGTGCGATCAATCTTGTGTTCGAGCGATACCCCGCGGTGCGTGCAACCGAGAACTTTCTGTCTCTTCAGGACCAATTAGAGGGCACGGAGAATCGCATCAAAACCGAGCGTGATATCTATAATGCTGCGGTGAAGTCCTACAGTGTGAAAACGCGGACCTTCCCCAGTAATATGATTGCCGGAATGTTTGGATTTGAGAAGCGTGATCCGTTTGAAGCAGATGAGGGTGCTGATGTTGCTCCTACGGTAGAATTTAGCTAATTCTTTTTTCTTTTTCTTTATCATTCTTATACTTACTAGGGAGCAAAAAGGAGATAGAAATAAATCAACAAAGAAAAAAAGAAAATATTTAGTGGTGGTGCTTCTTATAGGCGATGAATGCCAATGCTAAGATCGCAGCCAAAACAATTATTGAGAGAGCAATAATGGGCATAGTGCTCTTTTTCTTTTCCTCATCATGTTCAGATTGTTCTTGCTGCTGCTCTTCTGGCTGCTCCTCAACTGCCTCTGGTTCAGGCTCGGGCTCTTCTTCAACCGGTGCTTCCTCTTCCACTGGATCCGTTATGAACCGAAGGTCGAAGATTCCTTTCAGTGCCGATATTCCCTCGTAGAGAATCTCCAGGGTTCCGCCTTCCAGCTTCACCTTTGCTACTTCGTTTCGCTGTACCGTAAGGATTATGGGATCGGATCGGATTTCCACCACCGCGCTGTTCTCATTGAGCTCTTTAGCAATAAAGATATGCTCCACTCCACCTAAGGTAATAGGATTATGAACCAGTTCACTCACGGTGAACGGTTCCCAGACCTCTGAGAGTTCTGAAGATGAAGACGGAACAGAGCCGCCTGCGCCGCCTGCGCCACTGCCTCCTCCGGAGGAGGAGCTGCTGGAAGAGCTGCCTGAGGCAACTGCATTGCCAGTAGACCAGACCGAGAACTGACAGAACGGAATACTGTATTCACAGTAGGACGATGTCGTATTTGTCAGATTGACATCGGATCGCTCTGAACAGGTCGTCACATCATCGTCACAGTGCCACAGCGTTGAGGTGCATCCACCTGACGGAACAGGCAGGCGTACGAAACACTGCTCTGGTACTAAATTATTGATGATCTTATCTCTGGTGCTGGTTGGAAGGCCAGTGTAGGAGACCGTCTGGCCGTTAACAGTCGTTGTCGTAGAGAGGATCTCTCCGCTACCGTCAAAGTCCCTCACCTTATCATTCAGCGCAGACTTGGTTACCAGGGCATTCTTGAAGATCATACCGGTTCCGTTCGAGGAGTTGGTAGAGTCCAGAAGATAGATATCAACGGTTCTTCCGGTGGTATAGTTAATGCCCATTCCAGCGTTCTCTCCGCATACCTGACCTTGTGCATGATCTATGACACTATCATTATTCGTATCATAAAAGACGCTCCATCCTGTCGGTGCCTTGAGCCGTGCTGCGAAGTCACAATATTTACAGGTTGCGACAGAGGACGTTTTGAACTGTGTACACTTACTGATAGCACACTTGTTGTTGTCATCGCAAATCTGCAGTTTATAGGAGTAATTGGTCAACGCCTGCAGGTCAAAGCCAACGGTTTCTGATGATACGATACCATAATGCCAGGTTTTGTGCTGGCGTACATTGGTGCTGGTGATCCCTATATCGTCAATGGTTGCGTTTATATTAGTGCAGGAAGTACCGTTGCCATAGAACAGAATAGACCCGTTTGCCGGCTTGTTCGTATCGTACATAATCAGGGCACTATCCGGATAGTTTTCTTTCTTCACTCCAGTTACCAAAGGCGATCTTGTGTCCACGAAGTTATCAGCATTAACTCCCGTGCCATCACAGATATTCTCGTAGGTACAGTCATAGTCATTGCAGTCTATGAGGCCATCATTATCATCATCGATACTGTTATAGCAGTTCTCATAGCTTACGAATCCCTGCTTAAAGATGTCCTCATACTGGGAGTTTGAGCCCAGGCTGGCAAAGTCCGCAATTTCGAAGTCTACTGCTCCAGGCGTTACCCAGGCAGGGCCAACCGTATCGCTTGGACTGCTGGTATTGGCGGTATTGTTTGCGGTTGCTGCAAAGATACGCATATCTGCACTGGCATCATAGAGCGAGGAGAACTTATTCAGATCTGCTTTCGTGATAGAGATCATATACCCTCCTATTTCCTGGCAGACCAGGGACCAGAAGGTGCTTGCATCGATATCTGCTACCACCCAGCTTCCACTGTTACATCGATATGAAGTAATCTGGTCACTTACCTGATTGTTGCTCAGGCTTGCTGCTATGGTGAAATAAAACTCATAACCAGCAGCCGAAGAGTTACTATGCAATGAGCAACTCCCTGATGCTGACCCGTCAGTGTCAAGATAGACATATAAGTCATGCGACTGTGTTCCTTGTGCCTGCGCGCCGTTAATGTATTTGCCATTACAGCCCGCCGCTTCTGTCAGGCTGACTACCGGAACACCAAAGCCGAATTGATCTCCCATATCTTTCATGCCAAGGCCGACAATATCGGTATAATTAGATGGTGCATCACCTATTTCATCTCCTGCCAATGCAACAGGCGCTCCTCCTTCCATGCCATCGAAATGACCGGCATTTGCCGCATCCTCGCAGAAGCCACCAAGCCAGATGCATCCTGAGGCTGCGCCGCAACTGCTCTCATCAATATTTTCAAAGCAGGTAGGCTCGCAGCGAGGCGGACCGAAATCTGTTGTCCAGTTGCAATGTGCACTGGCATCGCATGCCGTGCTGTTTGTTTGCAAGGTCATATTTCGGAAGCAAGATTCTTTCGGATTATAACATTCGCCAAATCCTGATGCATTGCTGTATGTACATCCGGCATTGGTACACAGCGTCTCGTTTTGGTTGAATACAGGGTTACTGCAACTTTTTCCTATGTCGCAGAACCCTCCCGCAGGATTCGTGAAGTACGAACAACCATCCTGGCTCTCACAGCCTGTCTGGTTGCCATTATAGACAAAGCACTGCAGGCCAAAGAATCCTCCTCCGTCGCCATGGCCGCCGCCGAATCCTTCAGGGTCGCAGAATCCTGCCTCCCATTCGCACCCGTTTAATGCCTCACACGCAGACTGGTTATTAATGGAATCATTGAAACACCCTAAAGAGTTTCCTATCTCCGGGTCGCACCATCCGCCGCCGCCGAACTGGTCAGTGAACCATCTGCAACCGTCTGCAGCGTTGCATGCGGTAGGATTATTATCATAGTCAAAGCAATTAGCTCCTCCTGAGAATAATGAGCTTTCACAGAAACTGCCAAACTGATCGCTCACCCAGGTACAGCCGCTTGTCGCGTTACAGGAAGTGCCGTTAAGCTGCTGCCAGCAGCTCTCTCCTGCTGTCCAGTTCACATCACACTCGCCCCCTCCGTGTGCCGCAAACCAGGTGCACCCTGATTGTGCATTGCAGGAAGATTCATCCCCGTCGTTTTTCCAACAAAGC
>JANQND010000007.1 GCA_028279765.1 Candidatus Nanoarchaeia archaeon | reverse complement strand
CTTCACCCAGCTCTTCAAAATTCTTATCTTTTCCCGCCAGCGGAACGATGATATTCATTTTATGATATAATTCTACCCAATGAGAAACCTCATTCTATGCCAACAAAAATGTTTATAAATAATTTTCGTTTCATTGCTCCAGATGCAAAAACGAACCATAAAGGAATATCTTACAGGCAAGGGAATTCAATTTTCCCTGAGATCTTCTTTTTCTTCGATCCCTGTGAAGGACTCTCCACTGGATAATCTGTTTAGAATAGAGCAGCCAAACCAGGAAACCTATGACTTCATTTATACTGAGAACCTGATCGAAACTACAAAGTATGATCGGATTCTTTATCAGGAGAGCCTTATCGGATTAAGAAAAGAAGGACTATTTATTGTTAATCTTGGGACACTTCCTAAGCCTGAGCAAAAACACATAGAGAAGGAGATTCTTCTTGTGGGAAAAGGAAAGTATGTACTATCTGAAACACTGCATGAGCAGGGCAGTACTTTCCTGCTTTTTCAAAAGACAGAAAACTATCTTAAGGAGAGCGATAGCGTTGATAAATGGACCTTTGGCATTATTACGAATGGTACCCGTGATGACTTTATTGAAACATTTATTCGCTCTATTGAAAAACAGAAGATTCCTGCTTACGAAGTCCTTATTTGTGGAAAACTGAAAGATGAGACCCTGACTGAGCGATATAAGAACACGAAACTCATTTTCTTTGACCAGAAATCCGATAAGGGCTGGATTACCAGAAAGAAAAACATTGTGTATGAAGAAGCCCAGTATGAAAATGTTATGCTGGTCCATGATCGATTTTATCTCGATGATAACTGGTTTGAAGGAATGAAGCGCTATGGAAATTATTTTGAGGTGCTTGCCTGCAAGCAAACGTTCGAGGATTATGTCATGGGGTGGACCGTGTATCGTGGCCATGCGAATAATACTATGGATTTTTTTGGAGAAATTCAAATTGTTGACAAACTGGATGCTTCCGACTGGTCACCGAAAGTGGTGACTCATAATGGGGTGAGCATCATGAAAAAAAGTGTCTGGTCAAAGGCTAAATGGGACGAAGAGCGGTTCTGGAACGAAAAGGATGATGTTGATCTAAGTTTTCGGCAGTATGATAACGGTATTATGACACGATATAACCCTTACGGCGAGCTGCAAATCTCTTATTCCAGAGTAGGCCTTCATCACCTTACTCTGAGGAAAAATTCGCGAAGAGATGACTGGATGAGATGGAGCGGGCCTATCAAGGAGCAGCTCTTTTATCGTATGTATCTTCTCAGGCAATATCTTTTCTGCATGGTCTTTTTGATCTTTAGAAAGAATTTGTTTTCTACTAGTTTTAAGAAGAAGTAATAAGGGCTTATCATGATGAGAAAGGAAGAAATAAGAAAAGGGCGGAACAAACTATATAAAGAGAAAACCGCTTTTCAGGCACTCCTATGAACAGAATACATCTTTTTTTTCATCTTCTTAAAACAAAGGGGCTGCTTGCAACCCTGCGCATCAGTTTTGAGAAGCTTTTTTACCTCTGCTACTTCATACTGGAAAGAATACTTAACCTGCGGTCACACTTTGTCTTCAACGATAAAAAATACGCCTATTGGAAACAAACAAATCCCCTGGCACGCACAGAACGACTTATTGAAATTCCGATCTTTGCGGACCTGGTGCAAAAAAACAAATCAAAGCGAATCATGGAGCTGGGGAATGTGCTGTATCACTATATTTCCAACGATCACACAGGTCACACCGTCGTCGATAAATATGAGCAATGTGCAGGGGTTATTAATGAGGATATTATCTCCTATAAAACAGATAAAAAATTTGATTTAATCATTAGTGTTTCGACCCTGGAACATGTTGGCTGGGAAGAGAATCCAAAAGAAGAATCGAAGTGCATTGCCGCTATCGATAATATGAAAAAACTGACTAAAAAAGGAGGACGCATCATCTTTAGTGTCCCCTTGGGATTTAACCATTTTCTTGACAAGGCTATTGAACAGGGCAGGATAAAACTGGATGAGCAATATTTTATGAAGAGAGTCTCCCTTACTAATCGCTGGAAGCAATGTAGCTATGCTCAAGCAAGAAAAGTCAAGTATGCGTACCCCTTTGTTTGCGGCAACGCAATCACGGTAGGAGTTATTCGAGTATAATCTTTTTATGCTCTTTTACGCTATAGTGTCCTGAGAAACTCTTTCGCTAACTGACGGAAACTTCTTTTCTCAATTAGGTTCCTGATATTGCCCTCAATTTCTTTTTTCTTCTTTACATTCTGGGATATCTGCTCTACTTTTCTCCTCAGATCCTTAGAATTATTACTTTCAAAGAGAACCCCATACTTGTTATTTTCTATTTCTTCCTTAAAAGGCACAATGTCAGAACAGACTGGAATGCACTGACTTCCCCAGACTCCGGTGAGAACTGCGCTTTGTTCTGTTTTTAGGTATGGAAGCACAACAAAATCTGCCCATGCAAGTTCTTTTTGCTTTTCCTGCTCAGAAATGAACCGATCGACGATAGTGATATTTTTTGCTTCTTTTGCTTTCTCCTTGATCTGATTGAAATACTCCTTCTGTTTTCCCATTGAGGATTCGTTAACCGTACCAACAATACGAACTTCATATCCTTCTTTATTTGAAAATGCATCAATAAGAAGGTGATACCCCTTATCCTCTGCGATAAATCCCTGAGCAAGCAACCGAACCTTTTTTCCTGGCTTTTTCCGGCCTGCTCGTTTTTTCTTCGGATCAATAGGCAACGGAATAACCCTGGTCTCAAACGCTGCCAGAGATGATTTCTTGATTTTTCTGAGTGCATTTTTTGTATGCACATACAATACATCTGTGTACAATAGGAAGGATGTGTTCCATAATAGAAATACTGTTTTTTTGAGCAGGTCTTTGTAGGATGCAATGGTGTGCATTACTACTCTAGTAGACATCCCTTGCTTTTTGAGCTTTCTTAGCAGAAGCAGGAGGTACAGGGGATTGTAGAACACATATTCATGCTCAAGGATGACTTCATCGTATTCTTTTGCTTTTATCAACTCATAGCATTTCTCATAACTTTTCCACGAATCCTTTTCTAGGACCGCATGAATTTTTTTATCAGAATAAGGGTGTCCTTTAAAGGCAATGATCTCGACTTCATGCCCTAGATCTCTTAGGGCTTGCACATAGTGCTTAGCGTAAATAGCTATACCGTCTTTTTGTGGCGGATACCTGGTGACAAAACAAATCTTCATGTATTCTTCTCCTTTCTTTGAACAAACACACCATCCCTTTATTTAGTTAAAAGTTTTTGGATTTGCTTTGCAGTGATGGATTTCATCTGGTCAGGGTTACAATCAGTGAATCTGCCAGATAATTCATAGCAGGGTCTTCCTTTTGCTGACACCACCCTTGCCCCTTTCGGTGCGAACCTCAGGGAAGGAGTAGGTCCAAATAGGGCAATAATCCCTGACCCGGAGCAGGATGCAATGTGCAGGCCGCCAGAATCATGCGTCACAACCCAATCGCAGGCTTTCATTATCTCGCAGGTTTGCTGAATGGACATCCCGCAAGCATCGACAATAGTATTTTTTCCTAATTCCTCCACTATTTTTGCAGCGTATTTTTTGTCTTCCCTTCCTCCAAAAAGGATGATGCTGTCTCCTAGAAGCCTGCATAGTTCTTTGTACCGACCAACCGGCCATCTTTTGATAGTAGCGGTCTGTCCCGGATTTGATGCTCCTCCTGGCAGCATCCCGATGATTCTCTTTTTTGATTTCTTTCTTATTTCTTTTAGAAACTTGGCAGACGCTTTTTGTTCCTGCTTTGTTGGAAAGAGTTCTGGTTCGTATTCTTTTGGACGAATACCCAGTTTCCTGAGTAAGTCAAGATTATAGTCCCCTTCAAACTTTTCTCCTCTGAACGGAACACTTACAGAATGAAATAACCCTTCCCTTCCTCTGGAAAACCCGATGCGCAATGGAATATTGCATAGCCGAGCAAATAATCCCCATATCCATGATTTATCGAGCACAAAACAGGCATCAAACTTTTCTTTTCTTAGCGTGAAAGCCAGTTTGAGAACAGCAGAAATATTTTTTTTAACTATGATTCTATCATCAAAGGAGATGATCTTCTGTACATATGGATTTCCTCTTAGCACTCCTTTTGACCAATCTCCGGTCAAATAGACTAGCTTGGCACCTGTGCTTTCAGCTAAATTTTTTAAGAATGGTGTCGTCATGATGACGTCACCGATTGCACCTGAACGTATGACAAGTATCTTCTTTTTCCCTTTAAGCGATGAGGGGACTGTCATATCTTATTTTTTTGCTCTCTTCTGTTTTTTCTTTTTACTCTTTTTCTTTACTTTTGTCAGCTTTTTTCCTTTGATCTTCTCAAGCTTCTCCAGGCGCATAATAAGGTTTCCTTTCCAGTAGTTCTTCAGGTATGTAATTTTGAAATTTCCGTTCTTTCTAATAAAATTCAGCCACCCTTTCTTATCGAAGCTGTAGATATGTGTATGTGCCCATTGGCCTCCTATGAACCGTTCCCAGCACCACCAAAAAACCTGGAAAGGGATATGGTTATTCGGAGTAGTTACGATTGCGACGCCGTCATCTTTGAGAACTCTTGCAACCTCATCGAGAGCTTTGTTAGGATCATGAACATGCTCAATGACTTCCTGCGCTGACACTACACTGAAACTTTTGTCTTTAAAGGGCATTTTTTCCATATTGCCAAGTACAAACTTAAATGGAATAGTTCTTTTCTCTATGTCAAGACCGGTCCCATAACCCATATATCGAAGAAATGCTCCATGTTTCATAGAATCAGATGGAGGCCCGCATCCAATGTCCAGCAGATCTTTGCCTTTGTCTTTGATAAGCTCCTTTACTATCTTATATCTTCCGTAGTGATATGTTTCTCTAAACTGATTCAGATAATTCATTTTAAAGCCTTAGGGTTTTTGTCAGCTTTTTATATTTTAGCAAAAGAACAGTAGTGTATCCTTTGATGAGTTTCCTTAGTGTTAAAGAAGACTCTCCCCTGGTTCGATCTACAAATTCGATCGGCACTTCTCTTATTCTGCACTTAGCAAGATGGCATTTATAGAGCAGCTCCTGGACAATGGCTGGCCCTTCAGAGAATAGATTCTGGGTTTTAACCCTGTTGAACACTTCTTTTCGAAATGCCCGAAAACCGGAATTGCAATCTTTTACCCTTAGATCTAAAAGCAATCGGATATAGAGGTTTGCTCCTTTGGTTATTATCTGCCGCAGTAGGCTCCTCCCTATATCTTTTCCCCCTTTTACTAACCTTGAGCCCAGGACCACATCTGAGGATTCGATCGCAGATAACATCTTTGGAATATACTTAGGATCATGCGAGAGATCTGCATCCATCTCAATGATGATGTCTGCCCCCTTTTTAAGCGCCTGAATAAAACCAGCCCTACCAGCATAGCCCCTTCCTTTACGCTTTTTTCTTAGCAGCAAATGGACATTTTTGTACTTCTTCATCACCTTTTTAACAATCTGAGCAGTACCATCCGGGCTGTCATCATCTACTACCAGGATAGAAAGATTGTGGTGCCTGAGACCTCTTAATCGTCTTATAAGCTCCTCAATGTTTTCTTTTTCATTGTAGGTAGGAATAACTGCAACGACCTTTTCATTCCTTTTGCTCTGCTTTCTTTTCTTATTCTTTTTGTTCATTCTGCATCAATGAGCATACCGCCTCATACACTGTCTGGATACTAATCGTTTCCATACAGGGCTTTCCTTCTGGACAAACTGGCTTGTAGAAGCAATGCTTGTTATCTGCTGCAATTTTTATACCTTTTCCAAATACATCAATTTCTGCTGCACTCGTTGGGCCAAAGAGAGCGACTATGTTCTTACTTAGTGCGGTTGCAATATGAATCGCAAGCGTATCGGTGCAGACTACTACGTCGCACAGATTTATGACTGCACTGAATTGTCTTAGTGATAAATCCGTACCGAAGTCGTATATTTTCTCCCTGCACTGCGATATAATCTGCTTATTTCTTTCTTTTTCATCTCTCCCCCCTAAAAGAAGAACCGTATATCCCTGAACAGCGAGCATATCAGCGAGCTTTGCTGTGTGCTTCTGAGCCCATCTCTTGCTTGGCCATCTTTTTCCTGACCCTGTATTGATGCCTACTATTTTTGATGATAGATTAATTCCCTGCTTTTGGGCCAGATTGCTTGCCTCTTCTTTTTCTTTCTCTGTTAGCTCCAGCCTTGGCTTTTCTTTATTGTAAGGAATCCCTACGGCCTTGCTAATCAAGAAAAAATAGGTCTTCTCATTTTTCCTCTTGAGCTCATTTGCTTTTTCCAGGCCTCCTATTTCATCAGGGCGCAGAAGACCCATTCCGAACCAGCATGCAGAATCCTGAGTGTATACTACCTCATTATCTTTGAGAAATGCCCCACTGATCTTTTTTGATTTAACTGCACTTGCAATCCTTGCCGGTTCTTTTTCGTCATCAAGGCTTATCACTCTATCAAACTCTTCTGATAAAATCTGATTTTCTTCTATGGCAATACACGAATCAATATCGGGATTTCCCTGCAATAAAGAGAGTGCTTTTCGTGCAGTCACCCAGCTTATAATGCAGTCAGGGTAGTGTTTTTTTAGCGCACGAGCCAAAAATGTTGTACGAAGCACATCCCCCAATGCACCAATTTTAACGATCAGAACATTCATTCTCTAGTCATCATTCTCGAACAGAAACCTATTTAAATAATTACCGCTGCGTTTACAAGAGGGGAAATACGGAAATGCTATCAATACTTAGCAAGCACAAGGATGCGCTTACTATCACATTACTTTTTGTAGCTGCATTCTTCCTTTGGACACTTCCTCTCCAGAAAAATCCCCTTCCTTTTGGCGAACATGATGCAGCATATATCTTCTCTTACGGGGATGATATGTCATACAAGGACAAATCCTACAATATCATAGGGGATACTCCCCTGTCAACTGACTTTTGGTACGCAGAGTATAATCCTGTTCTCGGACCGAGGGGGATGCAGTATCCTCCTCCTTACAATCTTGGTTATGCTTTCGCACAGATTTTGGGAGGAGAGCGTATTATTCCTCCTTATCTCTATATTGCTGTAACCTCTTTTGCTGCTATTTTTTCACTTTATTTTTTGGTGAGAAAGCTCTATGGATACGAAGCGGCACTCATCTCATCGGTTGCGATCCTTTTTTCTCATCGAACTATTTTATTATACCTTTGGGGACAACGCCATAACATCGCCTCTTTCACCTTTATTCCTCTTGGCGTTTATGCTCTGTACAAGTACCTTGACAGTTTTTACAAAGGGAAGGAAGATATCCGCTACCTGTATCTTTATGTCATAATCCTTTTATGCACTTTCCTTACACATCTGGGCGCCAGCATATTTTTTGTTCCTTTCACTTTCTTTTTGATTTTGTTTTTCATACTGAAGAAGAAAAAGCTTCCCTATAACAAAAAGAATCTTTTACATTATGGTATCTTTCTTATTATATGCATACTCACTATTGTTCCGTTTTATCATATTTACTTTAGTGCCAATGCAGTTGACAAACCTGTTTTTGCACTCAAGGATGCAGCGAGTTTTTTGCAATGGCATAAGATCCCGGAAAATAATTATGCGATGAATCCTCTCTTCAGCCAATTTACTGCATCATACTCCAGCTATTGGGTGATTCCCTTGCTCCTCTGGGGAGTGTTTACTCTGCTTTGGAGAAGAAATACAAAAGATATTACTTTGCTTGCGGTCCTCCTTAGTCTTTATGTTATCTTTCACCTGTCTGCCCTTGGCCTTGTCAAAGAGGGGAGCTATCGAATCGGTAGAGTCTTGATAGTGGAGTCTTACTTCTTTTACACCGTCATGGCTGTAGGGCTTGTCTCACTGTCATCTTTTTTTGTGCGCTCAATGAGAACATATGCACGTTACGGCCTTACCTTCTTATTCATCGTGTTTATTGTTATGACCCAAGGCTCTCAGGCTTACGCTTCACTCTCTGGTGCCTACGAGGGAATATCCCGAATTACCCCTCAGCAATATGAATTTGTCCAATGGGCTGAGCAAAACATTCCGCAAACCTCTGCTATGCAATTATTGGGAACACTCACTTATGCTAAGAAAGGATTTATGCAGGTTCTGAGTCGCAGGGTCACGGCCCGTGAGGACAATCTTCTGACTGACCGTTACATTGTTAATGAAGGATTGTGGAAGGAGGAGTACCTGCTACCTGATTACCTTCGGAGCGGGGCTGACTTTGTTATTCCACTCGACTATGTCGTATTTGATTATTCTGACCTTCAGTACCTACAACGGGATCCACGCTTTCAGGGACAAATTGCTGCTCTTCAACAAATGGAGCAGAGCATTCAGAATAGAAGCTCATTGATATATGATAGAAACGCTATTAGGGTTTACCACTATGACAGCTAGTAATTCACAGAACAGAATGAAAGATTTTCTTCCTTATTTCTTATTAGCAGTCCCTTTACTGCTCTCACTGCTGCTTTTTGGATCAGCCGGCCTTCGTACCTTTCTTGGATTCATGGTAGTAATCTTTATTCCATCATACCTTTTTTTTGGCTTCGTTACGAAGGATCCACTGGAGAGACTTATTCTCAGCCTGTTCATAGGGCTGACCCTCGGCTCTCTTCTTATTTGGTATGTAGACCGCATCTTTCAGTCTCTTCGGCTCAGCATGATCATAAGCACACTACTCTTCTACGGTGCATATTTCGGGACAAGGCGTTTTTTGGGTGCAAGAACACGCAGCCAATCAGCTAACGAGTAAGCTTCTCTTTTCCTTATTTCTTTTTTAAGAAAATAGCCAGGCATGCTGCAATAACTACCGGTGGAAGTACAAGGGAATGATACTTTGCATGAAATCCAATCAACCCTAAATAATAGCTTACGACCCCCACTACTGCAGAGCCTGCAATAGCTGCGAGGATTATTTTTTCAATACTTCCCTTGCTGACATCCAGCGGGAAAAGATTGACCAAAAAAATTCCCGGGAAAACAAATATCCAGAAAAAACCTACTATTATTCTTATCGAGGATACTACCGGCTCATTCGAAAAAATAGCTGCAAATATCAGCATTGTAACTACACACGAGATGCCTGCAGTTTTTAGATCTGCGATGATTGTTTCGATTTTTTTATTCATTGATCTTCCCCTCAACTATACAATCAGCATTATACTTTATGTTTTTGAGGACAACTGATCGTTGATTTTGATACGCGACTGCAAAATCCTGATCTTCAAGCATTTTGCCTGCAACGGCAACATTGAATTGCGCAAGAACCGGAGTTCTTGAAACAATATCAAAAAAAATGTAATCTGAAAGGCAAATATTTCTTGGAGCTACAAAATGATCTTCCTGCTCCAGGCGATGCCTTCCTAATGATAAGAACCCGTTCCAATAGGCATAGTCTACATCCCCCGGGCCAACAATTCTGCCTAAATGGACTTTGGATAATTTGTTATTTTCAAGATGCTCCTTAAATGACTTTTCCAGAATCCTGTACGATGTCCGAAAATAGTTCCATAATGTTGCGTCCTGATGATAACTATCCCCATAGAGAACCGTGACTTGTGCATCCTGGGGCGTGTTATAACGCATCCACTGCATCGCATCCCATTGGTTCTGATCTATTATTCCTGCACTTGCTGACGGCATAAATAGCGCTATTCCTATGAATACTATGAGTAGTGCACTTACTCCGGCTGATATTTCTTTTTTCTTTAGTTTAAGGAAGGAGAGAATGAAATAAAGACATAATCCGAAAAACATGGAAAGGTAAACTGGCCAAAGATACCGAATCTGAAACGTCCTGATAAAGCTTATTCCAACAGGATTGAACCCAAAGACAACCATAGTAAACCCAAACAGGATCGGTACTAAGGATTTCTTCCTCAGAAGGAAAAAACTGATGATGATTCCTCCAACCAGCAGTGCAAGCGGAAGAAACTGAACGATTTTCCCGCCTATCCCTTCCTGAATAAGGAAGTGCTGAACTACAGGATCATACCACTGTGGCTTTGGCATTCCTTTTATCAGGTCACTTGCATCCCAGAAGATCAAAAAGATGATTGCATAATATGCGATGAGCACTGCTACGAGCGCATATGTTTTCACAAAAAACCGTATGCTTTCTCTATCAATTTTTTTCTTTTGGATCCATCTTATAAGATAGAAGAGGCCAACAAATATTGTTGCGTAGATTACTTCTGAAATGTGTGTTAAGAAACTTGCAGCAAGGAGGATAGCAAAGAGCATCCAGTTTTTCTCTCTTTTTTCCTGTGTGAGAAGATATGCTATTGCTATGACGAACGCTGCTGATACGATGACGTCGTAATACCCCCACATTAACCCAATATTAAACCTCGGAAGAAGCGCGAAAAGCATCAACGGAAGGGAGAGATAGGCAATATGCGAATTCCATCGCTTGATGAGAAAGAACATCATTATACAAACTATTAGCAGGAAAAACGAAGTGAACAGGATATTAATCTGATGATCTTCTAATCCTGCACTCATACCGAAGACAAGCGCGAGGTGCCTGAAAACGTACGGAAAAAACCCATAGCAGTCCTCAAATCCCCCGCACATTGATGCGGACATCATTCGATGGCTTCCCTGGTCCCTTAACATAGCAACAAAGGCGATCTCACTTGCTGCATCCGATGCTAATATGTTGAAAGGATGGTTGTGTGATACTCTTTTGTCCAAAACGTTTGCAGGACCCATCACAAAGAATACGATGACGAAAAGCGCAAGGAGAGCAGGCTCTATATATTCTCTCCAATTAATCTCTTTCATCTTTGCAGTTAGGAACTGCTCCTTTTTATGGTTATCTGTTGTGACTTTGCCTGTTCCAAAAGATTTTTTAAGGATCCTGAATCCTTTTATCCAATGGATCCAACGGCTTTAAAGCTCAATACTATAGATACGAAGACCAAAAGAAACATTATTTTCCTTTGCATTGTTTATGCAACCGTTCACCTCTTTCTTATTCTTTTTTTGAATCCTTCAGTAAAAGGAGATGATGCAGTAATGGGAATTATGGGCCTGCATGCATCAGAGTTCAGGCTTGCATCCTTATTTTACTATGGCCAGCCATATAATGCAGCAGCAGGAATGTTTGCACTTCTGTCTGCTCCTTTTCATCTGCTCATTACTGATGCAAGCATAGCATACCTTTTTTCTAATCTTTTAATCTCAATAGGAATATTTCTCCTGGCATTGCGCCTTTCTTTTCTTTACTTTGGAAGAAAAGTTATGAACATTACCGCGATTTTCTTTATTTTTTCAGCAGGCTACACCCTCCTCTTTCGTCTTCTCTTTGCTGACTATCTTGTCTCAACATTCCTTAATCTGCTTATTGTTTCACTGTTTCTCAAATTTTACTATACAAAGAAAAAGGTTTTTCTTGCCCTATGTGGGGTAGTGAGTGGTATTTCCCATGCTGCTTTAGAGTTTTCTCTTGTTTTTACTTTAACCTGCCTTGCACTCTGGTTTTTAAGAGATAAGCTGTTTTTCTTGAGAAAACAGATACTGTATTTCATTGTTCCTTATGCTCTCAGCTCTCTTCCTCTTATACTCTATAATATTGCTCACCGCTTTGAGAACATCAAGATGCTCCTTGCAGGTTCCTTTATCCATCGTTTTGCCTGCAGCCAGGGACTAATTCCCAGCGAAGTTCTTTTTCAGGAAAACATTGTTAATCCCTGTTCTATCTTTGACCAGGGAGGCACCTTTGGATCATCGAGCTTTTTTCAGTCAACTATTCCTTCTTTTCTGGGAGAGGGATATTTCGGAATAGTTTTGTTTATGCTATCTGCTTTTTTATTGCTTGTTGCAATTGTGCAGCACCATAGGTTATTACGAGAGTTTACTCCTGTCTTTTTTACTACCCTAAGGAGCAAGATGTCAATCCCTCCTTCATTTGCAGTCCTTTTCTGTGTTTTCTGTTTCTTCTTTTTCTATCTCCTGTCAGGATTCACCGATCCCAAGCATCTGTTGCCGGTAGTTCCTTTTCTTTTTATTAGTCTGGCAGTATCAGTAGCCAGGGTAAGGATTCCTCACTTCAAGCAATTGACTATCCTGGCTTTTGTTATTCTTAGCTTGTTTTCTACTTACTCTCTCTCACTTGCTGACCCGGATTTTAAAGAAGCTATCAATGTAATGGAAGAGAGATATATTACTCATGTTTATTCGGGCTATACCCTTAAATGGGCACTTGTGCTTAATACCAAAGAACACATCGTTGCTTCCTGCGAGGGATTTGCTATCTGCGGCTCATCAGGGAGAGATTCCAGGTACTCTGCTTATGAGCAAGGAGTAGAGGAATCCGGACAGTTTTTTTATCTTTTTGATAAGGAGTCCTCATCAACTGAATGTATGCGATCAACTCCGGGGGTTTTCCCTCTTTTTGAAAATGGAAGGTATGTTTTGCTAGAAGGCAGCAGGGAAACCTTCAATGGACTTACTACCTGTGAAGCGCTTGCCTAAACCGGAAAGTACTCTGCTAGTTGCTTCTGCTGTACATCTCTTTTTTATCCCTTTTTTTGTATTTACAGGACCTTGCGAAACTTATATAAATATCCTCAAAACAGCTTAGGAGTGTTTTCATGTTAAAAATAGCGGTTATTGGTACGGGCACATGGGGGAAAAATCATGTACGTGTACTTACGGAATCAGGCAGTGCGGACTTGGTGAAAATATGTGATGCTAAAGGTACTAATTTAGAATATCTTCACAATACCTTTAAGATTCCCACTACACAGGATCATACAGAAATACTGCAGGACTCTTCGATAGATGCCGTTTCTATCTGCGTTCCTTCTTCGCAGCATTACTCCATAATAAAGGAAGCTCTTCTTTCAGGCAAGCACGTTCTCGTTGAGAAACCAATGACCACGGACTCGGAACAGGCAATTGAATTACAGAACCTTGCAGGCCAGAAGAACCTGGTTCTTATGGTGGGCCACATCTTCCGTTATCATCCAGGTGTGCATAAGCTTAAAGAAGAAATCAAGAAAGGAACTTTCGGAAAAATACGATTTATGTATGGTTCCCGAATGGGACTCATGACTCCTAGGCAGGACTGCGGGGTTATCTATGACTTTGCGGTGCATGACATAGATACGTTTTGCTATCTTCTCAATGAGTTGCCAACAGAAGTAACCTGCACCGGCAGTTTCTATAATAAGAACCAATTCGAAGATGTTGGTTTTATTACCCTGAGCTTCTCAAAAAATATCAAAGCGAACGTTGGGGTAAGCTGGCTTACTCCCAAAAAGGTGAGGGAACTTTGGATCATTGGCGAAGAGAAGAGTGCAAGCATGGATTATATGACCCAGGAGCTGACTATCTATAATAAAGGAATTGTTCCTCAATATGATTCTTTTGGCGAATTCAGCCTTGTAAAACAAGAGGGAGATGACTATAGTCCTTTTATTCATAACAAAGAACCTCTCAAGGAAGAAATCCATCATTTCCTGGAATGCGTGGAAAAGAGTAAAAAACCTATTAGTGATGCCCAGAATGCTATTGATGTTATTAAAATTGTTGAGGCATGCCATACTTCTCTCAAAGAAAAAAAAACAATACAGGTTGATTTCTCTTGATTGATGAAAAGAAAGTAATTGTTGTCGCAGCAGCATACAACGAGGAAGGGAAGATAGGCAACGTCGTTACAAAAACAAAGAAGCGAGCCCCGTTTGTTGATGAGGTTGTTGTCGTGAACGACTGCAGCTCAGATAACACCGTGAAGGAAGCTAAGGCTGCAGGTGCGACTGTTCTTAGCCATGAGAAAAATATGGGCGCAGGTGCTGCATACCGCACTGGATATTATTATGGCCTTGAGAAAGGATATGACATCATTGCCGAGCTTGCCGGTGATGATCAGGATGACCCTGCGTTTATTAAGCGGGCGATCGAACCTATTCTTAACGACGGATATGATTATATTCAAGGCTCCCGCTACCTTTATGAGAAAAAACTAGACCTGCCTAAATTTCGTCACGTGACTACCCGGCTGTTTTCTGTTTTTTTTTCCATACCTGCCGGGAAATGGATTACCGATGCAAGCAACGGCTTTCGTGCGTTTAAGCCACACCTTCTCAAAAAAATTAATCTTCATAAGAAATGGCTTAACGAATATGAGATGGAGCCCTATTTTCTGCTTGAGGTTATTCGCAGGGGCTACAAAGTAAAAGAAGTAGGCGTTCCAAAATACTGGCCCGAGGGAAAAAGCTATTCGAAGATGGCCCCGTTTAAGGGATGGTGGAGTATCTCTAAGCCGATGATCTACTGCCTTTTAGGGATTCGAAAATAATATGAAAAAGCGTGTCCTTGTTATAGGAAATAACACTATTGCCTGTTATTGCCTGGAATATCTTTCGAAACAGGATGTAGCGATTGTAGGAGTTGTTCCTGAACCCTCTGACACCAGCCAGGATACCTGGCAGTTGTCTTTGAAGAAAAAAACAAAGGAGCTTGGCCTCCCCCTCATTGAGCAGAAAAACCTCTCTGACCCTGAATTTTTATCTGAGCTGCGCAGGAAAGATATTGATATTATTTTTTCAATGCAGTGCAGAAGAATTCTTAAGAAAGAACTTATTGAAATCCCAAAAATGGGAGTGATTAATCTGCACTTTGCAAAACTGCCTCGCTATCGTGGCTGCTATCCTATTGCCTGGGCAGTACAAAACGGCGAAAAAGAAATAGGGGTTACTTTGCACTATATTGATGAGGGAGTTGATACTGGTGATCTCATTGCTCAGCGGGCTTTTTCTGCGCAGGATAAAACCGCTCGCGAGCTCTTTGACGAATGCACAGAGCAGGGGCATAAGCTCTTCATGAGTGAGCTTGGCCTTATTCTTGAGGGTACTAATAACCGGATAAAACAAAATGATGCCGAATCGAGCTATTATCCTATCCATTCCTTTGATTTTAAGAACAAGAAATTAGATTTGAGCAGCGATGCTCAATCAGTTCTTCGCAGAGCAAATGCGCTTATTTTTCCACCTTTCCAATTTCCGGTTATTGAATATGAAGGAAAAGAAGTAGAGATTTGTTCTGTTTCCCTTGTTGCAGGCCAGGGGAAAAATGGTTCTCTTGAGAAAACGAAGAGCGGCTTCATTGTTACGATGAATTCCGGAACTCTGCTCATGAAAGAAGTAGAAAAGAATAAAAACAGATGATGATTATTGAAATTTATTGAATTGAAAAGGTGAAATGATGTCTATCCCATTTGTCGATCTGAAAACACAGTATCAAAACCTGAAAGAGGATATCAATCAGCGTATGCAGAGTGTTATGGAAAATACTGCGTTTATTCTGGGTGATGAAGTTTCTCTTTTTGAGAAGAAATTTGCTGAGTTTACTCAATCCAAGCACTGCATAGGGGTTAGTTCAGGAACAGATGCCCTGCAGCTTGCCTTGCGCGTTCTGGAGATTGGCCCGGGAGACGAAGTAATTACGGTAGCCAATACTTTTATAGCAACGTCACTTGCGATTTCTTATGTCGGTGCAACACCGGTGCTTGTTGACTGTGACAAAGAAGATTATACTATAGATGTAGAAGGAATAAAAAAGGCCATAACAGACAAAACAAAGGCAATCATCCCTGTTCACCTGTATGGACAACCAGCACGCATGAAAGAAATCAAGGAAATTGCTACTGAGCACGGACTATACATTATTGAGGATGCCTGCCAGGCTCACGGGGCTTCTCTTGACGGAATTTCTGCAGGAAGCTTTGGAGATATTGGCTGCTTTAGCTTCTACCCCGGAAAGAACCTCGGAGGATACGGAGACGGAGGGGCTATCACGACTAATGATGAGCACATTGCAGAAAAGCTTCGCATGCTCAGAGAATACGGGCAGAAAAAGAAGTATTATCATTCTTCTAAGGGCATGAATAATCGCCTCGATGCTTTGCAGGCAGCTATTCTGAATGTGAAACTAGATCATTTGGCTGACTGGAATGAGTCACGAAGGAAGGCAGCAGCATTGTATACTGAACTGCTTTCTGATATTCCTCAGATTGAAACCCCTCATACTAGGGAGGGTGCTGAGCACGTATTCCATTTGTATGTTATCCGTCACCCTGAGCGGGATAAGCTGCTTACTTACTTGCATGAAAAAGAAGTCTATGCAGGAATCCATTATCCGGTTCCTATTCATTTGCAGGAAGCATATGTTGACCTTGATTACCATAAAGGTAGCTTTCCGATAACAGAAGCATATGCTGATACGATTCTTTCCCTTCCCCTGTTCCCGGAAATAACCGAAGAGCAGATTAAAGAGGTTGTTTCTTGCATCAAGGAGTTTTGTGCGAAGGAAGTGTAACTTTAGAATTTAAGCGATCTGCTATCTTAGCTACTTATTGGTTAGAAATCTCTTTCCTTCCTCGTTCAACGAGATTCGTGGTAGAGAATCCTTGTAGAAGTTCTACGACATGAATTCTCCCCCCGTTCTTTGTCACGGTTGGTGCCTCAATACAGTCTTCACTGTATTCTGACCCGTTGACATGCACGTTTGGCTTGATGATCTCTAAGAGTGGAATAGGTGTTTTCTCTTTGAATACGACCACATAGTCCACTTCTTTGAAGGTAGCGAGCATTTTTGCCCTTTGCTGCTCATTATTGAACGGGCGTGACTCTCCTTTATTTTCTTTTACTGAGGAGTCAGCGTTTACCCCTACTATGAGCACGTCTCCCTGAACTTTTGACTCTTTGAGTATTTTTGCATGCCCTTCATGAAGAATATCGAAGGTTCCGTTTAGAGTGACTATGGTTTTGTTCTGCTTTCTGATATTTTCGACTGTTTGTGAGAGAGTTTCTCTTGTTATGATTTTTTGACCCTGGCTGAATGATATGATCCTCGCTGCCTGCTCTACATCTGCAGCAATGTAATAGGGGCTCTTATTTTTTGCCTGTTCAATATACCTGCTGCCCTGTCCTGTAAGCACGAGAATCCCATGACATCCTGCATTTTTTGCTAATTCTATATCAGTAGCGTGGTCCCCTATAACATACGAGTTTTTCAGATCAATATCGAATTTCTCTGATGCCTGCCTGATCATCCCTGTGCTTGGTTTTCTGCACTGACAACCTTCCTGAGGAGAATGAGGACAAAAGTAGACTTCTTCTATATGTATGTGGTGCTCCTTTAACTCCTCCACAAGATGATCGTTAAATTCCTGCATGTCTTTCTGAGTGAATTTCCCCCTGCTAATGCCTGATTGGTTCGTTACAATGAAAAGCCTGTATTCATGAAGAAGCTGCAGTCCCTCTATAACGTTGTTCAGCAACGCAAAATCTTCCCTCTTGTGCACATACCCATGATCTTTTACCAGTGTACCATCCCTATCCAGAAAAATAGCTTTGCTGTTCATTTTGACTGCAGGCTTTGTTCAAGTTCAGAGAGAGATACCGGTGCGGTTCCTACTTTTCCTACCTTCACTCCTGCAGCATAATTTGCAAGCACCGCTGCCTCATGCAGACTTGCACCACTGGATAATGCAAGACTCAGGGTAGCAATGACAGTATCACCTGCTCCGGATACGTCGAACACTTCCCGTGCGACTGTCGGAATATGAACAGGATTCTTGTTTTTTTCAAACAGAGACATTCCTTTATTCCCGGTTGTAATAAGAACGCTGCATTCCAGCTCTTTAATGAGTTGAAGTCCTGCTTTTTCAATATCTTCAGTAGTTTTTAACTCCATTCCTGTGAGTTCCTCTGCTTCTTTTTTGTTTGGGGTGATCAGCGATACTCCTTTGTAATACTTCTTGTGCTTGGGCTTAGGGTCGATGATAAGCAGGATATTGTTTTCTTTTGCAAACGTAGTTAACTCTCCCATCAACTTTTTGGTAATGGTTCCTTTAGCATAATCTGAGACAATGATGCTGTCAATCTGTCCCATTCCCCGCAACCTTTCCAGTATGGTGCTATGCTCATCAGACCCTAAATATTCCTGATCTTCATAATCAACACGAAGAAGCTGCTGGTTTTGCCCGAGCACCCTGATTTTCTGGATGGTTTGTTTTTTTCCGTCAATGATCACTCCTTCTGTGTTAATAGAATGTGTTTTTGCTACATCAATAAGGATATCTTTTGCCAGATCATTGCCCAGAACACCAAAGAGATACACGTTTGCACTTAGCGATGAAATATTATTAGCAGCATTGGCTGCTCCTCCCGGAACAAACCGCTCTTTTTGGACTTTAACAATTGGAATGGGCGCTTCCGGAGATATCCTTCTTACTTCTCCAAAAATATATTTGTCGAGCATAAGATCTCCCAGGACTACTATTCTTTTGCTTTGAAATTTTTTTGTGATCTTTTTCAGATCAGTTGGATTAATTTCTTTCATGGTATTACTCTATTTTCTTTACATATTCAGCAATTGCATCCTTTATCGGGTATTGCGAGCTAAAATCCAATCCTTGCTTTGCTTTGGTAATATCTGCCTGAGTATGATTTTGATAGGTTCCTTCATATGGATTGTCTATATATTCCGGCTCCAGATTTGTCCCCAGCCCTTCATTGATGTATTGGACTACCTGGTTGAAGCTAGTTGCTACTCCTGTTCCTATATTATAGATTCCTGGTCTTCCGCTCAGTGCCTTTATGTTTGCTTCAACACAGTCTTTCACATGGATATGATCGCGCCTTTGCTCACCCATCCTGAAGATTTTTGGGTTTTTCCCCGCTTTAATCTGCTTCGCAAGATGATAGATCATAGATGCGGGCCTTCCTTTGTGGGCTTCATGAGGACCGAAAACATTGAAGTATCTTAGGCCTACTATGTGCATCGCGCTCATTTCCCTCTCGGTAATTTCATCCATCATCAGCTTTGATTTCGCATACGCACTAAGAATGTCTTTTTCCTGATTCTCTTTTTGAGGAGAAGGCCCATTACCATACATGCTTGCAGATGAAGCATAGATTAATCTTGCATTATTTTTTTTTGCCAGCTTAATGATGTTTTTGAATCCTTTCACATTTTGATGTATTGTTTCTTCGTCATCGGGGTATCTGGGGTCAGTAATTGCTGCCTGATGAAAAATTACCTCTACTTTTTCATTGAACTCGGAAAGCTCTGACACATCTTGCTCTACAATCCTTCCCTTGAATCCCTTGAGGTTATTTCTGCTTGCTGAACTAAAGTTATCTATCACAATAACTTCGTGCCCTTCATTTTCCAGATGGAGGGCCAGGTTAGACCCAATAAATCCTGCTCCTCCGGTAACTATGCATTTCATCCTAGTATCGGTCCTCTTTTGCTTTTATTAAATTTGTCATGATTTGATTGTACGGCACGGAGATGTGGTGATCTTTTGCTTTCTTAACGACCATACCATTGAAAAAATCGATTTCTGTTTTCTTCTTTTTGAGAACGTCCTGATAGAGGGAATTAGTATTGTTTTTTGTTTTGTCACAAATTTCTCTTGTTTTGTGGATAATGTTTTCAGGGATTGGGATGTTTTCTGCTTTTGCTACTTCCCTAGCTTCTTTGATGATGTTTTCCATCGTTGATTGCAAATAGGTGTTGCTTATGAGCATCCCATTCTTTACCTGCGCTATAGCCCCGAGCGCGTTTATACCGGTATTAATAATGAACTTCTCGTATATATCTTGCTTTATGTCTTCAGATACCCTGCAAGGCAAGCCTGAACCTGATAACACCTGCTGAATCTTCTTTATTTTACTGCTATCCTGATTCTCATCATAGTAATACCCGATTATTGTTTCGCCGATTCCGTTTACTTTGATTTTCCCTCCCCCTAAGGTACTTGCACCGCAATGGGTAACCGCTCCAATTATTTTTTCCTTATCGATTGACTCTGCTAAAATCTCTTCATTCCCCAGGCCGTTTTGAATGGAGAGAACCAATCCATTATTTGATACGAGTTCCCTGCAAAGGCTTGCTGCTTTCTGCGTGTCATATGCTTTTGTTGCCAAGATCACAAGATCTGCTCTTTCGTCTCCGGTTTCTTCTTCTGTCCTAACTTTGACTTTGATGGTCTCTTTCCCCTCTCCTTCGAGGATAATGCCTTGGTTACTGATTACCCTGGCCTGATCTTCTTTTGCTATCAGCGTTACTTCGTAATTTGCTTTTTGCAGCTTTGCTCCAAGCAAACCTCCGATAGCTCCTGCACCAATAATACTAATTTTCATTATTCTGCTCTTCTTTTACTAACTCTCTTTCAACAATCTCACAGATGATGTGATATGCTAAGATATGGCACTCCTGAATTCTTGGTGTGTTGTTTGAATCAACATCTATATTGATGTTGCTCATTCCTTTGAGCTTTCCTCCTTTGTTTCCGGTAAGTGAAATGAGTGTTAAGCTCTTTTCTTTTCCCTTCTCAAACGCCTTCACTATATTTTCTGAATTCCCTGATGTTGAAATTCCCAGAAGAATATCTCCTTTCTGCCCTAAGGCCTGCACCTGGCGCTCGAAAACGGTATCATAAGAGTAATCGTTTGACCATGCTGTAAGTATAGATGAGTCCGTTGTCAAAGCAATAGCAGGATACCCTTCTCTTTCTAACTTGTATCTTCCAACAAATTCTGCAGCTATGTGTTGCGCATCAGCAGCTGATCCCCCATTGCCACAGATGAGCACTTTGTTGCCTTCTTTGAAACATTCAATTATTGCTTCTGCTGCTTTATTGATGTTTTCTTCCTGCTGCAAAAAGGATTCTTTTGTCTGGATGCTCTCCTGCATCATTTGTTTTGTGTTTTGCATGGTGATCACTATCTCCGAAAGTATTACTTTTTCATACTAATATCTTATTTATTATTTAAATTTTGTGCTTTTTTTCTCTTTTTTGTTCGTAATATTTAAATACTTAAAGTATTACTGGGTATTACTATGATTAAAAACAAGATCGCGATTTCTATTGAACAATCCCTGCTTGAGCTTATTGACTCTAAGGTCGATGGGTCCATTATTCGTTCGCGGAGCCAGGGAATTGAATACTATCTTCGCAAAGGAATCTCACAGGACTCTCTTACTACTGCTGTCCTGTTACTGAAAGGTTCACACCAGGACATTGCCCTGAAGATGTTTAAAGGAAAATCACTCATTCGAAACCAAATTGATTTTCTAGCACGCTATGGCATCAAGAAAGTCCTTTTAGTTACCAGTAAAGCAAAGCTGTCTCTTCGCGAAGAGCTCAAGGATTCCATGGTGGAAATCATTGAGAATGATTCGAGGGGCAACGCATCGGCCCTCTTGTCCCTCAAAGAAACACTGAATGGCTCTTTTCTGGTCATGTCCGCGGATACTTTTAATCGTTTTGATCTTTCTAAAATGGTTCACAAGCACCTGCAGCTTGACAAACTTGTCACGATGGGCCTTATGACCCGCGAGAAATCTTCGGATTATGGCACTGCAATCTTGGATGGGGATTTGATTATTGATTTCAAGGAAAAAAAAGCAGCACTCAGCTCCCATATTGTTAATGCAGGAATCTATATTTTTAAGAAAGAAGCCTTTGAATTGATCGAGGGTAAATCTTTGGAGCAGGACTTATTTCCTCTGCTGGCAAAGCTCAAGCAATTAGTTGGGTTTTTTACGTATGGCGAGTATGAACATTTTGGGTGAGCTTATTGCATGACTACAACAGTCTCTTCACAGCCTTAAAGACATCCTCAACTGTTATTCTGCTCATGTGATTGTGGCCCCTGCATTCAGGGACCTCCCCCTTATGCACATTGATACAGGGCTTTTTAAGAATTGGTTTGTATATGGATACATTGTTTTTCCCCAGAGGACCGAATCTTATCGGAGTATTAGGGCAGAAGAGTCCAATCGTTTTTATCCTCTGTGCAGCTGCAATGTGCATGGGCCCTGAATCAATGGAGATCATGAGGTCCAGCTTTTTACACAGTGCAAAGAGTTCGGGAACATCAGTTATCCCCGCAAAATTATGAGTATTTTTTTTCTGCTTTACTTTGCTTATAATCTTTTTATTCGTCTCTTTCACATCACCTGCTCCAAGAAGAATGAAGGTTGATCCTTTGTGTGCACTTATTTTGTCGATCAGTGCCGCCCATTTTTCTTCAGGCCACATCCTGCTTTTAGCGGACTCTGCTGCTCCTGCAGAAATTCCTACCATAGGACTTCTTGTATTTATTCCCTGTAACAATTTCTTTACTTTTTGTTCTTTCTCTTTTGGATACCGGACATCTTCTAATTGCGTTACCTTCTGCCTGATACCTAAAACCTGTAGAGGATCCATGAACGTCTGTGAAACGTGCTGGTTATCGTTGTAGGGTACTGACTGATGGTAGAGCCTGCTCCTTGCACTATGGGAGTATCCTACCCTGAACTTTCCAACAAAGAATGCGATCAGAGCAGAAATGTTCAGATACTCCTCGAGATCAATTACTATGTCATATTCCCTGTAGTTTTTGAGCATAAGGGATGCGATAGAGAGCGGGTTGAGTGAAATATCAATGATGCTCACTTTTTGATCATAGTACACATCCTTATTTCTTGCAGTGCAAAGAATGTCTATTTCTGCTTTAGGATATTTCTTTCTTAATGCTTTAATTGCAGGAAGTGTCAGGATAGTTTCGCCAACCCCCCAGAGCTGGATGACTGCTATTCTTTTTGGCTTTTCAGGTGCCTTAGAATTCTTTTTGCTTACTATGCCAAGCATCGCACACAATAGAGTCCCTGCATATCTATCAATGAATTTAATGGTCTCAACCATGCGAAGAAATAGTGCGGGGAGTGTTTATAATGGTTTCTGAAGAAGAATGTGCTGCGAGACCTCCTGATTAGGGATTATTTTTTTCTTATTTTCTCTTCTTTGCAACCTTTCTTACGATCTTTTCGATCTTTCTCTGGTTTTCACGCACAAGATTATACGTGTAAAAAAACATAGCAATGAGTACCATGAAGCCAATGATTGTGAAAAGATCCATGGCTCTTCCCAGATTCAGCCTCTTTACGACAAATTCCAAAGTGGAAGGAAACAAGGAGACGTATGTGAATGCTATCCAAAGCACGATCCAAAAGCCGAATTCCTTAAGCGTAAACTCTTTTCGCTTGAAATGCAGGAAAGAGTAATAGGCCATGAAAAGCCCGAAGCATAGTCCAATAATCTGAATACCGAGTACCATTTTTTTCTTTTACCTGGAAATCTTCCACCAAACCATATTGAGGACAATCTTTATCCCGTCAATAACTGTTGTTCCTTTATACTTATCAGCATATATGGTGCTTATGGGAATCTGCGCATATTTTAATCTTTTCTTTCCGACATGCGCTATCATTTCAGATTCCATGCTGTAGTTTCTGCTCTTCCATCTTATTTTTTTGTATGTAGCTGCCCTGAAGGCCCGGAACCCGCACTGCGTATCGGCAATATAGATCCCGAACAAAACATATGCAATCCTGTTTATGGCATTGTTCCCGAATTTAAGGATGAGCGGCATACTTTTTTTCTCTGTGCGGATGCCAAAGACGATATCGTTACCGCGTAATGCCTGCACAAATTTAGGTATGTCTTTTGGCTCATGCTGCCCATCCGCATCGAGGAGGACTATTATCTTTGCATTTTTTGAGATGGCATATTCGCATCCGGTATTTGTTGCTGCACCTTTACCGAGGTTTACTACATGGGTGAGCAGCGTAGCGCCGGCTTTTTTCGCTATAGCACCGGTAGAATCCGAAGAGCCGTCATCTACTACAATCACTTCATCAACAAACTTTTTTGTTTCTTTGATGACGCTGCTGATGTCTTTTTCTTCGTTCTTGGCAGCTATTACCGCCCAAATTGATGCGCTCATCCTGAGAAAAAAATGGTATTCTTCCTTATTTTTATGCACTATGGCCTTCCTGGACCGGGTCTATCTGAGCATCCTGTTCTTCTTCATTGAAGAACACTTTATTCTCCTCTTTTCCTTCCCAATCTACTTTCCACACAATTATCCTATTTCCGACTACGGAATGCTCTTCAGTGAATTTCTTGAATTTTTTAAGCCCATGACCGTCAGTAAAAAATAACCGGGTAAACATGCTGTCTTCAAGAGGACTTGCTGACATAATATAATTCCATGAATCTCCCTGTGGAATAAGGGTCATTGCAGCTCCAAAGGTATTGTTCTTGTATTCTGTTTTTTCTATGCCTTCTTTTGTTATGAACGCGATTGCCTGCGGATGATTTACCCCCACCGGTGTTTCAGCTGCGGCTGTTTTTTCTTTGAGGTTCACTTCCATGTTCAGGGTTCCCCCCCTTCCATTTACCGGGCATACGATTATATCCTCGTTTCGGTTTTGACAGCCTATAACCGTTGAGGCGTACCCTGGCCAGGGAGCGATCCAGTTGTTTGCTTCATTGCTATCCTGAATATTTCTTACTTCAAAGAAAAACTCCTCAGCTTCTTCATCAGAAAAACTAAAGCGCTCTTTAAGAAATGAAACGCTTTTTTCTTTATCGTTTTCAAACTCTTTCTTTTTTAGCGTATTATAAATGAGTGCCCTGTCGAAATCCCAGCTCCCAAAATGACCCCACACACCCGATTTCCCTATCATATCATCTGAGGTAATAAAATAGTTTTCGGGGGGAGTACAATGGCTGTACCTGAGCACTTCTTCTGCCTGAGTATTGTCAGTATATTTAAGAAGTTCCTTTTTTGCATCTTCTCTGTTTAGAGGAGCAATGGTATGCAGGATGCTTACCGACCTTGCACCATCGTTTACTGCTGCATCAAGTTTCTCAAACGCGGAATTGGACCCACAGTCCAGCATTCGCAGCAGACCTACCGCCTTATCTTCATCGTTCGTCAAGAGCACATGTCCTATCCAATGAGCCATGGGAGTGTTCTGAGATGTCCCATCAAATGTCACCGCACGATTGCCAATAGCTTTGAACCAATGGCCAAAGTCCCACCAGGAATTAATAATAGCATCCGGCTCAGATTCTAAACGAACCTTCTCAAGTGCGCTATACCACGCATCATTCATACTGGGTATTTCCTGTGATGCCGTTGCTCTTGCGGTATTGAACGGACTGATAAATAGTGCGAAGAGGAGTACAAGTACAATAATTGATTTGCTCAATGTCCTATTCAAGTCAAGGCTTCTATTCATGAACCTTGAAACCTGCTCCACTATGTGGCCAAGGGCTATGCCTAGACCTATTGAAGCTGCGGGTACAAGCAATAGCATAAACCGAACCCCTTTGGTACTTGCATACAGGGTAGAAGTGAACCAGATAATAAGGATGATGGCGAGCTTAAAATCAATTGCTGTGTCCTTTGAATATATAGCGAATACAATCTTCGCAATCAGTGGAAGCGTAATTAAGGCGATCATTACCGGTAAGTCAGGTCGAATCGCAAGGACGATACTTATCCAAATAAGTGAGATAATCGTATAGTATAAATCGATTTTACTGCTACTGTTTCTTTGTAATAAGGTTAAGGTGATTCCGAATATGGATAATATGAAAATTACAAGCGAATTAGTCCCTATTTGAGTGATCACACTATTTAGAGATGCTGCGTTCTGCTCAGCAACTGTGGTAATAACATTTGGCCAAATAGTTGATATCCCCACTTCCTTGAATGTGATGAAGTTCAAGGGCCCCCTGAATGCCTGCATAAATGTCGAAAATTCCGAAATAATACTGGTAAAAATCAGAGTGGATACGAAAAGGAGTATGCCAATGGTTGCATTTTTCCTGATTGTTTCCTGTTTGTGCAGCACCTTAATTTCATCTCTGTGAATGAGCACGTAGATAATAAGATAAATAACAAGCGACCCGATGATGAAATCAAAGATGTACCACCATCCTCCCCAGGTAACACTGTATAAACCAATAGCTAAACCTGCACTGCAGGTAATGAGGATGCTCTTCCATTTTTGCTTGACCTCATATGCTTCCAGAAAGAGCCAGGTAATGAGCAGGGGGAAAAGCACATTATAGGCATCAGTGTCAGAAAACCCTCCCACCGTTCTTGTGAGAAATGCGGGATGTATAGCAACAAAGAAACCTGCTACGAAGCCTGCAAAATTACCTCCTACTTTTCGCGCAATGAAAAACGCAGGTATGACGCAAAGAGATGCAAGAATAATAGGTACAATAAATGCAGAACTCATAATGTCCTGTTTTGGATTGAAGATGCTTAGAATTTTATGTGTATATGCAACTGCATAAGCATGAAACATGTCGTATGGGGTTTTTCTTCCAAGAGGAGCTTCCATGTGTTGATCCCAGGGAACACAGTCCTTTGCGATCCTGCTACATTCCTCCATAGTCTGCGGATTTCTCAGCAGATCACCCGGGTACCCTCTCTCAAGTATACTTTGCGCATGCAGCATCCAAAAATAGGGGTCGATAGCTATAAGATATGTTTGACCATCTTTTTGGAGCCTGGACTTAAATTGCTCGGAGAGTAAACTTACCTGCTGTTCAAATTGTCCCCTTTCTGCATTCAGTAATTGCTGCATCTGGGTACTAATGAGATTATTGATATTTTCTTCGGGCAGATTGGGATACTGTGACCTTACCTGGGATTCAATTTGCTGCTGTGCCCCATTAAGGAGAGTACTCTCTGCCCAATTATCAGTAATGGGAAGATGACCTGGGATAGTTCTCAGGTATACAGAAAAGAGAAGCGGAATGAGTATAAGCAGCAACACTTTATGCTTATTGATAAAACTCCACGCTTTCCTGAAATCGAATGAGAATTCATCATCGCTGCTTTGTTTTTCTCTCCCCCCTTTTTTCAGATGCGAATTACCTGAATCCTTTCCCAGTTTTTTGAAAAATCCGGTTATCTTTGAAAAATCGAATGAGATTTCTTCATCCTCCTGTTTTCTTGGTTGATCTTTCAGACCTTCAACGCGCTCTTTATCTTTAGCGCTGTGAGAGTAACTTTCGATTTCTTCTGCTTTCTGCTCAACTACCTGTACTTTTTCCTTTTCTGCCTTCTTTTTGAAGATATTTTTTATCTTTGAGAAGTCTATACTTATTTCGTCGTCATCCTGCTCTGCCACGTTGTTCCCCTCACTTGCTTAATTTGAATCAGGAATTGATTTATAAATTTATTGAAAACACTGGATTCTCCATCTGAAACCTTGAGCGCTTGCTTTTTTATTTACTATTTTAAAATGGTAAAAATGAAAAAGATTTATAAATATGTTTACACTTCCTGATTTCTATTGGGGGTTACGGTATGAGCACGATCAAAAAAATTCTTTTCTCATTACTCTTCTTGTTTTCTTTGAGCTTTGTTAGCGCAACGGAATCCTGTTTTGATCGAAAGATCTACGCACAGGACTTTGCAGGATCCGGAGATGATCTTGCTAAGGTATGGAACAGGAATGGCCAGGTGCTGCACTCTCAATTTCAGCGCAACGATGATTATATTGCCTGGGACCGGAGCGTAGATGTTCGGGTTAAGTCGGGGGATATTATTGAGCATCAGTTTCTGGGAAAGGGTGTAGCTGCGAAGGTCAAGGTATTTATTCTCAATGCCAGCAAGCACAAAATAAAAGAAGTAACTTTTACTCATAAACTTATCAAGGAAACCATCACTGAGGATGGCTTCCTACGCTTCCCTAAAAACAGAATCGCTCACGAATATAACTCCCTGCGAATAAAGTCAGCTGGCTGCTTTACTCAATGTAATGACCGTGAGGATAACGATAACGATGGACTCGTTGACCTTGATGACCCTGGCTGTGTTGATCCTTCCGATAACACTGAAGATGAAGAACTTGTTGAGTGTGTAGAGGGCAAGGAAAAAATTATTGACTGGTCTGACACTTTGTATTTAACTTCAAAGGTGAAACGATCGGAAAAGGGAAAATGGGAAAGATCTGCTGAGTTTGTTGACCTTAGTCCTGCAGTAAAAGTTTTTGAGCCTCTTCGAAATAAGGAATATAAGATGCAATCTGCTTTGCACATTGCAGAGGACGGTCTGCTCACTTTTAAGAATAAAATGCGCGATGGAGGATTAGTTCTGCTACAAAAACCTTCCAAGGAAGTGGTAGTTATCCAGGGACTAGATAGCGCTTTTTATTGCCCAGGAGGGGATGACTCTGCCTGTATTTATTCAAGGGAGGGCGTACTACTGTATAACTTTGCGGTTACAAGCCATGGAACAAGATCGTATGATAAAGTACTTTTGCATTCTAAATATGTTGGTGAATGTGATGATAAGCATATCACTGATATACGAAACGGCGTTCGGCAGTACTGTGGTTTTGCTGAGACACAGATTGAAGTGAAAAAAGGGGATACTCTTTACTTTAAAGGAGAGGATAGTAACGAACTTGCTGGCTCGGGAATCGAACTCTATGAATACTGCGACTCTACTCCTTCTGTTAAACAGTGCAATGATGGAGAAGATAATGATGGTGACGGTCTTATTGATGATCTTGATCCTGGCTGCAGCGACCCTTTGGATGATAACGAAGGAGACGAACAGCTTTCAGCATCGCTCTCCTGTTTTTCGGAAATCATTGAAGGGCATGAACAGATATGCTCAATTTTTGTAACTGCTGGTTCCTCTCAGGTTAGTGACGCACAAGTCAATGTCTATTATAGCAATGGAGACTTCTTTGGCTCCTGCGAAACTGATGCTCTTTCAGGAGGCTGCGATGTTAGCCGTGTTGAGAATTCTGCTGGCTCTTATGCTGTCTATGCCCAGGCATCCCGGGTTGGAAGTATAGGAGACCTAGATACCGTTCCTCTTTTCTCGTATGGCGTTCTGGAGGAAAAATATGACATTATTAATCTTAAACTGTATAACGACAGCCAGTTTAACAATGAAGATAATCTTTTCTTTAGGGGAGAAAAGCTTTATGTCCAATTTGAGGCAGCTAAGATTTCTGATGGCTCTGCAGCGAATGGTTTAATCTCCCGCGCGACTCTTGTTAGCCCTCCCGGCGGATCTGCTGCGCTTGAACTTATTGATAATTCTGCTGGAATTTACCGCTACCAACTTACTCCAATTCCTGCAACACACGATTTTCTTGGAACCAGCCAGGTATTTACTTTCGTATTCAACTTTTCAGACGGTTCAGGTGGGCAGGAACAGGTTGACCTTACTATCCTGAACAATCCTCCTCAAATTGTTGGCAGGATAAGCGATCAAATATTGCTTGAGGGCGAGTCAAAAACGATTGATCTTTCAGCATATGAGTATGATCTCGAGGACTCTGATGAAGATTTACTCTGGGGCGTTAGTGGTGTGTTCCCGTCTCCTGTTGGAGTCTCATTACAGGACAAATTGCTCACTCTCAAAGGTCTCTCTCCTGGATCAGATATCATGACCTTGTCCCTTACAGATCGCAATGGAGATAGCGATTTTCAACAGGTTAGTGTCGAAGTCGCTGCTGTGGCTTGTTTTGACAACACTGACTGTAATGATAATAATGCATCAACAACTGATAGTTGTATTAATGCAGGAACTGCAAACGCTTATTGCTTCAATACTCCTCTTATTAATGACACCATTCTCTGTACTGCTGATGCTCAGTGTGACGATGGAGATGTTTTTACAGAGGACATCTGTGAGAACCCAGGAACCGTTGATTCTCAATGCAATAATCTTCCCATTGCCTGCTTTGTTGATACTGAATGTGGAGTAGATAGTTTCACAGGCGACACCTTCTGTAAAGATGATAATGTGCATCAGAATTTTGTTACCTATTCTTGTTCTGAGGCTGGTTCTAGTAGTGCGTCGTGCTCAGATAGTTTGACACCTACAATGGTTGAACCTTGTGAATACGGTTGCGCAAACGGCGCATGTAACGATGGGCCCGTAATTGAGTGTTTCTCAGACTCAGATTGTGAAGATGGAAACTCTTTAACTCTTGATCGATGCGAGAATCCGGGAGCGACCACTTCTCATTGTATTCATGAGTCTCTCTCTTGCTTGTCAAACAGTGATTGTGGAGCAGATGGCTTTGTTGGAGACAGTTTTTGCCAGGGCAATGATGTGTATCAAAGTTACGAATCACATACTTGCTCAGGCAGCGGCTTGAGCTCCCAGTGCTCATCAACGCTTACTCCGACAAGAACTCAGGCTTGTCCTTTTGGATGCGAACTGGGAAGTTGTACTGACCAGCCTGCAATAACCTGTTATCAAAATGAAGACTGTGGTTCCCCTACTTACTTCGGGAACGCATTTTGTCGCTCTGACGATTTGCACCAACAGTTTTCGTTCTTTACCTGTGAGCAGGCAGGAACACCCCAGTCTCATTGCGTGGAACATGTGGATGATGCTATCGTGCAGAGCTGTGCTCATGGATGTTCAAATAACCAATGTATCTCGACGAAAAGGAAAACATTGCTTGACAGTGACCTTCACATAAGTGATATTAGCCTGGGCCGGGTTGACCGATTTGTGCTTGATGACCAGCTTGAATTTGGAATAACTTTGCGTAATACCGGTGATAGAGATCTTGATGATCTTAGTGTTGATGCGCTTATCTATGACCTTGGGCTGTATTATCCTCTTGGAAGCTTTGACCTAGACGACGGAGACTCAATAACTCTGAGGGAGCGATTTGATTTACCGTTTAGCGCTGCTTCAGGATGGTATGATGTCCGTGTTGTTGTTTCGAACGATGCTATTCGGCGTGTGATCCATAGGGAGGTAGAAATTAAGTAATTTATTTACTACAAGATAGTCCTCTTTTTTAACTACTCTTGTATACTAAATAAACGAAAACTTTAAATATGAGGGTAAGATTACATAGGGAGATTAAAACCTATCTAGAGATTTCATAATCTCTCATATAAAAAAAATAAAATAAGGATGTTAACAACAACCATGGGGGTTCAATAAAAATGAAGTTAAAACACATGATTTTGATGGGAATACTTCTTATGGGTATTCTTGCAGTAAGCGGACTTGTGAGCGCTATTCCTGCAACTATTGAGTCAGTAAAGATCGATAATGATGAGATCACACCTGGCAACGTAGCCAATCCTCAGTCATACGACAAAGGGGACGAGTTTGAAGTTAAGGTAAAAGTACAAGCTCAAGCTGATGTTGATGATGTTGAGATCGCAGCATATCTTCGAGGATATGACCACGATGACAGAATTTACGATGTTTCCAGCGTTTTCGACATGAAAGCAGGAAATTCTTACATTAAAAAGCTAAATTTGAGGTTCCCTCAGAGAATTGATCAGGACAGATACACTCTACGTGTTGAAGTTGCAGGACGATCAGGAAGTGCAGAAGTTCAGACATATGAGCTGGACATTGAAACTGAGCGAAACCAGGTTGTTATCAAAGATGTTGTTCTGAGCCCTAACAGCGGCGTTGTCGCAGGACGAGCTCTTCTTGCAACTGTGCGAGTACAGAACTACGGAAAGCATGATGAAGATGATGTGAAGGTTACCTTCTCTGTTCCAGAGCTTGGCATTTCCGCATCTGATTACATTGATGAGCTTGAAAAAGATGGCGACGATGACGATCAGAAATCCACTGAGGAGCTTTATCTGAGAATTCCTCAATGTACCAAAGCTGGTGTATATGATGCAGATGTATTGGTTCAGTTTGATGACCTTGAGCGATCAGTACGAAAAGCTTTGAGTGTTGAAGTATTTGAAGATGAGACCTGCGGAAGATCTGCTGCTCATGCACCTAGCATGGACAAAAAACCTGTTGAAGGAAAAACCGTTATTAGTGTTGGCCCAGAATCACAGGACGTAGCTAAATCTGCTGGTGGCGTTATCTATCCTGTTACCGTAACCAACACTGGAAGCGCAAAGACCTACACCGTTAGTGTTACTGGCGGAGACTGGGGAACTTTCAGAGTTTCACCTACCAACGTTATTACTGTTGATGGAGATGAAACAAAGACTGTTTACATTTATGCGGCTGCAAACCAGAATGCTGCTGAGGGAACTCAGGTATTCGGTGTTAGCATCAAATCTGGCGACAAAGTTATCAAAGATGTTACTTTGAAAGCTAATGTTGTTGGCGGATCCGCTGCAGAGAGTGTAAGTCTGAAGAGAGCTCTTGAAATCGGTCTTATCGTCTTAGTGGTTATCTTGGTTATCCTTGCTTTGATTATTGGCTTTAACAAGCTTAAAGGGGATGACGAAGATAAGGAAGACGGAGAGAGCTATTACTAAGCTCTTACCTTTTTTTTTCTCTTTTTCTTTACTATTATTATATAAACACCCTTTCTCTCTCACTAGGGGGGATATCGAAAAATGAGCAGGCCTATACATTTCACTTTTTTTTTGACGGTTTTTTTGCTATTGCTGCCTGCAGGATTTGCCGCTGAAGATTTTGTCGCAGGAATGAGCAGCTCTGCTCTTTCCTTTTGTACTCTCTCAACGGTTGAAGATGTTCTCACTGTCAGTAATACCGGCAACTTATATAGTGAGTATAAGGTGAGTGCTCATGGCAGAGGCTCTGAATATATTACGATCCTTCCTTCAACATTTTCATTGATGCCAGGAGAGAGCGCTGAGCTTGTTTTCTATTATCATTTCCCTGCAGGCTCGCAGGATACGTATGATGTAGAAGTTTTAATTGAGACGGGATTTGGCCTGCAGAAGAAACTGACAAAAACCCTGCAGGCTCATTTGTGCAACAATAATGTCCTTCTTGCTCATAACTTCAACCAGAGCGCCTGCCCCTGCCTGCCTATGAATTATGATTTCACCATAAAAAATACCGGAACAGTTCCGGAAACATATGTGTTTAGCCTTGATGAGTTTTCATCATATGCTAACGTTAGTGCAAATCCTTTGGTTTTAAGCCCGGGAGAAGAGTCCCAAGTTCAGCTTCAGATGAACCTTGATTGCAGCATCTATGGAACTCATATTGTTTATTTTTCCTCGCACGCGCAGTCCAGTGGCATTTCAAGCTCGGTTCCGCTACTTTTGGACATTGATAAGTGCTATGATTATGCGCTCTCTACCGGAAAGCTACTGGAAAATACCGATGAGCGATACGATGAGGCATACTCATTTGAGTCTTCCAGTTATTCTGTCTGTGCCGGCGATCACAAATCTCTTCAGATAGAACTGGACAATTATGGATATGTAGGAAATAATTTTAGATATACTCTGGAAGGCCCGCAGTGGGCAAGCTTGTATGGAGATACACTGCAACTGGACGGATATGAAAAGGGATACTCGTTTATCGATTTGAATCCTCCTCAAGGAACAGAAGGAGAACATACTCTTGTGCTGACCGCCCAAAGCCAGAGGGGCAAGCAAGGTGAGCAGCAGGCAATTACCGTGAAGGTGAATGACTGCTACGGTCTTGCGATGGAGCCCCTGATCCGTGAGCCAGTATGCCTGAACACCGAGCAGGAAGTTGCTGCCCAATTATCAAATATTGGTTTGTTTGAAGAAGAAATAACTCTTGAAATCTTCCAACCAAAGAATATTCTTGCATTGCGTACGCCTACCCTTACTCTTGATGCAGGCGAGTCCGCCGAATTTTTCATTGATGTCCCCCCTTCCTATAATTTTTCTGAGCAGTACTGGTTTCAGCTTCGAGCCTCAGTTGCAAATAACCGAACAGAGGCTCTTAGCTCTGTAGGGTTTGACCCTATCTCTCTTGATGAATGTTATCAAGTGTTTATAGAAGCGCAGGATATTTCCGTCCTTGTTAATGAATCATGGGATATTCCCTTTACTATTATTCATGAAGGCTCAAAACCAACCACCTATCGTATTGACGCTGAAGCTGATGCCGGAGTTCACTTTGATACCATCAATATTACTCTTTTACCTGGCGAGCGATCATCACAATTGCTTTCCCTTTCCACCCACAACCTCACCTCAGGCAACTATCCGGTGCGCATTCGTGCTGCAGCCGATTCTATTGCTTATCAACACACTATTACGCTTAGTATCCGCGATTCACCCCATTTTCTTCAAGTCTTTGCTCAGGGGCTGAATTATTACCGATACTGGGTGTACGGAGGCATTGTACTGGCTATTTTAGTTGTGCTCTTTGCTTTTATTATTCGTGAAAGAGTGCGATCATGGAAAATTAAGCGGCTGATTATGAAAACACTCAAAGAGGAGAAAAAAAAGAAAGCTAGCAAAGCTGCAAAAAAAGTAAAGGGTCAGAAACCTGCTATATCTTTGCTTCCTATTGCTATAGCTGCCTTATTGATTATCGTTGTAGTGCTTCTCTCTCTTTTTTCCATGCGATTGTGGGAGGTTGTTTTATTTGTGCTTTCCTTCATACTTGAATATATTTGGTATATTATAGTTGGATTTATTCTATTGTGGGTGATTATCTCTGTCCTTAACCGCATGGAGAAGAAATAATATCGCTGCTGGCCTTACCATCTCTTAATAATTATTTTATCTTCTTTACACTCTTTTTCAAGCAGGGAGGATTCATTTCTGGTATCTATGAGATACTCGTTGCTATATACTTTTCCCGGGTTCTTAAAAAGCACGCGAAGCACATAGACCTTGTCAGGCTTAAGAGAAAATTCTCCTTCAGGACAGTCCTGGCAGACAGAGAACGGCGTGAATTTCTCGTATGATCCTGCACTGGAATGAATCTTTTTGTACTCGTCGCTTGAAATTTTTATCTGGAATTCTGCTTCCTGAAAGAAGCTTTTGAGCCTGAAATAGACCTCTCCGCCAGGCTTTCCTTTAATGCAGGACGACCTGATTGATACGTTGGCTACTGCGGTCCCTTTCTCACTTGTGTTTGTCAGCGGAGCAACTTTTTCCTCAAAGATGATGCCTTGCTGAGTGGCGCACTCTCTTGGATAATAATCTTTGATTTCTCCTCCTCCTTCTTTGCAATCCTCAAAATTCTTAATTTCCTTTTCCAGCAGTTCGAATGTCCCTGAGATTACTTCTCCTTCTTTGACCGTTACTTCACTTCTTGCCCGATCAAACCCTTGAATTCTTTCAATTTCTATTTCATACACAAATTTCCAGCAAAAGGGACATCTTGCTTCAGTGGAGCTTACCTGCGTAATACTTCTTGCCTTGTATTGCTCATACTCCTTCATTTGTTTGATATGCTGCTCAGCAATTACTTTGCTTTCTTCTTTTGTCACTTCATTATATTGCGGTTTATTATCGCAGCTTATTGTGAGTATGGCTAGAATCAGAATGAATACAGCATGCCTCTTTTTCATGATGTTGTCTGCTGATAAAGAAGTATTAAAATGTTTTGGAGTAGTGAGGATGTAGGAAGGAGAGAATTTGAGTAGAAGATGGGGACGCAGGGATTTGAACCCCGATCGGCCGGTTTTGCCTGCGTGCTTATCATCGGCTCTTGCCTCAACGCTCCAACATCTGGAGCCGGCTGTACTAGCCAGATTATACTACGCCCCCATAGTTGAGTTCTGCTATAGTTCTAAGAATAAATCTTGTTTTATAAGGCTTTTTGTTTGCCAGCACTGAGCCTGGAAAGCAGTGAATATCCTCTTACAGAACCGAATGCGTGCTCTTCATAGATGAAGTCCATGATGATATGGGCTACAAACCCTATTGCTGCAGCAATGAATAGCGTATGGAAAAGGGAAGCAATCAGCATTACCGGGATATATTCCAGAAAATGAAATACTTTGACCATTTTTTTGTATTCGCTTACCTTCTGTGTCTCTGTTCTGAAATACCGATAGGCTTTTTTTATATTCCAGGATTTTTTTTTGATGATATAGAATAAATAGTGGTCACTGTCAATAAGAAACCCTGTCACGTATACCACAAGCGACCATAGCCCTAAGAAGGGATAAAGCGCGATAGCAATTATGGTCGATACGGTGAAGTGCTGCCACAACATCACTCTTACCACCTCAGTTTTTCGTTCATTTTTATGTTTGGTTTCTTGTATGCTTCTATAATAAACTTTGCTTTACATTTTGGATAGCACAGCGAGAGAAAGGGAAGAAGTTTCTGAATATGAACAACTCTTTTTTCTTCATCAACAAATAGTGCCCAAATAGGGAAAAACACAAAGAGCATATGCAAAGAAATTCTTTGCTCCTGTGAAAATACAAACAGAAGATTTTTTCTTGGTGAAAACATTAAACCAAGCGCTTTTCCAAGAACTGATATTCTTTTTTGTGCGCTTATTGTTTCCTGCTCTCCTTTTATGATAACTTCCATTCTTTTTTAACTTGATCATAGCGCTCAGGTGTCCCCGTATCGAACCAGAGATTATCTGATCTGTATCCAAAGAGCTTTCCCTGCTCTGCGAGTACAGGAAAGATGTCTTTTTCTATCATTGCTTTCTCTTTGCCTTTAATGATTTCAAAGACTTCTGGTTCCATAATATAATACCCTGAGTTAATATAATTGCTAGGAGGAACTTGCGGTTTTTCGACAAACTCGGTGATCTTATCATCTTCCATGACTGCAACCCCAAAACTTCGTGGATCTTCAACCCTGGAAAGGGCGATGGTTGCGGCCGCATTATTTCTTTTGTGGAACTCCAGCATCTCTTTAAGATCAAGATCAAAGAGATTATCGCCATTGATCATAAAGAAAGTCTCTGTCAGAGGACTGTTTTGCTGATTAAGAATAATGAGCGGCCCTGCAGTTCCGAGCGGGCTGGGCTCTTCTACATATGATATTTCAAGGCCGAGATCTTTGCCCTCTCCAAATTTCTCCCTTACCATTTCTTTTTTGTATGCGACACTGAGGATGATTTCTTTTACCCTGAACTTTCTTAGGATATCAAATACATGTTCCGTGAGTGTCTTATCTCTAATGGGGACTAGTGCTTTCGGTATTTTGTGAGTCAATGGACGCAGTCTTGTCCCTTCCCCTCCAACCAGAATTATTGCTTTCATGTATTCTGATGTTGTGATATGATATATATGTGTTTTGAAAAATATGATAATTAGAGCCGATGGCTTCCACGGATAGAAACACATCAGATAAAAGTGATTTATAGAAATATTTATATAGAGGATAAGGGAGAAGAGTATTGATTGTGAGTTACTATGTTCAATTCATACTATAAATTATACCTGGGGGGATATCTGTGAAAAAGAGAGGAATGTTACATTATACTATTTTCTTATTTGCTTTATTACTGATTTTAGGGCTTACTGGTGTTGTGTTTGCCGGTATTAACAGCATTACGGTTACAACACCGGCTGCAGGTGCAAATCTCTCTAGCTCTTCATTTCCCCTTGTTATTAATGTAACACCTTCATATACTATCAATGCCAATGTAACGAACATGAACGCTACATACAGGGCGCCTGGCGGTGCTTGGACGAATGCGTGCGCAAATTCCAGTGTTGTTGATACGAATCTTACAGATTACACTTGCTCTTGGAGCCTCCCTACTCTTAATGGGACCTATGAGTTAAACGTTACTCTGTTCGAAAACACATCGAAAGTGGCAAATGCTACGGTTTTTAACCTTACTATTGATACTATTTTTCCGACGGTAAGCTCCTTGTCCCCTTCAAACATGAATACTACAATTAATAATCTGTCTGTCGGATTCCTCTGCCAGGATCTCTTCAATCTTAGCGCATGTGAGCTTTTTTTCTATGCTGATGGTGCAGGAGGAGTCAACCAAACCAATAGATCTATTCACAGTACTTCTCAAGTAACTGTTAATAAAAGCTTCACAGGACTTGCAGACGGCATCTACACATTTAGGGCTGAGGCAAATGACACCCTTGGAAATAAAAATACTTCTGCTGCAAATATCACTGTTGGTATCGATACCACCAGCCCTGCATATAATGCCTCTTATTTTTTGACCAATAATATCTCGACTTATAATCCTGCGGGTAATACCTGGATCCAGTTCAACTCCAGCTGGAATGATACTACTCTTGAAGTCGAAGTTATTTCGCTCTGGATTAACAGCTCTTCCACACCTGTTAACACTACTGTAGGTGCAGTAACAGAAAACTCTCCGGTGGAACTAACGTACCTTCTTCCATCAAATGCTGCAGGGGATTACCTGCTGTGGATGTCGGCAAACGATACTGTAGGAAATTCTGCTAATACTACTCTAATTACGGTTAGTGTAAATGATACCCTGCAACCGGCTGTTAATCTTAATAGTCCAGTTGAGTGGTATAATACCAGTGCAACGTCCATCACATTTAATTTTACGGCAACGGATAATTTTTATACTACCCTGAACTGTAGTATCAATATTAACGGGTCAGTAAACCTGAGCAATTTTGTTGTGTCAGTGGGTACTCCTTCTATTAATACAACCTCCGGGTTCAATGATGGAGACTACTTATGGAATGCTACCTGCGAGGATAGTGCCGCAAACTCAAATACTTCCTTATCCAGGATATTCACTGTTGATACTGTCCCTCTGGATGTAGCGCCTCTTATGACGCTTCAGGATTCTGATGACGATGGAAATGTTAACCTTACCTGGAATGCGATCAGCGGTGCTAAGGAGTACGGTGTCTTTAGAAGTACTTCGAATATTACTGATGCGACAAATGCTACCAGGGTTGCAAATGTTACCGGAACGTTCTTTACCGATAACACCACTTCGCATGGATTGACATACTGGTATGTTATGACAGCTATTGATCGTTCGGGCAATGAGAACCTCTCACTTGTTAACTTTACTATTGGACAGAACAATGGTACTACTAACGATACAATTACACCTCGAAATCCAACCAGCATCAATGTTACGAATTCAAGCAATGTAGCTACTATTACCTGGCCTGAGGTAACTCTTGATAATTCAGGAAATCCAGACTTCACCGGCCTTCGATACGAGGTATGGACTAAGTCCGGTGGTATTATCAATACCAGCCAGAACCTTACTGCTAATGGATTTGCAGTCATCTCAAACAGTAATGTGACGACCAACACGACGACATACACCATTACGTCTTCAAACTGTGCGTCATCTCCCTGTAATAGGATGTTTGCGGTGACGAGCCATGATGATGCAGGTAATAAGAATATTTCCTATAATGTGACGGCCTCGGATGTAAACTTCATCAATGTCAGCCTGACCTTTACAGAGAGCAGTAGTGATGATAGTTCTAGTAGCAGCAGCTCAAGTGGCAGCAGCGGTTCAGGTACTGTCCCTCCTTCAGCAGACGATGGGACATTTGCTGAGGTCTCCCGGCAGTGGTCAGCTATCTCTAAAGATGAGGAGACGACCTTTGCAGTGAACAAAGACAAAATTGCTGTTCAGTCTGTTGTCTTTAAGACAACGGATACTTACACGAATGTCGGAATGGACGTGAAGAGCCTGGCAAAGCCAAGCAGCGTAAGCGCCCCATCCAATGAAGTCTTTCAGTACCTTGAGATTGATACCTCAAACCTTCCTGATAGTGGCATAGCTAGTGCAACTATTGAATTTAAAGTTCCTTTCAGCTGGTTCAATGAAAATAATGTCAAAAGGAATACCGTGAAGCTTCTTCGATATACCACTAAATGGGTTGAGCTGGACACAAAGGAAGTGAGAACTGATAGCTCTAGCGCTTATTTTGAGGCAACAACTCCTGGCTTTAGCTTCTTTGTTATTACCGGTGAGAAAACCGAGGAAGAGGCTGAAGATACCTCTGAGGATAGCGGTGAAGATACGGTAGAGGATGAAGAAACGCCGCAGGAAGAGACCACAGAGGAAGTCGCTGATGATGAGGATGCTCAGAGGGGAGCGGGAAGCTGGCTCAAATGGCTCTTCCTTATCTTGGTTATTATAGGAGTTGTAGTGTACTTCGTCTTTGCTTCTATCAAGAAAAAGCAAGGAGGGTCTGCATAGGCTCTTTTTTTTCTTATTTCTTTTCCTTCTTCCTTTTCTTTATTTCTTTCTTTATCTATCCCCGGATTTACTCTTCTACTGCTATTGCTGCATACCCTACCGCATTCGTGTAGTCGCCTAGTACGTCTGCTGAAGTATAGTAGGAGAGCAAATGAGCTCTCTTTGCGCCAAGCTTTTTGACAAGTTCAATCAATACTGCTATAGGATATCTGCCGCAGATGGTTGCTTCTGTTTGCTGTACATAGGCAAGAAATTCCTGTGCATTGAGATTGATGATATGGTCGATGGCCCCTTGATCAAACTCATAGATCTTTTTCTTTTTATCCTCGGTAAATGGAACATACTGGTAATCCGGCCCGTAGTGCGTGAAGTCAGAACTTGCGATGATGAATATTTTTTTGCTTGCCTTTTTAATTGCCTGATAGATCTTTTCTGCAATTTCTTTATAGTTCATGTCCGCTGAAGCGATGATGGGCGCTATCTTTACATCTTCTCTGAGATATTGCAGGAACGGCAGCTGCACTTCAATGCTATGCTCATACTGATGCGCCTGCTCATCAATTGGTAAACCTAATAACTGGAGCAGCTTATTGTCTGCTTTTAGTATACCCATTGGTGTCTGCCAGTCCTGTAGGGAAATGCAGGTAGAATATCCCTGATGGCTCAGCCCGATAATGATGACTGTCTGGATGTCCTTTGGTATCTGCTTGTATATCTGTGCCTGGCAAGGACCTGAGAACTGATAGCCCGCATGAGGAGAAATCGCTGCAATGGGTTTTATTGCTTTGTCTTTCTGATGGTGATTATTTGAGTGCGAACCGAGACATGCTTTGATTTGAGCTCTTAGTTCTCTTTCTGAGCCTGCATAGAACCTGCCTGCAACTGCTGGCTTTCGTAGCATTTTGTCTTTATCGCTCTTTGGATTCTTTTAACCTGTCTTCGAGGTTTTTCTGCTTATTTTTTCTCAGGATGAAAATCACGAAGGGGATGCATATGATAAGGGTGATAAGGGAGATGACCGCGTACTGCGAGCCTGCTTTGATGAGACTGTCAAGAGCAGCCTGCACAGGATTGAGATCATTTCCATCAATGGAGGGCTCTTGTTCAAGACCTGTGTTACTGTCTGCTTGCTCTGTGTTACTTTGATCTGTTTGCTGCTTATTTTTTGCGCTTATTGTTATAACTTCCTTCTGGGAGAGGGTTTCTCCCGAGGGAGAGCTGTACGTTACCGTAATGGTAATAGTGTAGTCTTTCTCCTCTGTTGGAAGGGTGAATGAAAGCTCAGTTGGATATAATAAGTCGAGTGGCCCTATTTCTTCAGTGAGGCTCTGTGAATTGATTTCAGGGAGGTCTGATTCAATGTTTATGTTGATATTTCTGAAGGTGACGGCAGGATTGAGGTTTTTGAGAGAAAGCGGAATGGTTACATCGTCTCCAGCAGTATATGATTCTTCATGATCTAACCCTACCTTGAGCTTTTGCGTGCTTATTTGAATGGTATATGTGTTTTCCGTTTTGAAGAGCGCATTGTTAATAGTGTATTCCAGTTCTTCTCTTATGGTGAAATTACCTAACTTCTGGGCCTCTATTTCGAAAGAGAGGTTGGCTCCCTGAATACCGCTGGATTGTGTGTGCAGCCAGTGATCCCCAAAACTGCTGATGTCTCCTGCCCTTCTTGCTTTCTTTATGCCATCGGGGAAGAAAACACGATACTTGAGATTCGTAATGGGATGCTCGGTCCCATTGAGGAGCAGTTGGGTGTTGGTGATTGCTTTTTTACCCAGCTCTAACTTCTCAGGGAAGCTGGAATTGATAAGCACTAGCGTTTTTTGTGCTTCAATCGTTTCTGTATCGCTGCTGACAACTTCATTGTTGAAGGTTACATATGCTGTACTATCGAAATCTCCTTCTGCTATTGCTTTTAAGGTATAGCTAAAGTGGTATGTCTTATCTACTCCCAGATTTCCCTGCCAGGTAACTAGATTACCTGATGTGGTGCATCCTGCACATTCGGTAATGAGAAAATTTTGTGGATAACTATCATTGAAGATAATGCCGGTTATAGGCGCATTACCATTGTTTGTAACTGCAATATCTACCTTCGTGCTCTCTCCAGTGACCAGAGTAGTATTCTCAAAGTCTCTGGTGAATTCCAATGCTGCATCCAGTTTTGAGACGGTGATCTTTGTATAGAGAGGATAGCGCTGATTTGCGATATCGAATTCCTCATCAGGACCTTCGCTGATGTTTATAACGCATAAATGATATCCCAGAACTGTTTCACAATCGCCCGGAGACATGATCTGGCTGCTGGTATCCGGGAATTTGATTTTTGCTCTTTCGGTATCTAATGGCAGGACAGTATAGGTTTTACCCTCTACTTCAAATTCATCCTGGTCTTTTACTTCGTCATTGTAGACTTCTTCAAGCTCTAATTCTGCTACTGCATTTACTGCAAGAATGACCGCTATAAGAATGAATAGACCTCTTTTCATGGTGAGTTTTTACGCGTAATTGTATAAAAGGTTTTGGATTTGAGTAGAATTGGTTAAAAGAAAAAGAAAAAATTAGAAAAGACTTAACTTGCTATACCAGTAATGCTGTAGGTAGCTTCATGTGCTAGTCCAGTATCCAAGTTAACATACGGAACATCAACTTTGGACTTGAATCTTCCGCTATCAATACCTGAACAGGTAATTGTTATTACTGCCTGCTCACCATTAGCAAGTGTAGCATTTACTCCTCCACTTCCTATCGCTACAGGAGTTGCACCTTCAACACTAGCAGTTGCTGATGAAATAGTAGCGCAATCTTCGTCAGCAGAGGGTGCGTGGGTAATGTTTATCCTAAACCCTACATTATTCTTCATAGCAAATGAAACTGTGTTAGCATCACTACTAATTGATGCCTTATCTAAGCAGTCGAGTCCACTTGTTCCCTGACATCTTTCTGGTAGGAACTGGTCTGGACTAAGAACTCCGAAATATGCCAGTGCTCCGATTGCAACCAGAACAACTAAAATTGCCCATCCATAGGTCATCAGGAACTCCATGGCGGCTTGTGCTTTTTTTCTATACATCTTTTATTACACCTCTTATCTATTGTAGTGAATATACTTTATAGAGGAGGTTTTGGGAGTACTCCTATTTAAATGTTACGTTTATGTATACTGGTAGGGAGATTAGTTTCTTTTACCCGGATTCTTAGAAAATCCCACCCATAAACAGACCAAAAGCCCAATCCAGGAATAAAAAGATAAGCAGTGTCGCGGTGATAAATGCAGGAATATACTTGAGTCCTGCTTTTACATTGCCTTTTTTGATAGTGGACACAATAGCAGCTGAAATCAGCGCAGTAAGAGAGAGGGTTACCATGGCAAATATGCGAAACTGCATGGGCTCGACGCCGACCTTTGTGAAAGAAATCGCAAAGGAGGAGCCAGTATTTGGAATACTAATTGAGGAAATGATATTCTGGATAATGACCAGCAGCTGACTGGATAAAGCCAGCAAAAACGGTGCTGCAACAATGCTGGCAAATCCAATAAATATCGTATAGGTGGTTACCGATGCAGACATCTCCTTTTGCATGGTGCGCGATTCCTGAATATTGCTGGAGATACGATCCAAGAGTTCCCCTATTTCTCCTCCTGCATTTAACCCTTCAATAAGCAGACTAATGGATCGTTTCAATACCGTCGAATCATATTTTGAGGCAAATTCTATTAAGGCATCCTCAAGGCTTGTTCCTGACATGGTCTGCTTGGCAACATTTTCCATCTCTTTTGCCAGCACTCCAAAATTTGGGCGGATAGCCTGCCAGAGTGCCTGATCAATCGCCATCCCTGCCCGAATATTTGCTGATGTTAATTGCAGAAAATCAGGCAGTACTTCCTCAATACCTACATTTCTCTGATAAATCCTCAGATCGATAACCATGAAGAATAGGAACCATGCAAATAGGAGCAGAGCCAAGAACCCGAATGTCCATTGATTTAAAAGGAATACGGAGATATGCGCTAATGTGCTGGGTTTTCTTGCTGAGAAATAGTAAATGATAAATCCTGAAATGATGATATTAAGGACAATAGCTACTTTAAAGATAGCCATGGTCACTGCTTTGAGGCTCAGCGATATTCCCGCTCTCTCGACCATGACTGCAAGCTTCCTGAGTGAATCCTTCTTCTTTTTCTTCTTATCTATTTTGCCCTTTTTTGGTTTTTCTTTTTTTTCTGTGCTCATAGTTCTACTGATGGCCTGGATTGTTTTATCATTGCAAGGAACATACACTGTACTATTGCCAGCCCTACTGAGATAGATAATAAAATAGGCAGCTTGAGAGTGAGGTTAAGAAATGTTGAGAGCACAATGAACATGGTAATTCCTATTGAGGGGAGTATAACAGCAATAATCATATAAAACATGGCAAGCGGATTGAGCTTTCGCCCATATTCCTTAATTTCAATAATTTGCTCTTTGGTTATCTGTTCGACCACGCTTTTGAGGGAACTGCTTACATCAGCTCCGGTCTGCTGGGAATTAACAATCTGCCAGAGTATCTTTCGAAAATTTGCTGACGGCGTGAACTCAATGGTCTCGTTCATGGCATCTTCAATTGCGGTCCCTAAGTCTACTTTATTGACAATTTCTGCAAAATATTTACCGATCACTTCATAATTTTTTGTGACATTTTTGAAGGCATCATAGAGAGGAACGCCTGACTCCAGTTCAATAATAAGAAACCTGCCTGCGAAAATGATTTCTTTATTGATATCACGCTGCTTTTTGAGTACTTTTACGTCTGGCACTCTCAGAAAATAGAAAAGAAACACCACAAAAAGTACGGGAAAGAGCATCAGAAGAATGAGGGTTACCGGCCCCAGTCTGGAAAGTAAGAGCCAGAGAAATACGACAATTCCTATGCTCATATACAGGGCAAGCACTAATGACTTTTTGATGAACTCTTCGGGCGTATCACTAATCTCGGCCTGCTTTAGTTTTAGAGTGAGCTGGGTCGAGGATTTGGCGATTCGCTGAATCAATGCATTGACGATCGCGGTCATTTTAGCGGAATATTCTTATTAACGTGCTTGAGGAGATTCTCTTTTCTGGTATAGAATTCTGCAACCACCCGGCCTACCTCATCAACATCACTAATGTTATGATGAAGGAGCCACTTGAGTATTTTTTCTTTTTCTTTGATTTCTTTTTCGATCATCGCTTTGCTTTGTCCGGTATACATCTCTAAGGTATTGAGTATTGCTTTCGATTTATTTACTTCAATGAGTTTGTCTTTTGCTGCGCTATATTGCATGAGTACGTTTGCTGAGCCGTCAGGCAAAATCTCTGAAACCTGGAAGGTTCTTCTCAAGCCCGTTCTTCTGTTTCGGTACTGAATAACAATAAGCGAGATTGCCGGAAGCATGCTTTTAGGAACCTCGATAGGCGGTGAAGTGAGCCTGGTGATGGTCTCATTGGTATTGTTTGCATGCAGTGTTGCACACACTGAATGTCCAGTATGCATGGCCTCAAAGAGGATTTCCGCTTCTTTTTTTCGCCGTATTTCACCCACAATGATTCGATCAGGCCTCATTCTCAGGCTATTGACAACAAGATCAAGCATAGTAATGCCTCCTTTTCCTTCTGTGTTAGGCTGGCGGGTAACGAAGGGAACCCAATGAAGGAACTTGGGGAGCTGGATTTCTCTTGTATCTTCAATGCTCAAAATTCTCTGGTTTGGAGGAAAAAAATTGGTAATCACATTAAGTGTAGATGTTTTTCCTGATGCCGTGCCTCCTGCTATGAGGGTGGAGAGCTCGTACTGGATACAGTGCCATATGAATGCAGCTGCAGAAATGGAGATAGTATTTTCTTTAAGAAAGTCGGTTATGGTCCATGGCTTTGAAGAGTGCTTACGCAAGGTAATGGTATTTCCCTTTGATGAAATAGGGTTGAGGGTTGCATTGACGCGATCCCCATGCTCAATGTTTGCATCCATCAATGGCTCAAGAACAGAAATTTGCCTTCCAATCTTTCTTCCCAGCATCGCTGCGTAGTGCTTTATCTGATCCTCGTCCGAAACAGTGACATTTGTTTCCAGCCATCCATGCTTCTTATGATAGACCCATACGGGCTCATTCGCGCTATTGATAGCGATTTCCTCCAGATAGGGATCATCATCGAGAATTTCGATCGTCCCCAGCCCCAGGCTTTTCTGGATGAGATATGCAGTAAGGAATTCTGAGGTTTTCGCTTCAGCATCGGGAAAATACTTTTTGATAAGATTTCGAATGGTCTCTTCAAAACGGGCCTGCGCAACGTCACTGCTTTTGAAATTGACAATATTAGAAACCCCTAAATTGACTTCTTTGATTAATTCTTTTCTGATTCGCTCCAAAATGATTTCTGTATTCTTGCTGATGCTGGAAATAGAAATCTCATATGATGGGACAAATTTTTCCCTCGTCTTGAAAATTGTAATGACGACAGGTATTTTGTCAGAATTGAATTCATATGTTTCCAGAACTCTTTTTTCAGGCTCCTCAGCCTGCTGTCTACTCACTACTTTCTTCTTCCTCTTTTTCCCCTCTTTTTTTTTCATTCTCTAAGCAGAGAACTTAACCGCTTTGACTCCTGATCAAACCTGGTTTTCTTTTTCTTAATTTTATCGAATGTTTCTTCTACTTCTTTCGTATGGTTTTTCAATGCTGACGAACTTGTTGACAGATGGTATGCCTTTGCTTTTCGGATAAGTGCGATGAGACTCTCTTCGATAGAGTTCTTTTCATTCTCTAGGTTCTTCACTAGTTTCTCTATCTCCGACTTCTTTTTAAAAAATTTTCTGAACTTCTCGGTAGATGTTTTCCCCTGATCAACATTCTTAGAAATAGCTTCCCTTTTCTTTTGTATTTTGTGAAGAACTCCATCCTGCATATTCAGAATCTGCTCTTTATGCTGCCTGCTCTCCTTAATGAGTTCTTTTCCTCTTTCTTTCTTTTTCTCGATCTCTCTTTTCACCTTTTCCCCTAACTTATTGAGAGATTTTATGCGCTCCTCTGCATCACTAAGCATTTTTTCCTGGCCTGAGACTACTTCACTGATCTTTTTGATTGTTTCTTGAAACTGGCTCACTTTCTTTCTCATTAATACTTCCTTTTCCTTCAATGAGAGTGCCTCTATCCTCTCTTTATCGAGGCGTTCCTGCTCAAGATCAATATTTTTTACGATATCACCATACTTTTTTTGTTCGCGATTCATTTCTGCTTCGAACTCTTTCCATTTTTCCCTGAACTGCTTTTCTTCTTCAAGGATTTTCTTATCGGTATTATTCTTGAGATCTTCGAATTTTTCTAATTCTTTGAACTCTGCCTCTACGTGCTGCAACTCTTCACCCAGTTCTTTTTTGAGTATCTCGAAGCTCTTTTTGAATTTCTGAAAGCTCTCACCGTCTTTGTCGAGTGCTGCGAGTGTTACTTCTGCTTTTCGGACGAACCCTTCTTTCTTACTATGGAACTCTTTTTCTTTGTGCTTTACTTCTTCCTGTGTAAGTTTTCTCTCGATAAGATATGGTGTTGCAAACTTATATTCCATACTGATAATACCTTCTTCTTCTAAGAAATCTGCCCATTCTTCAACTACTGTTGGCCCCACACCCAACTGTTTTGCGGCATCAGGTATTGAAATTTTCCTCTTACTTCGTACAATAGTGACCAGTTTATCGACTCCAGTCTCTATGACAGAATTTTTTGACCCCATGCTTTCGTTCTACTCCTACTACTTTAAAAAGGTTACTAATGACTATAAAAGTATATATTGAACTACAGTTCCCTAAGAGCAGTGCGCCTCATACTCGGAGAGGTGGGCATTTTCAAGGCGGAACCACGCCAGAACATTTTTCGTTTCGTTTACTTCACAGTTTGCAGGATTCCCTGCATTGAAGTATACATAGTCTACCGTACTTTTCCCTGAGTAATACAGCTCTGGTGCAATTACCTGGATATTTTCAATATGCACTATGCTCTCAATACCAAAGGGCGATGCAGACAAATTTCCTTCATAGCGCATGAGAAAACTGGGGGCAAGCGTTGATGCCCGATACCACGAGCGGTTAACGTGCTCAATGAGATTGGAAGCATTAGAGCCTGATACGAAGTCTGTGATGTTACTTCTAATGATGGTATTGGTGAATTTTCCTGCAGAGCTTACTAAGTAGAGCGGATCTTCGAATTCCGTGATGTCTAAGTTTGTGGTAACGTTCAAATCCCTGTCCCATGAGGCGGTTTGCGTGATGTCCACTAGTTGCAGGTTTCCTCGTGCACGTATTTTCACATTCCAGGGATTATCCTGGAATGTTTCAATGCTAAGATTCTGCAGTGAAACCTCTATGCCCAACTTGCTTCCTATACTTGAGACTTTATCTGTCCAGTTACCGAAATGCGACTCCTTGGTTATATTGAGCTGATTCCCCTCGATAGTCCCATTGAGCATGATCTCATTGAAACTCTTGCTAAAATTAGTGAAATAGGAGCCGTTCTCCGTAAGGTACTCTGACATACCTATCAATGAGCGCATTGACGAGATAAAGAGCCCCCGCTCGATGTCGTGCTCAATATCACCGATGAATGAGTCCATGGTGAGAATTCTGGTTTGTACTACTCTGCTTTTTTCTGTAAGAGTGTAGCGGTTTCCACTGATATAGAAGAAGATTAGCCCTGATACTAAAATAATACTGATGATAGTAAAGAAAACTCCTTTTTTGTTCATTCCGAATCCTTTTTTTACTGCCATAGCCTCACTTCTAGTATTGCAGGACCCCAAAGGTAGGGCACTTGCGAGACCCAGAGGGCTTCTATCTCTAAGTCCTCCTGCTCAATGTCAATATTGATCTTCCCATTCCCATCAAAATCCAGGTTTGCTAATAATTCATGGACTGCCTGATCAATGCTATCACTTGGATCAAAGCTGATATTGGTTGCGGTATAGCTGCATGATTTTGCTCCACTATAGGTCGAGGGTACATCTGCTGTGATAGTACTTCCCTGATCGGTTTCGATGGTCCAGCTGCAGCCATCAGCTTTTTCATATACTCCACTGTAGGAGATTGACCCTTTAACCAGGCCAGTGTAAATAAACGTGTTGTTGAGCGAACACCCTGTTGAATTAGACGGTGCATCCCCGGTCCGTATGAAAAAATCGTTTACCCCGTTCTGCAGATATGTTGGCGGTATATCGATAACAAAAGGGTCTCCCAGCGTAGTATAATCTTCATTGTATGTGCTCAGGTTATAGACTTCATTATTATTGACCGTCAGATAATCTGTCCAGTGCTCTGATGAATAGGAAGTAAGCCTTGCATCATGGATTCTCATGCCTGCAGGTATCGTAACATTAAAACTGCAGTTTTGGAAATTGCTTACTTCTGTAAGGACTTCTATCTCTCCGAACTCCGGCGGATCAACGATAGGGGTATAGTTAATTTTTATGTAAGAATCATTGAAGAGGATGCTCTCTGTCAGGTTTCCCTGCACCTCAATGGTCTGGGCATGCCGTGAAGTGCTTACGATTGATGAGGCAACATCCTGGTAGAATTCCTGAAGTGCAGTGATGTTATTACTTTTCGTGTAAATACCTTCTCCACACTGAGCAATGGAATTGAGCGTGGCTTCATCAGCATCGTCACTAAAACCAACGGCATACACCGTGATGCCATAATCCTCTCTTGCCTCACACGCTGCCTGTATTGCCTCTTCACTGGGGGTACCGCTTTGAGGACATCCGGCATCGGTGGTTGCTACTCCATCTGTCATTACCATCATGGCTTTTTCTCTGGACTCGTTGGTCCCGATCAATTCCAGGTCAAACTTCGCTGCCTGGGCACTATTGAAAATTTCCACTGCAATAACGTTCTCCCCCTGCCGAAATAGGTTTCCCTGGATATTTATCCCCCGGGTATTCCAGTATTCAGCAAGTTCAGAGCTTGAATCACTATGAATCTCCTGTCCGTTAAGATAAATGCGGGACCGATCATCGGTGAGTACGTTCATTATCCCTCGCTGAACAGCGCTCAGATCAGTAATAGTGAAGTTTTTTCTGAAGTAATAGTGGTCTGTTGCGTTCGAGACTTCCAATTGGATGTCATCAAAGCGCCAGTGCCCGTATTCCTGGTTCTGACTGGCTCGCAGCTTTCCTCCAATCTCCAAATAATATAATCCGGGTGATTCTACCCATGAGGTGATGTCCTGCAGGAAGTTGCCTGAGTAGTCTACATCCGGGTTGTCAGAGGTGGCGACCTCCGGATCGGAGTCAGAGCCGCTATGCCCTGAGTCCAGGCTGGAGCCAAGGTAATGGGCCCCGGAATTTGGACTGGTCCATCTTGCTTTTGTCCAGACCTGGTCTGCGGACTCAAACCAGTTCCCATCCCGATCATCCCATTCATACCAGAAACTCAATGTTGCAGAACCCTGGGATGAGATTGTTTGATATAGCTCATCTGTTATATTGATTAAAATTCCGTATGCACCTGAGCAATCATCGCTGCTGCATCGGTTGTCATTTTGTGCATTGTCCATTTCCAACCGCTGGCTCACAATTCCGTTATAATCATAGTCATCATCAAATCCAAAGGGTCCGGTGCCGTCTTCAGTATCCCAATCCCACCCATCGTCTGCTCCTGCTGACCCATACGTATTTGCTGTGCTGTTAAGGATGCCTGAGGAGAAATCATTGGGCGCTCCCGCAGTGTCACTCTCATGCTCCCAGAGATCTGCAAAAAGGCCTGAGCCGCTTAGGTCTACGTTTAACTCCGTGACTACCGCAGGAGAATAGGATAGCCCGTTTGTTGCACCGAGTATAGCGGTTCCTGTTTGCCAGCCTGCATCATCACTGTACCCTAGGCTGTACCAGGTATTATTGCTGCTATCAGGCAGCGGCTCACCAGAGAGGCTGGTGTCATTGTAGAGCCAAGTCGAGCCTGATGCAATGAGGGTACTAGTTGTGGAACCCTGCGTAAGAATATCTTTTGCTGAATTAATACCGCAGCAAATGCATGTTGAGCCGCCGGCGGAGTAGCCTGTCAGGGGAACCGAGTCGCCCACTGTCGAATCAATCGTATTGATATTAGTCGTCGGCAAGACCGTCTGGCTTCCTACAGTTGCCCCATTAAATGAGATAAGCCCGATCTGATTACCGCTTATGTTTAGGATATCTCTTGCAAACTGCTTATCAAGACATTTAGCAATGCTAATCCTTCTTGTTGAGGGATCACTGTACTGTGCATCAGTGCATTCACGGAGCGTTCCTGTACTGCTGCTGTCCATTCTCCAGTTCATGCTTCCGGAGAGATCGGTTATGAGTGCAACATCTGCGTTCCCCTCAAAAATGAAACCAAATGTCGCATTCTCAAACCCTATTCGAATAGGAACGGTTTTTAGGCTCATATTACTATAATCAAGATAGGGAGTGATATTTTGGTCAGTGAGTACAATCGTAGTATCACCTGATGCATTAAGCTGTACAAGCGTATAATTGCCAATGGTCAAATAGAAGGTATTGTTTGAGCCGTTGATATCCTGGGTAAGGAAATGCAGGTAGACACTCATACTATTTAATGTTCCGGGAATGTACATTGAGGAATACAGGTTGATGATGCCGCTGATGCCCGGTAGCCAGACGGTATCTTTACTTGATGCTGTTGTCTGTGAAAATTCAGTCGTGGTGTAGCTTACTTTGATAAATCCCCCTCCTATGTATGCACCCGAGACATCTCCCGGGAACTGTATGGTAAATTCATTGTCTGATCCCGGGGTAAGTAGTCCAAGGCATCCTGATATGTTCCAGCGGTCAGCCTGCATTTGCTGCACTGAGGGTGTGAAATTCGCGTTGCATTGCACATTATTTATGAGAAGATTAAAGTTGCTTACCGCATCAACCTCAAGCATCATTTCCTTTAGTGTGACACCTGACGGAATATCGCGAATGAACACCGAAATGTCTCCCTGGCCAACAAAACCTCCTAAATAGGCATAGGATGAAAATTCCTTTTCCTGAATGCTCTTGAGAAAGGATCTTGAGGTAGACCCTTTGATGGGCTTGTCTCGCTCAAAACCAGAAATCATTTTTCTCGATGCAACGATAACTTGGTTGTTGCCTGAGCCTCTCTTGTAGAGCTCTTCATTGTTTGCTGCAATACTAAAACCATACTGAGAGGGAAAGAGTTCCGAGGTAAGATTCTTTGCAAGATTCTGCGCAAGACCCGTTTTGTTCAGGGCCCAGAGTTCCCCTATCTGATCGATAAGCGAGTTGTTTACATTCGAGATATTCCCCTGACTAATGAGGGTTTTTACGTAACTATTGTTTACTTCATGAATTTTTAACTCTGACATGATATTAAGCATGTCGCTGGAGAGGAATTCGAGATGAGTCACCTGCTTTTCTTCAATGAGCAAATTTGAGAAGATAAGGATAGTGGAAACCAAGATAATCGTTGCAATGATGGCATCAACACTAAACAAGAATGCTTTCTTTGTCATTTGTTTCATTCTCATCTGCTTGTTTTCTTTTGCTTGCTTCTTATTCCCATAGGTAAATATTCATCGTAACAATACGTGAATCATAGGTTAGGAACCTACTTAATGAAATAATGGATTGCGGCTGCTCTACTGATTTGAAGTTTTCTTTTGTCAGGCCTGATTTTCCAATGTAGGTCACATTTTCTATGCTTATGACCTGCCTGCTCTCATTTTCAAAGAAGATCAGGTAATCATACTTTGTTTTCAGGCGGAGCTTGAGCGCAGAATAGCCCAGGTTGCTGACGTTTTCCAGCTTTGAGTAGTTGATCCGGTGATTCCCATTTGTGATGCTTATTTCGTTCCCTGTGCTTATGTTTTCCTGCGCTGAGGTCCCGGCTGAAATGAGTGTATCAGAGAGGATGGCTGCTTCCTGATAAATCTCTTCGAAATCAGCCTGCTCGAAGTTTACGATGTTTGTGCTAAAGAACAGAAAAACTACTACCACTATCATGAAGATGCTTACTCCGGCGATAAGATCCAATGTCCAGATTTGTGATTGCCTACTCATTCTTACCCATTTGTTATCGTGACAATATCATTGTTTTTTGTGATGGTATTTTTTCCTTTTTGCAGGCTGCCTATTGTTTGAGGAATGATTGCAGTAAAACGATAATCGTCGGTAATTATAGAGAGTGTTGCAGACTGCATGCTGACAGAATAATTGATCATTCCGTCTATTTCTTCTGGAAGAGTTATTTCTCTCTGATATCCGTCCTTTACTACGGATGCGATCTCGATTTCATTCTGAAGGCTTAGGCCAAATTCATTTACCAGCTTACTATTTTCATTGTCTGTGTATTCTTTTAGCTTAACACCTCCTATCAGGATAAAGCCGATAGAAATAAGAAAGAGAAAACTCATCAATACCAAAAACTCCATGGTTATCTGTGATTTTTTATGACACATCATCTGAAATGTTTACTTGGTTCTCTAATGCAGATATTTTAATGAACCGCAGACCTGAACTTGCTGAAAGGCTCCCGGTAAGGTTGATATCGGCGATACTTACTATCTCTGAGCTTGTCTCAGAAACCATAACGAGCTCTCTCCCGGTAATATTAATTGAGGAGATGTCATCAGGCATAAAGACTTTTATAGTGATGGTTGACGGTTGCCCCAGAAAATAGACTGCGTTTGCCGTGTCGGTTATTTTTCTTGCGATCAACCCTGCCTGGTTATTATTGACATCTTCATAGGTTGTTGTGGTATGCTCATAGAGAAGCAGCGTGAGCGGAATAATCATGAGCATAGCAAAACCCACGGTTATAACGAACTCTATGCTCACCTGTCCTCTTTTTTTCATTGTACTTATGTAGGATAATTGAGGTATTTAAAGGTTGTTTAATATTGGGTAAAGAAAGATGATAACCCGATGGGACATATAGAAAAAATAAAAAAAAGAAATGAAAAAATCGCAGCAATAACGATCAGTATCGATAATGTGCAGGCTTATAGGGCCCTTCAACGGGAACTCCAATATAATCTGCTTGATCCTTACTCAATGTGGTAAGCCTCACTCCCAGTTGACCAAGGTGCAGCCTTGCTACTTCTTCATCAAGCTCCTTTGGAAGCATGTAGACACCGATTTCATATTCTTTTGTCCACAGCTCGATCTGCGCCAGGGTCTGGTTGGTAAATGAGTTACTCATCACAAAACTTGGATGACCTGTTGCACAGCCCAGATTGACCAGCCTTCCTTCTGCAAGCACAGTGATATAATGTCCGTCAGGGAAATGATATTGGTCAACTTGCTCTTTAACATTGACCTTTTTGATGCCCGGGAATGCTTCCAGTTTATCCATTTGTATTTCATTGTCAAAATGGCCAATGTTGCACACAATTGCGGTACTTTTCATTTTTTCCATATGCTCAATTTTGATGATGTCTTTATTACCGGTCGTGGTTACAAAGATGTCTGCTTCCTTTAGGGTGTCTTCTATGGTCTTGACTTCATAGCCTTCCATCACTGCCTGCAAGGCGCAAATAGGGTCAATTTCAGTAACAATGACTCGTGCGCCAAATCCCTTCATGCTCTGCGCACATCCTTTCCCTACATCGCCATAGCCACACACGACCACGACTTTCCCCGCAACCATCACATCAGTTGCTCTTTTGATGCCGTCAGCTAATGATTCCCTGCATCCGTAGAGATTATCAAATTTGGACTTGGTTACTGAATCATTCACGTTGATGGCAGGGAAGAGTAATTCCTTTTGCTCGAGCATCTGATAGAGCCTATGGACACCGGTGGTTGTTTCTTCTGACACTCCTTTTATTCCCTTTGCAACTGGTGTCCACCTGTTTTTTTCTTTTTCATGAATCTCTTTTAATTTTGCCATTAATTCCTGAAAATCCTCTCCTTCACTACTATAGTCTTCATCAAGAATGGAAGGGTCTTTTTCGATATCCACTCCTTTATGGATCATCATCGTAGCATCCCCACCATCATCTACGATGAGGTTAGGCCCCTGTCCGTCTCCGAAGTCAAGTGCTTTTTCAGTACACCACCAGTATTCCTTGAGCGTTTCCCCTTTCCAGGCAAACACCGGAACTCCTGCTTTTGCGATTGCAGCCGCAGCATGATCCTGCGTTGAAAAAATATTGCAGGATGCCCATCTTACTTCTGCTCCTAATTCTACTAAGGTTTCTATAAGCACAGCAGTTTGAATAGTCATGTGAAGACTTCCCATTATTCTGGCGCCCTTTAGTGGCTTCTTTCCCTCATATTTTTTTCTGGTTGCCATTAATCCCGGCATTTCTTTTTCTGCGATTTCGATTTCTGCTCTTCCAAAATCAGCCAGCGATAGGTCTTTTACTTTGTAGTTTTCTGTCTCATCCATTTTTCCATCCTCCTCAAATCCTGTTTAAAACTTCTGGTGTATCGTGAACAAGTTAATATATATTTCTCCTTTTTCTCTATATTTTGTCCATATATTTGATAATTTTATGGACAAATTTAGTAAAATATATAAATAAATTGGATAAATTATAACTCGTGGATAAAAAAGACCAAATTATTCTTACTCAGCTTCTTGAAGATAGCCGGTCTTCTGTGCGCTCTATTGCAAAGAAAACGAAAATCCGTCCCTCTACTGTTCATCAGCGCATTACTAAATTAAAACAGGACGGGGTGATTGAGAAATTTACGGTCAAACTGGATAATGCTAAAGCAGGCCAGGGCTTCATCGTATTTATGTTTGTTAAGACCAAGCCATCTGTGGTTCTTTCTAAAAAAATCCTCAGTGATAAGCGCATAAGGGAAATTTTCGGCATTACCGGTGAATATGACCTTCTGATCAAGATGAAATTTTCTGATGTTGTTGACTTTAATGATTTTATTATCAAATTCCGTGCAGAAGAGGAGGTAGAGACCACCCATACCATGGTTGCAACAGCAACTATTAAAGAAGAATTATAGCGAAGAACACATCATACTCGCGCGGAGCGGGAGCCGGGATATCTTGATACCCCCAACAACACTGTTTCTCAGGGTGTCCCGGTTTTCTTTCCTTCCTTTTCCTTACTTATTCTCTTTTACCAAATAAAATCGTGCCAAGCCTGACCATTGTCGACCCTTCTTCTATGGCAATCTCGTAGGAGTCAGACATTCCCATGGAGAGTGTATTGATCTTCTTTGTGGGTTGATTTGCTTTTATTTTCTCGAAGAGCTTTCTTGCTTTTTTGAAGTATGCCCGGGGATTTTTTTTTGGTGCCATTACCATAATTCCTCTGAGCTCTATAAAAGGCAGCGTAGCGATTTTCTCTGCCAGCTGGCTTGACTCATCAGGGCGGCAACCAGTTTTTGAAGGCTCATCTGCTATATTTACTTCCATGAGAACCGGCATTTTTCTTTCTATTTTTTGGCATTCTTTGCTTACCGCTCTCGCTATCTTCTCAGAATCAATGGTCTGGATCATGTCAAAGAGTTGCACTGCTTTTTTTACTTTGTTTGACTGCAAATGGCCTATACAATGCATTTCTACACTGGGAAACTCCTCTCTTCTCTTTTCTGCCTCCTGTACATAATTCTCGCCGATAATTGAAATTCCCTGCCGTTGAATCTGCCTGACTTCCTCAGCACTTCTCGTTTTCGTAGCTGCAAGAATCTGCACTTGAGAGGGAATCTTCTGAAGAAAAGTACTCATTTTTTCTGACTGAAGGCCTGCTGCGTTGCCTGATATGCTTCCTGCTTTGAAAACCCCATTCGCTGGAGCATACTGTAGGTTGCAGCTGAATCCATTCCATGGTTTTTGTACCATTGCACCATTTCTGATAATTTACTCTGAGTAGAAACGGTATCCTGGCTTACTTCTTCCTGCCCTGTGATCGTTCTCATCTTGGCGAACTTAGTGATAGTTATTGCTGCAAAAGGTACAAGGATAAGCCCTAAGATAATCCAGGTTAGTGCTCTTGATCCTGAAGGAGATGCTCTCTCCTCTGACTGCTGCTGCGCATTTTGACATGCTATTTGGGTATTAGGCTTGTTCTGGGTGCTGCCACAGGAGTTCTGATCGCTGCAGGACCTTCTTTTGAACCCGTCATCACACTCGGAAAAGGGTGTGCATACCCAGTTTTCACTACAAGCGACGGATTGCGCCTGCTGGCAGGTACAATCGCTGAGGCAGCGGGACCCTCCGCACGCAAAATTTCTGTTGCCGTCACACTCTTCATTGCATTCAATCTGGTCATTACCACAGGTTGCGCTGCAGCCGGGGGTGATGACTCTACTTTCCGGATTGCTCTGTTGCCTTGCCCTTACTACTTCATTGACTGCCACTATCCACTCTGCGATAGCTCTTTGGTTGTTGTCGAGTACTTCTACACTCACTTTATGGTTTCCCTTATCATAGGTTTTCCCCATGAAAACAAAGTCCTTCTGCTGTGACTGGACGATGCCGTTTACTTTCCACTGATATCGTGCTGAACCGGAAACAGGCACAGAATCCTGCTGGCTAAACCGGACGTATTCTTCCTCGGAAATCCTGATTGTTTTTTCTTTGGGTAGGTAATAGTTGACTGTTGGGATTGAACCTGCCTGTGTGTCTTTCTGGGATTGCACTGGTGGCTCTGCCTGGTTCTGATACCCTGCATTGCCTGTTGTTTCTGCATAGAAGACTGTAGCGAAAGCAGCAGCAATAACAATGATCATTGCCAGCGAGAATGAGGCGAAATAATTACGCTCTTTTGTCATAGGCTTGTTTTACTACTTTGTTTATAAAAAAGTATCGGATAAGACGTAAGAGTGATTAGAAACTAAAAAAATTAAAATTCTCTTAAGGCAACCATTTCCCGGTATCGGCCTTCAACGTCCTGCTCGGTTATCTTCCTGAGGTTTTCCAGGCCGAACCCTTCTGCGTTGTAGGATGCAATTACTGAACCGTATACCATGGCTTTTCGCATATCTTTTGTCTTGGCATAATACCCTATAAACGATCCGCCAAAGCAGTCCCCGCAACCTGTCGGGTCAACGAGGTTTTCCAGGGGATACCCCGGACAGTTGAAATGGCCTTCTTTCGTGAAAAGAAGGGACCCATGCTCCCCTTTTTTGATGATAACTGCTTTGAGTCCTAACTGCAGGGCATCTTTTGCTGCTTTAATGAGGTTTGGCGTTTCGAAAAGCTGCCGTGCCTCACCATCATTTAAGACGAGGATATCAACTTTCTTTATTGCTTCTATGACTTTTTCTTTTTGGCTCTCAATCCAAAAATTCATAGTATCCATGATAATAAGTTCAGGATTTTTTACAGATTCAATGACTTCTATCTGCAGCTGGGGATCCATGTTGCCTAAGAACAAGTATTTTGCTTCTTTATATGATTGTGGGATCTGCGGCCTGAAGGTGGCAAGGGAATTGAGTTCTGTTTTGAGCGTCTTTGCTTCATTCATGTCAAACTCATATTCTCCTGACCATTTGAATGTACTGCCTTCGGTCTTGATGCCCTCTAAGGATACACCGCGCTCTTTGAGAAAAGAGAGCTCTTCCTCTTTGAGGTCTGTTCCTTTGATAGAAATCATCCCCGGCTTTGAGAAAAACGATGCTGCGTAGGAAGAGTATACCGCGCTTCCGCCGATTACATCTTCTGCTGTACCAAACGGGGTCTTGAGGGTGTCTATACCAATTGTTCCAAGAATAACTACGTCAACCATGAAGAATTCGTTTTGCATGTGTTTAAATAGATGACGGTTTCAATACACTTCGTCATCAATCTCTTCTTCTTCAAAAGAGTCTTCGAATTCTTCCTCTAGTGAATCTTCATCCAAGGGTTCTTCGTCAGCAAAGTTCATTTGAATTTTTTCTAGGTTGTTCTATATAATTTATATATTTTTTGATTGTGAGCGTGAGTCTTAGATAATGCTTACCTTCAAGGGGGACATGCCTCCTCCTTTACAAAAATCCTCGACGAGAATATAGATGTCATTGTCTTCTCCCCATTTGAAATCATTGGTTGCTGTTAGATTAAAAGGGGGAACACACCAGCTGGATGCTTTTATGCCACTACAAACATCGCAATTCTTTAGTATTTCTTCTCCCGGCTCCAGGCGATTGTCTTTGGTGACCATGTGCCCTGATGTTCCGCCGTGATGCAGCATTTTATTTCCGATATAGAAATACAGGTTATCATCCAGGCAGATGCCGTCTGTTCTATAGTTTCCCTGCAGGTCGTAGTATCCTGCGAGCCCTGAGATCAGGACTGAGTGGCCTTTGAAAATTTCATCAAGGTAAATACGGGTGTGCAGCCAGCCCTGGGCAAGATTTCCTGCAGTATGGCCACAGGTGTCTGCGAAACCGTTTTGATGAAAGATTCTTTTTCCTCCGCTTTTTTCATTACTACACCCGCTTGGCTCTCCTTTCCAGGTTATGAGTGCAGTCTCATCGAACTCAGAGAAGCTTCCTACATTTGAAGGAGGCGCCGGGGTCGTGCAAAAGGCAAGTTCGTTATCGTTTTTGTTCTCCAGATCCATGTCATTAGGCCCCTTTAGGGCACCAATCGTCCAGGGTTCTATCTCCCATCTGTCCGTTGTGTCCACATACTCGCCCTGAATAAACCCGTTTGCAACATGAGTCAACCCTGTTTTTCTGTTGAGATACTTGACCTGCAGGTCAAGGCGGTAGCCTTCTCCTATTTTCCCCTGGCAGGTCGGATCGGTGATGTATCCTAATAATTGTTCACTTAACTCATCCTGCTGCAGCGTGATCGTTTCTGCAGCAGCGAAGTATCCGCATCGTTCACCTTCTTTTAGGATGGACACGCTCAAAAGGGTAACATCGGCAGGCTCACTATTTCGTACAACAATGTAGTATGAATTGTGTGTTTCCTCAAATTCTGAATTTGATCCTACAACTTTGTGATCCGGGACATGGAGCAGGGGCTGCACGATTTGCGCTCGTGTTGGTGTCTTGACCAGATCTACTTTGAAGAATGCTAAGGTAGAGATGGTCGTTACCACAATCAACATCGCCCATCCATACGAGAGAATAAACTCCATCGCTGCCTGGGATTTCCTCTTTTTTCCTTGGCGCATCTATTGCTTTTTCTTTTTTGAGTATTTATAGATTGCGCTAACACTCCTTTTACCGGCTGCTTACTCTCTCAAACTCATTCAAAAATTCTTTCGCGATCCTTTTATTATGTATAATCAGCATGTTCTCGTCGTTTTTTCTTGTTCCTGCTGATGTGGGATTGTATGATCCGGTGATTACTGTTTGATTGTCGATGATGAATACTTTGTGGTGCATCATTCTGGAATTGTTGTCAAGGGAGATGCTTAACCCGAAGTCTTTCAATCGCTGATACTGTGAGTATCTGCCGCCTGCCTGAAATTTTTCAAAAACTCCTCGTATATCCGGGGCTTTACTCATGAGAATGGCATCTGCTACCCTCTGATCAGTGAAGCTGAAAGTCATGAAGTAGATGGATTGTTTTGCGTTGAGGATAGCTGCAATGAGCTGCTCACTGCACTGATCTTCCGGGCAGAAATAATTTTCAACGGCTTTTCCATTGTGGATTATAGTAGGTATTTTTGTTTTGTCTCCTTCTCCGAACCGCTCATTCCATAGCTCCTGAAATTCATCCCCGAAATTTCTTGCCAATTGTTTGGAATGAATGATGAGAAGGTTATTATTATTTTTTGTGTTCCCATTCTCTGTCGGATTAAAGCTTCCGGTGGCAACTATCTTATTATCAATAATGCAGAACTTGTTATGCATTAATTGGCTGTTGTCGTCTTCTTTGTAGTTGAGATTTTTGAGCTGGTTGTGATTGTTATTTGCGTCAATGATCATCTTTGTTTCTATTTCTTTTGATTTTCTCTCCAGAGCTCTGATGAGTATCTCCAAATCAATATCAAAGAAAGCGCAGTGGATTTGTGACCTTGCTTCCTCTATCTGCTCAACAAGCGCTGCTTCACAATTTTGATGAGGGCAGAAAAAAATATCGACAGGCTGTTCAGTCTCCTTTAGTATTTGATCCTGGGCTTGCTGAGGCTGCTGGCAGGAAGATGCGAGCAAGAGAAAACAACAGAGCGTAGTTATTGCTATGGTCTTTGGCATGCCGGTTTCTCATCTATACATTCTTTTAAGGAATTGTCTTTTTGAACACAGAAATCTTTATATATTTGTTTTTACTTTAAAGTAAATAAATAGGTTTTCTATCTTGGAGTGCGAACTCTAAGTTGTGAATCTATCACCTCTTTTTCCCGGCAGGGCTTAGGCCTTGCTGGGTTTTCTTCTCTTTGCCTTTTTCTTCTTCTTTACTTTAGGCTTCTGAGAATACCTGATAAAGGGTATTGCACTTGCAACCCCTATGAGAATTCCAAGAATAATGAACATCATTTTCTCTTTATCAATTTTCATCGACTGAACAGGGCTTTCTTTTTCCCTGAAATAGAGATCCAGGTTCGAAAGCTCCAGAGCATACTCTGAATAGAGCAGCGCTGAGAACTGATCAGATTCTTTGAGGCTGTTTGCATATTCATAGTAGCTGTATCCAAGAATAGGAAACATGTCTTTTTGCTCTGCCTTCTGGATTACCCGTCCTGCTGCGGTTAGCTTGGTATCAATGAGGATAGGAATGAAGCTATTTTGAACACCAAGGGTGTTGAGTACGATGTTTGCCTCGGCTTTTGCCTTACTTGACTTGAAGAGGCAGGCTGCATAATCCTCGCTGTTAAAATCTGTATAGGCAAGATCAAGTTCTTCTCTTGGCGACTGCAGGCTGAAGGGAAGATAGATGCTGGCATACTGCAGGCGCTCTTCTCCTTCTGCGATCTTCTGCCTGCATGATTCTTTGAGGCTTTCCTCATCAAGTACCAGGTTCCTTCCCTGGTGATTGAAGAATTTTGACCAGGAATAGGCAGAATGGAGCCTTTCATTCCCATATGCATAGGCATATGCCAGTGAATTATTGTTTGAGTTATTGGTATACTGCAGTGCTTCAACCAACCGCTCCTTGACAATCATGTAACTTTCCAGGTCAGTAATCGTTTTGATAGGGAGGCTTTCAATTTGTTCTTCAAAGCTCCTTATTTCTCTTTTTAATTCTTCAAATAGTCCCTGATATTTTTCTGCAGAAAAGTTTTTGGATTCGAGAAATGCCTGATTAATGCGAACGTTTGACCCAAAACAGAAGCTTGCTGCAGAATAGTATTCGCTGCTTTCAAAGGCGTCATTCCCTCTATTGGAGAGATTTGTTGATAACTCAAAGAGGCCCTGAGTATCATTGGTGAACACGATGCTTGATCGCAGCTTTTGGTTTCGATCGCAAAGCTCTACCGCAAGATTTTTCATGGTTTGCTGATACGAGCTCGTGGTCTGGATTTGCTGATCGTCCTGCTGAAATGTTTTTCCGGTGAATGCTTTTAGGGCTTCATTTAGGTCCACGACTTCTATTATGCTGATTCCTTTTTCTTCCCCTAATTGTGTGAGGTTGACGGTTTCATTCACTGATTCATTTGCAGTGCTGCTCTCTCCAAGCGGGATAAGGACATGGGTGAGCCCGTCAGATGCTGCTGCTTCTATTTTTTCTTTTATGCCCCCTACCGGCCCTATGATTCCCCCTGAATTAATCGTTCCGGTGATTGCTTTTCTTTGGTCCAGTGGTGTTTGCGAGAGTACTGACACGGTAAGAATACTGGCTGCTGCTCCTGCGCTTGGACCTCCAATGATAGGCGCGTTTGCCCTGATGGTATAAATGAAGTCATGGCTATCGCAGTTTTTTTCCAGGAAATCACAGGCAATCTCTTTTGCAAATCGCATGGAAATTTGCGTGTCAACTTTGCTGAGAGGAAAGGTATCTACGAATACTCTTCCGGTTCCTTCCTTTACTTCCAGGAATAGCTCTGCCCTGCTTCCTTTAAAGCCCTCACTTGTCTCCCTTACTGCAAGGAGCGGCATTTTTCCTTCTAAGGATACTACAGCAGGAACTGCTATGATCAGCAGTATAAGAAGAATTATTTTCTTCATTGGCTCTCTGTTTCCTCTTTTTGCTGTGTTAACTGTTTCGTGTATTTGCACTTTGGATATTTGTCGCAGCCCAGAAAAGACCCATAGATGGATGTTCTGAGTGCAATTTTTCCTTTTTTACAATCAGGGCATTCTGTTCCGATGAGCTCATTTGCTTCTTGCTGGGCTTTTTCGTTTTCTACTATTTTTGATTTGCAGTCCTTATTGATACAGAATGCTGTTGGCCGCTTTCCTTTTTTGATGGTGAGCACCATAGGGATGTTGCATTGCTCACATACCTGTTTTGCAGGCTTGATGAGCGCATTGCCTGGCAGTGAGAACGTAGTCTTACAGTCGGGGTATTTGTTGCAGGCAACAAATTGCCCGAATTTTCCTTTTCGTATCTGCAGGGAGCCTTCAGCGCATTTCGGACAGCTGCCAATAGTGGTCATGGCATCGCGTGTTTCGATGTTTGCTGTGTGCAGCTCTTTTCCAATTTCTTTTTCTTTTTCCTTGAAATCTGCTAATATTTTTGTGAGAGCCTCTTTTGCCTCACTGAGCACTTCCTCTTCTGTTTTTTTCCCTTTTCGTATTTCTTCCATTTGCTCTTCGAAATGGCCGGTGAGCTTCTCGTCAATGATCTTTGGTGAGTGCTTTTCCAGTGTTTCAGTTGTGCGTATGCCCAGCTCTGTTGCCTGGATTGCTTTTCCATCAATATATCCTCTGTTGAAGAGAGTCTCGATGATGGATGCACGGGTTGCTTTTGTTCCCAGGTTTCGTTTTTCCAACTCCTTAATGATTGATGCAGGAGTATATCGCTTCGGCGGCTGGGTTTCTTTGTCATGCTTGGCTATCTTTTTTATGCCTACGCTGTCCTTTTCTTTTACTTTTGGAAGCTCTTCTTCTTCTAAATTGACGTAGGGCCCATAATAGGTGTGCCAGCCTTTTTCTGTTGTTCTGGTTCCTTTTGCGATGAAGGGCTCGCCTTTGACATTGATTTCTATCTTATTGGTTTCCCGCTTTGCGTAGTCTGCGAAAGTTGCCAGGAACCTTCTGACGATGAGATCGTAGAGTTTTTCTTCGTAGGAGTTGAGGTTCATTGGCTTGATGCCTGTCGGATAGATAGCGGGATGTGCAGGATCGGTTTTTTTACCGTTGTTTGGCTTGAGAGGATTTTTCTTGAGAATGTCCTGCGCCAGCGTGCTGTAGGCGGAATTATTTTTGAGGCTATCAAGAATTTTTGCATACCCGATACTTTCAGGATACTGTTGTGATGATGTTCTTGGATATGAGATATAGCTTGAACTATAGAGTTCCTGAGCTATCTCTAAGGTATTTTTCGGAGCAATCTTGTGGCAGCGGTATGCTTCGGTTTGCAGTGTCGTAAGATCAAAGGGTGTGGGAGGTGCCTGCTTGAAAGTAGAGGTGGATACTTTTGTTACTTCACCTTGTTTTTCCCCTTTTGTTTTTTCAAGAACTTCCTCTGCTTCAGCTTTATCCCAGAATTTATCTTTGCTATGCCAGGCCTGTATCGCTCCTTCTTTTATTTTTCCGGTGAGTTCAATCTGCCAGTAGGGCTCAGGCTTGAAGGCCCGGATTTCTTTTTCCCGCTCCACGATGGTTTTTAATGCCGGGCCCTGCACTCTTCCCACGGACATGATCTTGAAGGCGCCGGTGGATTTGATGGCTGCGGTGAGCGCCCTGCTATAATTGATGCCATTATACCAGTCTAAGAAATGCCTTGTTTCCCCTGCATTGGCCTGTCCCCAGTCCAGGGTTTTAGATTTGTTTTTGTAGGCTTTTATGAGGTCATCTTTGGTGAGAGTGGAGAATTTCATCCTCTGGGCATCTTTTTGCTTGCAGGCGTATCTGATGACATTTAATCCGATGACTTCCCCTTCTATATCATAATCTGTTGCAACAGTGAACTCATTTGCCTGTTTTGCAAGTTTTTTTATTGCTGCAAGGTATTTTTTGGTGAAGGCGGATTGTTTTTTTGTTTCGTACGACGGCTTCCACTCTATGTCAAAGAGGGGATAGGTCCACTTTTTTCCTTCTTTTTGCTCTAAACCGTACAAATGGCCTACTGCGCAGGTAACAATGATGTCCTGATTGCCATGGGAGAGCTGGTAGTGCGGAACACCATTGATGTTTTCTTTGATGGCTTTTCCGTCTGCTAGTGATTCGGCTATTTTCTTTGCAGCGGCAGGTTTTTCAGTGACAATTAATTCTGTCATACTGTTTGCGGGTCAAAGAGGGGTTAAAAAGGTTTGTGATTTATATGGATAGAGAAGAATCTGAAATAGAGTTGTAACAATAATGGCAGACGAAACGATTTTTGTAAAGCAAAAATTCGGAATGAGACACTCTGTTCGCGCCATTGTTGTTCCAAATATTTCGCTTTTGTCGTTGCTGTGCGGTCGTGAAATTAGGCCTTTTTTTCTGAGTAAAGTTTAAAAATGAAAAGGCAATTAGGTTAGTAATCAAATGTTCATTATTGTTCAAAAGTTATCCCAAAATTATATCACACCTCATGTTTTTTACCTAACCATTTCGTTGAGCCCATCGGTTCGACACCACAGCTTTTAGCTGCAACATTTCAAAAACAAACACTCGAAACGAAGAGTTTGTTCTTTGGATTGTTGAACGTCTGACAACCTAAAAACCAATTGCTACCAAGATTTTCCGCACTGAGAGAATTATAGCACATTACGGTTGGAAAGGCAAGAAATATGCAGAATTGGATGCATATTTTCGGTAAGAAAAGCTTTTTTCTTTAGCTTTTGCTATAAGTGATCTTGGTTATAATCGGGAATTCAGGAAATTTCAATGTGAAAGAACCTGGATTCAGTACTATTCTATTATTTGATGGGAGGATTTGCCTATGATGTAAATGTTTTTTACCTCATAAACCTCAGTAATTTTATGAAGTCTGATACTTTAACAAAAGGAGAAATGCCAATGGTTATTCTTCGATCGGGCCGAACGTTGTTTAAAACTTCGGGAAAGCCTACCTGCCTTTTTGTGGTTGCATAAATATGCGATAACCGGAAAATGATTTTAGGGAACTTAAAGCAAGTTTCCTTGGAGATGATGAAGTAGCCCTCTTACAGTAAAGCGTGTCTGTGTGTAAAGTGCCTCACACAACCCTAGTCCTCCGTGAGGATACGTAAAAGAGCTTCTGATGCTCCTAAAACGGATACTTACGTAATCATGTTGTGGTAAAAAAATGCCATGTAATCTGCTAGTCATGTCCATAAGAAACGGACACTTACGCAGCGGAGACTGCAATAGAGCGTTTCTGACAATTTGTGTTTCTTCCCTAGGTTCGAGGGTCAATGAACCAGACGAAGGCTGGATGAGCCGCTCACAAAATAAAGTGCTAGGATGTTTCTTTTCGACACTTGACAAATCTTTGTCAAGAGCCGCTCCAATTTAAGAAGGGAGACATCGGCAAGACAATTAAGAGAAATCATCCATATTACAATTGAATAGTCTCTTTTTCATCTTTGATCAGCAGCGTTGTTATTTCTACGGATGGTGAGAAAAACATGTCGTACAACACCTCTTGGTGTTGTTGTATCAATTTATTAATTTCATTCAGAATGGAGTTAACAATGAAAAAGTTACAATTATTTATCTCCCTTTGCTTTGTCATTGGGCTGGTGCCGCTGTCGCAAGGTGCTACTGCGCAGGATGAAATCGGCACAAGTATGTTAGCACAAAATGAAGCCACTTCCCCTGAGGCAAAGCTAAAGGTGCCTGAAGTTGGCGTAGTAACGAATGCGATGGATACCACCGGGAAAAGTGTCATAAAGAAGACGACACAGGACGGTATCCAGACTTTGATCGAAAATTTGAAGACAATTGATGTTGGCGCGTTAGTAGAAAACGTCGAAAAAATTGGAAACGCGCAAATTGCTGAAGTTATGGCAATTACGAGTGAAGATGATTCTGTTTTGGCAGCGATGCCGGAAAGTCAACAATGGGCTACACCGTTGCTGAATTTTACATTAACTGACGGTGTATTAAAGGTTAACTCCATTTATAGTCTGGTTGTTGATTCCGGTGGTACCTTTGCGGTCTTTCGAGCTGAGAAAATTCTTACTCAAAATACCATCGTAGCAAAAGTGATTTATGCCACAGCACCGGCCATGCAAATCACCTAAACCATCGCGTTCGGTTAGTAGGTGATGTTAAAGTTTAGTTATTAACCGTTGTTTTCGATTTATATCGAAAGCTTACCTTGGACTGCTATCTGCGGATAGCAGTCCTTTTTTCTACGGAGAAGACCAAAAGGAAGAGAGAAAAAGAATAACCAATGGGAGGGCCCGGGGATGATGCGTATCCTTTACACATTTTCATTACAAAAGCGATGCGCAAACAGGTCCCACACCCTGTGTCTTCGGATATGGGGTGTGTTTTGCTATCATATTATGCATTCCACGTTCGGGTATTTACACCCTTATTGGTCTCTTAGCTGTACATATATTCATTTCACTCCCAAGACCGAAGATATCTCGATAACTCTTTTCACAGCTTAGAGACCATCCTTTAATCCCTTAAGCAGCTAGGGCACTGTTTTTTAAATGTCCTAAAGAGGAAGCAAGGTCAGGCAGCCAGCACTGAAACATTAGTATGGACCGTTTCTGCTGTCTGCCTTGCTTATATTGATTTTTACTTCATGATTATTACTTTTCTTTTCAGACCTGAGTTAAGAAGGATCAAAGCCATACAAGTACCGATACTTTTTTCAATTCGGCTTTTTGATCCTTCGAACGCTTAGGTCAGCGCCCGAAAGTACACCATTGAAGAGACTGTAGGGCGCTTTATTACATATGATATCTTTCCTTCATGGATGCTACTGGCCGGTTGGATGACTGCGGACACATCCTGCCTTTGCCTGGCACGGATGCCGGTCGGAACAATGCCGGGGGCTGTCAGTACGTTAGCGCTCATCGCTTACGGGTTACTTGGTTCTGCTGACAGCTTCCGGTAATTAATTATCCTGGAATCCCCATTAGAACTGAGTCATAGAAATATGACTCCTCACAGCGCTGGGCTACTTGCGAGTTCAGCGTTGCTGAGTATTATAATGGTTTACTATATGGATTTATTTAGAGCGCGATATCTCGGAGATATCGCAAGTCGCCTCCACCTGGCAGATATCTCGCCACATTTATCTGCCAGGTCTTCATTTGAAATTTCTTGTCGTGGATGTGTGCGCTAAGCCGGAAAGGAATCCATCTAGGGAAACTTAGCGCAGCATTTTACATTACTTAGATACTCCACTTCCTGAAGATTAGCGGGCAGGTTGACTGGGACCACCCGCTAGTCTGTTTCAAAAGGATAGTGTAAACTTGCCCCCATCAGATAGTTGGATGAAGGGAAAATTAAAAGACGGTCACTATCTGATACCAACCGCCAGCGTGTTCTCTGCATTCATTTTTATTCCCTGACCGACAGGGACCGCTGGCATATTCATTTTGATATGCTTCTCTGCATGTCAGAGTGCTGCGGCGAGCACCTGACAATGTGGAAACATGGCTTACCTGAGCAATTTTTGTTCAGGTAGGCTTTAATTTTAGTTCTCTGGATAGCCGAACTGGTCGTGACGCATAATAGTGTGATGCGCAATGGGGGTTCGGCTTTTGTTTAGTCCTTTACACGGTCTGAGCACTTGGTATCGCTGCAAGGTGTATGCTAAGTGCTCACCCTTACTATGTCCCTGCCAGCAGGTCTGTTTCAGACTTTGCTGGAAAAGACTGAGGAACTTTCCTATATTATTATTAAGAAAGTGTCCTCCCCTGACTTGCGTAAGCTCACATCCGTGGGCTTACGTTTTATAACTTTCATCTTGCTTTCGCGGCGAGTTATATATATATATTCGCCTTAGCAAGCACCAGGTACTGCTGTGGGGCTACGCTTGGTGCTTGCAATTTTTGTTACCTAGACACCTGCTATTTTTAGCAGGCGTCCATTTGCTGGCTTGGACTCTATACCATTAGGGTCCAAGTCTTTATTTAGATGCCCACTTCTCAAGGTGCCATGCAGCTTTTGCTCATGGTGCCTTTTAATTTTTATCAGTACTCTTCCTTGGCAACTACCACCTGCTCGACCGGTCCACAAGGCTCGGTGCTTAACTCTAGGTCTCCTGAGAAGAGTACCGGGCCGGGACTTTATTTTCTAGGGAACCCTGTACCCGGTTGACGTGGAATCTAATTTCCCGACCACCACGTCCAACTGGGTACGTATTATTGATACTCCATCCCCACACTTTTCTTTGATAGCTGCTAGCGTCCCTATTGATGCTAGTGGCTATCATTATATTTTGAATCAAATTGTTTTTTGTTTTTTTTTGGTGTAATTTCTATTGTTATAACTAATTAGTAAATATTTTAACTAAGAAAGAGAGGATATTATGAACACGAGTATAACTGACATACCAGAAACAATGAAACGGGCAACAATGATTTGCCCAAAACCACAGAATTCTGATAACATTGAATTCTCAGAAGAAAAAGTGCCGCGACCTGGCCGTGGCCAAGTTTTACTACACATCAAAAAAATTGGTGTATGCGGCTCTGATATCCATGTTAACCACGGCACACACGCAACTGTTCCGCCGGAGATGTACCCTCTCATTCAGGGCCATGAATACTCTGCAGAAATCGTTGAGACTGGTGATGGTGTACCCGCGGCTATACTTGGTAAAAAAGCAATTGCCCGACCACAAATTGTTTGTGGTGAATGTCCTCCTTGCAAACGAGATGACTATCATATTTGTAATGAACTGAAAGTCGAAGGATTCCAGGCGCCAGGTGTTGCTCAGGATTATTTTGTTACCGATGAGTCAAATGTAATTACTTTCCCAGATAATTTCACCCATGATCAAGGAACTTTGGTTGAGCCTGTCTCGGTTGCGGTTCATACTATGAGCCGTGCAACTGAGGTAAAAGGAAAAAATGTTCTAGTAACTGGTGCCGGTCCTATTGGTAACCTCGTAGCTCAGGTTGCCAAAGCCAACGGGGCTAAAAAGGTTTTAATCACTGATATCAGCGATTTTCGCCTGGAAAAGGCTACCGAATGTAAGATTGACTTTGTTAGCAATCCCAAAACTGAGAAACTCCCAGATGCAATTAAACGCGTATTTGGCAATGATGGCTTTGATCTGGCATTCGAATGCTCTGCTGTACAGATTGCACTTAATGGTATCGTTGCGAATATCAACAAAGGAAGCGAAATCATTATCGTTGGCTGTTTTACCCAGCCACCTGTTGTTGACTTGGCTGGCCTGCAGGATCGTGAACTGACCCTGATCGGTACCTTGATGTATAAACACGAAGACTACGAAAATGCGGTTGGGCTAATCTCTGAAGGGAAAGTTCTTTGTGATCCATTAATCACGGACCGATTCACCTTTGACCAATATCTTGATGCTTACAACCATATCGATGAGAATGGTGAGATGAGCCTGAAAGTCATCATTGATGTCAATGATTAACACATGCCCGGTTTTAACTGGAAATTTAGAAACCTCATATTTCATCTTCTTGTTTACCGGGCACCTTTACTTTGATACTCCACTTCCTCCCGGGAATCACGCCGTTATTCGGTGCCCGGGTTTTTTTATGATACCTGGTTATCCTTCGGGATCTCCCGGTATCATTTTTTTGATCGAACAGAACAACACACTGATAGCATCCAACGGTTTTCGCTCAGAATGTATCTGATGCTATCAGGGGGGTGTAGGGCTTTTGTCCTACACTCTTATTTTAGGGTATAAGCTTAGTGCATACGGTATTTGTTAACTCCTTCCCCTGTATGCGTTGAGTTTATTTTTCATTTCTTCCATGTCTGCAAGATTTAACCGAAAATCGGCTCAAAGTCAACTTATTGCGAATGTTGTCTTTGTTTCTCGGACATGGGATGTGAGAGTACGTATTCATTGAATTTCAACGCTTTATCACTGCTCTCACATTTATTTTTGGTTATACGCTCGGCATCGACGTTTCCCGAAGAGGTTTCCTCTAGTCTTTGCCGAGCCTCACAATAGATTTCCTTCTCCTTTACCGGTGACGCCACTGCAACCGCAACTACCGCAAAGCTCACCGGTAACAGTCCTAAGGCACAGCATTCTTGCCTCGCTGCTGCCTTAGGACACTTTTTGATTGCACACCGGTTGTGATAACATTCTGTTATCACATATTTCTCCATTGATGGCGGTTATAGTTGGATTAAGGCTAATTAGGTTGGTTTTGTATCTACTATGGGTGTCAACCACTACCAAACCGCCAGAAATATGGGGTGTGAGAGTAAGTAAAACGCGACTACTGCTCTCACATTTTTTTAATTATCTCTTTTTTTTCTTTAATTTCTTTCTATATAGAAAATAATAGGCCAAAAAATAATCACAATCCCCTATATTTTTTATCAATAACCAAATGGGTCTTCCAGATATTATCGTGCCGCTCGGGATAATCGAGAATGAAATGCGTTCCACGGGATTCTTTTCTGCGAAGGGCATTAATAATAATGATCTTGCCCAGCAAAAGCATATTCTTTAACTCCTGCACTTCCTTGTTGGTACTCTCTTTTACTAATTTCTTCAACTTAGCTTCAAGCTTTTTGATTTTTCCTAATGCAGCAACAAGGCCTTTTTTCGAGCGAATAATCCCTACCTGCTGCCACATAATACCCTGGAGCAATTTCTTTATTTTTTCGACGCGGCCATTGCGAACAGACGTAATCAGCCTATCCTCCGTTTCCTTTCCCAGCACTTTTTCTTTTTTCACTTCTTTTCTGATCTTCTCTGCAAGGCGCGTCCCATACACCAGCCCTTCGGTCATGGAGTTTGATGCTAACCTATCAGCACCGTGCAACCCGGTGCAGGCACACTCGCCGATAGCATAGAGATTCTTTACTGAGGCCTGGCCAAAACTATCGGTTTTTATACCACCGCAAACATAATGCGCAGCAGGACTCACCGGGATCATTTGTTTTGCCATATCAATACCATACTTGAGGCACTCTTTGTAGATATGGGGAAACCTTTTTTTCAGGTATGCTTCTTCAATATGCGTCATGTCCAGAAAGGTATGCTTTGCATTTGTTTTTTGCATTTCAATGACAGAGAATTTTGCTACTACGTCACGAGGAGCAAGCTCGCCATCACGGTGATACTTTCCCATATAGGCCTTGCCGTGTTTATTCTTGAGGATTCCTCCTTCGCCGCGCAGGGTCTCTGATATCAGAAAGGAAGGCTCTGAGTTATGCAGCATGGTGGGATGAAACTGAACGAATTCCATGTCCTGCAACTGCGCTCCTGCACGAAAGGCCATCGCGATCCCATCACCGGTCGCTATGTGCGGGTTGGTTGTTTTGCTATATAATCTTCCCAGCCCACCTGTCGCTAAAACTGTTTTCTTGGCAAAGACACTGAAAGTATTTTCTGTTTTCAGGTCAAGAACCTGCACACCAACGCATTTCTTTTTATGCACGATCAAGTCCAATCCCATATGATACTCAAGAATCGTGATATTCTGATTCTCACGAGCTTTCTTTACTAACTGCAGTTGTATTTCCTTTCCGGTCATGTCGGATGCATGGATGATACGCGCCCGAGAATGCACCGCTTCTCTGCTGAGCCTGTACTTTTTCCCTCTTGTATCGAAGCGCACACCAAGCTCCTTTAACTCCTGGATACGCTTTGCTGATTCCGTAGCAAGAATCTTTGCCTGCATTCTCTCTGAGATGCCATCGCCTGCGCGCAAGGTGTCCTGGATATGGGTTTCGATATTGTCATCGTGCCCTATTGCTGCTGCAAGACCTCCCTGGGCATAGTACGTATTGGATTCCTGCAGCTTTTCCTTAGCAATCAGCGTCACCTTAGAAAACCGCACAGCCTTGAGTGCTGCCGTAAGGCCCGCTATTCCTGACCCTATTATCACGATATCTGTTTTCATTTTTTACAGAATATATTGCTTTATATCAAGCGCATGGGCAGAGTGTGTCAAGTATCCCATGGAGATAACATCTACTTTTGTCCGGGCATACTTTTTTATGTTTTTCGGATTGATTCCGCCGGATGCTTCCAGAAGGGCATAATCGTAAAGCTTGTTTTTCTTGAGCTCTTTGATCGTTTTGTTGATCTGCGCTGGCGTCATATTATCGAGCATAATGAGTGACGGAACACTGCTGTTCATCTCTTTGAACATTGCCGCAGCACGGCATGCCTGCCTTAGGGTCGTTACTTCAATTTCAATGAATGTTGATTTTTTTTTATAGGCATGCGCCCTCTGCATTGCTGTTCTGATAGGATCTTTTTCCCCTTCGCTTTTGAGCATTTTGAGATGATTATCCTTAATAAGGATTGCCTCCCAGAGCGCTAATCGATGTGTGAGCCCTCCACCCAGGGATACTGCTTTTTTGTCCAGATAGCGCCACTGTGTTTTTCTGGTAGGTGCGATAGGCACTTTATAATTAATAGATCTGAAAACCTGAGCAGTAAGGGTTGCTATTCCTGACATCCTCTGCAGAATATCTACTGCAGAGCGCTCAATACGAAAGAGGGCTTTTTTCTCTCCCTGCAACTCTAATAGGATATCCCCTTTTTTTATTCTCTGCCCGTCTTTTTTGATTTGTTTTACCTGCAGGCCATTCTTCCTGTATAAATGTGATGCCTCTTCGATTCCTGCAGCGATCCCCGGCTCTCTGCCGACTACCTGCGCGCGGGCATGCTTCTTTCCGTTGAGAATTGCATTTGTAGTGATATCTCCCTTTGTTCCTAAGTCTGCCTTGGTTTCATCAATGATGAAACGCTCTACCCAGGACCTGTAAAAGGGTGAGTGCAACGTCAGAAGCTTTTCACGTGAGAACGCTTTGAGGAGAACTTTCCTGCGATTCATAGCATTTTTTAGAGCCGGGATAACAATTTAAAGGTTTGGATTTTTGATTGTTATTTGTAGTTTTTGAGATTTGCAACAACAATAACGGCAGGCAGAACGATTTTCTTTCGAAAATCTCGAACTTAGATACTAAGTTCGTCTGCGCCATTGTTGTTGCTTCTCTAGGGATTCATTATGTCTCTGTCACCCAACTCACAAATTATAAAAGCCTCTTTGGTATTCTATTGTTATGAAATCCTCTGATGCAGAACAATTGCTGCGATCTTTTGATGAGTTTATCAATAAAGAAACAGACCTTCTTCCGTTTTCTTCTGACAAAGGCTTTTCCGGTATAAGGATTGATAGCAAAAACTTTCATGAACTGAGCCTTTTTGGAGAAGAAAAACCATTGCTTGCGATCGATGGAGGCAATGCCCAGATTTTGTCCGGTCCGAATTTCTCTCTTCATTTTATGCGCATTGCAGCAGTTTCCTACCAACAAAAGCAAAGAGCACTTCAGTCAGTCAGTGAATTCATTTGTTTTATTGAGGCTAAAGAGAATAACGGTGTGCTGCACTATACTGTATCCTTCTTTGGTGATGCACCTTTCAGCGAGCCTCTTGGTTTTGATTCACAAACCATTACGCTTGATGGTGAGAGGTATAGTACTGAGATGGAGCACATTGCAGGGATGATCAGACGGCGCGCAGAGCTACTCTATGCAAAGAGAATAGTGGAGGAAAGCGATAGCCTTATGGTTGCGATAGATGGAAGCATTAAAGCAAAAACAAAGGAAGAATATAATGTCCTCAAAGACCTGCTTGATGCAGCCCGCAAAAAAGAGATGATGGTCGGATTCTTGAGCAAAACCTGCCGCTTGCTTACGCGCAGTGCATCAGGACTTAGCAGCGCACTGCAGGACAGAGGCCCGAAATCCAGTTGGTTGTATTATCCGGTTTTTGAGGTGTCTAACGAGTATTATTTGGGTGAGATGTGCTTTGTTCGACTCCATTCTTCTTCAAAGCACGTTTTCCGGCTTGAAATTGATTCTGCATGCAAGGAAAAACTGCAGGACTACGTGCGTATACTCTCTTCGTATTCCTCTGATCCGCTCTTCTTTGGCTACCCTTACCCTCTGCTTGCGGCAGACTCCTTTGCCCGAATAAGCAAGAAGGATGAGGAATATGCACGTGCGCTGCTGCTCTCAAAGGTTAAGAATAAAGAGCGGTTATCCTATTTGCTTTCGAGCGTTGATGCGCATGATGTGCTTGATAGTATTTCGTTTTGACCTGTGCTATCCTCTTTTTTTATCCTACACAGACTCTGTTGAAAATCTACGCTAGCGCTTTGATTAGCAGGCTGTAAAATCCTTTTTTGCTTATTAGAGGGCTGACATTCCCCGCCTGGGGCTTCCCCCTTGTCAGCTTGATACTAGTCACAGATTGGATTTTACCCTTGGCTGCTAATGATCTTTTCAACAGAGTCTCCCATACAACAATCTTTATAAACTTCTATAGTCCGAGGGGGATTATGCATGATGTAATCTGTGTGGGGAGCTCTACGGTTGATGCTTTTGCAAAGACAAAACATTCTGAACTCATTAAGATTTTCAAGGAAGAAGGAGAAACCGACTTACTGGCATACCCTACCGGCGCAAAGATACTGGTTGACGAAATTGACTTTACTACCGGGGGCGGCGGCACGAATGTCGCGGTATCTCTCTCCCGCCTGGGGCTGAAGTCTTCTTATCTTGGATGCATGGGAAAGGGATCAAACTCAGAGATGGTACTCTCTAAGCTCAAAGAGGAACATGTTGACACAAGCCTGGTGGTGCGCAAAAAGGGGGAGACCGGGTACTCCATAATTCTGGATAGCTTGGAACACGACCGAACTATCCTTGCCTATAAAGGCGTCAACAACGATTTGTTTTACCGGGACATTAATAAGAAACTGCTCAAAACGAAGTGGTTTTATTTCTCTGCTATGATGGGCAAGGCCTTTAAGACTCTGGAATCACTTGCCGCATTTGCTCAAAAAAACAGCATCAAGATTGCGTTTAATCCCAGCTCTTACCTGGCAGAAAAAGGAACGCAATATTTGCGAAAAATTCTTTCCATGACTGAAATTCTTGTACTGAACAAAGAAGAGGCTGAACTTATTGTAGGTGCAGACTCTATGGCCTACCTGGGCAGGAAACTGCATTCCCTGGGCCCGAATTACGTCGTCATCACTGACGGAAAAAAAGGGGCATACTGCTTTTATGACGATGTGCTCTACTTTGCGCACACGAACCATGTACCTCCTTTAGAAACAACTGGGGCAGGTGATGCCTTTGCCTCATCTTTTTTGGCAGGTATGATCTTAAAGGACGATGTTTCTTTTGCTATGAGGCTTGCAACTACAAATGCCGAGTCAGTAATCTCGTATCACGGGGCAAAGAATAAACTTCTTACTCTGAAAGAGGCAAGGGCGATACTGCGTAAGCTTCCGGTGAAGATATCTAAGAAGAAGGTTCCTAAAAATTAGCTTTTCGCATTAACAAATCCTTACTTTTTTCTTATTATTTCTTTTGAGAACTTTTTCAATATAAGGAATAGCATCAGGTGTTTTACAGGAGGTATCTCCATGATCTACTTCAACTTTTCCTATTCTTTTTGCTGCTTCAATTGCCTGTTTTGTCACTTGCGGCATATACGACCCGATGGCAATAAGCGCGGTGTTCATGGCATGCCTTGCCCTGTTGGGTGAATTGTGGATTTCTTTTTCTATTGTCCTGAGATATTTTTCCCCATCGCTATTGCTTACAGGGATCCCGTCACGCAGCATTGCACTTAGAACATCATAGCCGGCTTGTTTACTGTACTCCTGATCTGATTTCATCCACTGCTCACTTTTTTTCTTAGCAAAAGGAGTATGAGCAACAAGATTTCCCAGGTAGCTTGCAATCATGTAATATCCTTCTATTTCTTTTACCCAGGTATCGGTTTCTTTTTCCGTGAGCTTTTGCGAATCTGCGATGAGCAAGGCAAGGGTTTGTGCATCTGCATTTCTTGTCTTCCAGAGCTGCCGGGCAAGCTTGTGGTCGGTTTTTATTTTCTTTTTTAATTTGGTTTGCACGGCAAAACTTACCCCGAAGAGGTTTTTGCCCGCCCCATGCCTTTGATAGACTTTTCTGTTCTGGGCTGTACCGTTTTTTTCTAATTCCTTCATGACTTCATTTAGTTGCATATAGATTATTAGGTTTAGGTGCTATTTATTACTTCCTATGCCTAAATGGTTTAAGCTCCTCTTGAATATGAGGAAATTTGCTTTAGTTCGTTGAATAAATAACAAATCAAGGATGTAATATCCAAAATTTTCTTGGTGTTCGAAAGCAAGATTCCAGGCCAATTTCTCTGATCTTCAGATCATATTTATGCATTATATCGATTAGACGCTTTGAATACTTCTCTTTCGTTTTTTCTGAATAGTACCATTCTAACGCGGGGAATAGCCATAATATGTTAGAATTTATCTCTAACTGAAGTCCCCCACTAATAACTTCAATATCTGGACTCAAAAAAGAATGAAATTCCTTTACACCTGCGCTTAGAATTTCTTCGATATCGCCTTTCCTTTCTCTTAATAAATGTAAGAAAAAATAGTTTAAAAATAAATATTTTTCAAATAAAGGATCAATCATTGTTATTGGAAAATTAATATCAAAATGAAACTCTGACCAATCCTTGAAAATAGCTAAAAACTTGTGAAACAATTGTTTACTTTTATTCTTGGTAAATTCTTGGAAAACGGAATTCTTATCACAGCATTCCTTAGTTATAAAGAAATCATCATAATGGCTGTAAATGTCACTTGATTTAGTCTCGACTAGTACTCTGTCAAAATATTTTTTTGAATGCTTAAGTGAATTCTTAAACTTTGGTTTAATTTTCCAACTCTTTCTTTTTTTATTCTGATTTACATAAGTAAAACTTTCTTTTTCAACCAAAATTTCTGATCCAGAATTGCGATTGTTCTCAAACACTGCACCACATTTTAAGCAAATTAAATCAAAACTTAAAGTAGGACTGCGGACCCTTAATCGATTGTACCAACCCGGAAATGCTTCAAAAAGAGCTTGTTCACAATGGGGGCATTGAATCTGAGTTTGAGGCTTCTTAGAAATCTCTTCAATAAATTTGATTATTCTTTCCATATAGCTCTCATAGGCTTTTTTATCCTGTTTGAGATGTATAACTAGTGGATCGTGTAATTTCTTAAATGCCTTCTTTGAAACAGAGAAGTGATTATCTAGTATGCAACTTTCTATTTGATCAAAATATATTTCAGAATCTATCTTGTGAACCACAATTAGAAACTATCCCTTACTTGCTTATATATTTTTTTGATACTAGACTCCCCATTCGTAAAGACATCATACCTATTCTATCACTTCGCTAAGTTTGTTGTTATCTGTTTGTCCTTTCCAAAAAGCAATATTTAAATAAGGCAGGCAGCAATAAATCATCAAAAAAGGGGTGGGATGATTGAAGGTTAGTCATGCTTTTGGCGAAAGAAAAGTAGAGAGCCATATTGATGAGGAAGTAGGATTTCTGATTACGAATAAAAAAGGGGGCTTTACTAATTTAGGTATTCGCAGCAGGTATCGCGGTGTTTTTTTTAAGCTTGGAAATGATGTGATTAAGGTTGTGGATGATATCAGGACACATCATCCCCTCACCGAGCTTCGAAATAATTATTGGCACACGGTACGCTGCAGCAGGACATTATGCGAGTTCTTCTTCATGCCGTTCGGAACAAATAGTTTGGTGTATGAGTTGAGCAAACCACGGGCAGCAGATGTTCTCTTTGATGTGAAGCATGCGTATGACAACCGTGAATGGGGACGGAATTATCAGATGAGCATGGAGCGAGGGATGGCTATTCTGACCTTTACAAAGAAAACAGACTCACGCGAAGATTCTTCTCACGATCAGGAAGAGTACACACTCTATGCAGCTGTCAAGGGCGATAAGGATAGTAAGCTTACTCTCATTGACGAGTGGGAAGAGCAGTATTATTCTTTTGATGCATCCCGAGGATCGCATCCTAATAATCGGCACGTGTTTAAGGGACTGCAAATGAAGGGAAAATCATTCGTGCTTAGCTGCTCAACAGATAAGCATGAGGCAATGCGCGAATGCGATCGCATCCATACCCACTTATCAAAACTTAAGGCATTGCAAAAGCAGTATTCCAGAGTATCTATTCGACAATCAAAGAATGTGAAACTGAGCCTTGCTGAGAAATGCGCTATTGAATCGCTTGATAACCTTCTTGTTGATCAGAATAAGCAGGGAGGAATGAATGTGTATGCAGGCCTTCCCTGGTTTTTCCAGTTCTGGGGAAGGGACACTCTTATTTCCCTAAAAGCGCTTATGCTGGATCGCGAATATGATACGGCAAAGCACATTTTAGTCGGGATGCTTGATCATATCACTGAGGATGGCCTTCTGCCAAACAGAATTCCTTCAACCGTTACTTCTTCTGCAGATGCCATAGGCTGGTATTTTAAGCGCTGGGGAGATCTTTTCGATATTCTTCGATCTGACAAGCAGCTTGGCAATTATTTTTCCAAAGCAGAAATTACACGGATCACAAAGAAACTGGAGGACTGTGTGAATGCCGTCTTTAAGAAGCACACCCGTGACTCGATGGCCATTAATCAGTCTCAGGAAACCTGGATGGATACCAATGCTAACGAAGGGGGAAGGGCCGGTGCCTGCATTGAGATTCAGGCTCTTCGCTTATGCATGTATGATCTGCTGTATCGACTGACTGATAAAGGAATCTATAAGGATATGCGTGATCGGCTCGCTGCGAAGGTGCGCTCAGTGTTCTGGAACGGAACATACCTCAAAGATACGGCAACAGACGATACCATCAGGGTTAATCTCTTCATTGCAGCTTACCTTTACCCTGACCTTCTCAAAGATAAAGAGTGGATTACCTGCTTTGAGCATGTATTGCCTAAGCTTTGGCTTCATTGGGGAGGGCTTTCTACTATTGATAAAGACCATCATTTATACCATGCGGATAATACGGGCGAAGATATTGCGAGCTATCATCAGGGTGATTCCTGGTACTGGATTAATAATCTTGCAGCTATCGTCCTGCATCGGCTGGATGCCTCTCCATTCAATACGTATATTGATGCGATAGTTGCCGCAAGCTCTAACGACATTCTCTATAAGGGTTTTATCGGATGCCACTCTGAGATAAGCTCTGCATCAGAGCAACGCGCTCAAGGGTGCTTGAGCCAGGCCTGGAGCAATGCTCTTTTTGTAGAGCTTATCGAGGAGATGCGGCAAAAGAAGTGAGGCCATCAACAACATTTTTCTATCCAATCAATGGAGAAACCAGTATTTCTATTAATGCGGCAAGAACTAAAATTATTGCAGCGCCAAAGGTAAGATCTGCAGAATCAATGATTATCCGTTTGAATTTTGAGGACTTGATGTCATGGCGAATAACTGCAATAGAAATAATTCCGCCGGCAAGCCCTGCCATGAAATAGGCAACGATCTCCGGGATTCCATGAATGAGATAACGAAGAAGTCCCAGTGGAACAGCGAATAATGTCCCTGAATTAGATTTGATGAAGTCGCCGATAGCAACCCCAATAATGGATGCGTTCCAGGTGAGGATGAAAATAGCACCGAACCCATAAAAGAACGCAAAGATAAGGCAAAACACCAACACGCGCAGGTTATTGAGAAGTATGGTCGTAAATGCTCCCGCGAGGTGGAACGCATTCCCTGCAACCGGGCTGTTTATCTCTGTGATTGTTTTGGTTTGCACTTCAAACACATCAGCTGCTACGGATGAGGGGAGCAGGGCGTACCAGGCAGTGAATGAAACGACAAACCCTAAGAATAGAAACGTAAAAAAGGCTAATGCCTTTGCATGCTCTTTGAGCAAAATTTTTTCTTCTGTAATGATCAAATCTTTTTTTTCTTCTAACTTGATAGCCCAGTAAATGACGGGAATAGATGCGGTAACCGTGAAAAAAACCATGATGAGGCTTGCATATTCTCTGAATAATAACAGCGCAATGATAAGTGCAATTGAACTGTAGAGTATGCCCACAAAAAACATTGTCCAGGGCTTTTTTTCTGCTTTGATAGGGTTGATAAGGCTTTCCAGAACCATGAGTTTTACTGAAGAGTAATTATATTTAAAGGTTGTTACGTAACCGGTTACGCTCACTGAACCTATTCAGGATAGACTTTTTTGAAATATGCAATGGTTATTTTCATAACACAAAAACCCACAAGAATAAAGCCTATAAAATTAATTGTATACATCGCCAGCTGCGGTACTGAAAGCATGGTCAAATCCCTGTTTGCTGATACCAGGCCCACGGCAAAGATAGCCATTCCGACATATTTTACTGCACCGCCCATGCTAAAGAACAACAACAGAGAGAAAATGCTCGTGGCCAGGATACCGGAAAGAATAATTACCTGCATGCTTGCACTTTCATGGCAACTGATCTTCGTGTGGGGGAACTGGCCCTGCTCAAAAATAATGGTGTTCCCGGGACACTGATAGTATCTTGCTGCAAGCGAATGCCCGATTTCATGGAGCGTGATCGTTCCCATGATGATGAACGATGTGCCAAGGAAAATGAACAGAATAAATCTAATGAAGAACAGGCTGATGAGGCAGAATTTTTTTAGCTTCATGGTTTTATCTTCTGGAGATCAACTATTTCCCCTGTTTCTTTGTTTAGCCGTACAACCATGAAGCTTTCTTTAATTTCATTACTCTGATTTGCCCCCACATGCAAATACACTTCCCAATGCTGTGCAGTTTTCTGGGATCGTAAAACAGTAATATGCGCTCTCTGGGGCCACTGTGTCCCATTTCCTTCACTGGTATAGAACTTAACTTTTTGACTGACGAATTCCTTGGTGTTGCTTATTGCCTGTTCTTCTGAAATACCCTGACACGAAGTCATCAATAGAAGAGAGAGGAGAAGAATTGCACAATATGCTCTGCTATTGGTTTTGTTCATCTTCTATGAGCTCTTTGGTCAGCTCGCTCACTTCCTGGCTGCTTGCCACCCCCTCTTTTTCAAGTATGGCAATGAGCGCATCAATCTTTTTGTTTAACAGAATTATTTGTGCTTTGTTCTCTCTGATGCTTATCTGCTGGTCTATTTGTGTCATCTTTTTCTTCCTCTTTTTCCTTTTCTTTTATAGTTTTTCCTTTCTTTGCTGAATAGTATTTCTGAAATAATTTTTTTCTTTTTACGTATCCCCCTTTTTTTCTTACCAGGACAACCAAAAAACAAATCATGCCTATGAAGAAAAGCTGGAGCACTATGAAGCTGTTCAGCCTGCATTCCTGTTCCTGGCCTTTCTGAAGAAAATTGCACCGGAGCGGATTACACATATGGTTGAATGGGTATTCCAGATTTGAACAATTGAGCAGCACGCATTGGTGATCCTGTGCAAATTCTATGGTGCTGCAATTGAGGTCTACACAAGAGTGATTGAAAATGCGCTGATCGAAACTGCAATTCAGTG
>JANQND010000020.1 GCA_028279765.1 Candidatus Nanoarchaeia archaeon | reverse complement strand
TGCACGCAGGGGTACTGCAGAAAACCGGTCTGCACCGACTGCACTCCATCGCTGCAATGTGTCTCTGACCAGGATTGCCGGCAGGGACAGCACTGTGTTCATGGTTCCTGCAGCAGAAATGATCATATTCGCGGCGACGGCATTTGCTCACTTCCGAGCGAAGATTGCAGCTCTGTTGACTGCAGCTGCGATAACGATGCACAGAGCAAGGGAAGGGATGAATCTCCGATCGTTATTTTCCACGGCTTTGCAAGCTCTCCCCACCGTATCCGCCCACTCCAGCGGGCCCTTGCAAGGGATTTAGACTATGTGAATGCAGGGGAAGTCTCCCACGTAGAATGCTTTAATAATGATCCCCAGGCAGTCTATGTAGCATCATTCTATGAGGACAGGCAGGATCAAATAAAAGGAAAGCAGCTCTCCATCGTCATGCAGGCAGCATTTTCTACTATCAGGGATGAAGAAGAAACCGGTGACAACTATATCGAAATATTTGGCGAAGTCATAGACAAGGTAAAATCCTGCACCGGCTCGGAAAAAGTCAATATCATTGCGCATAGCATGAGCGGGATGGTAACCAGGAACTATCTGCTCACTGATGATAACGTAAAGAATGTGAATAAAGTAATCCTTCTAGGCTCACCAAACCATGGAGGAATCTACGGAAGCCAGACCTACAAGCTCTTTGAAGGCCTTGAAGCAGAGCTGGGAGATCGAAAAGAGCTCCTGCGCTCCTGCTCTTCTTTTGAAATCCCTTCAGTGGTTCTCACTCTTATCGACGGCCGGGATGTGACCGGAGAGTGCGAGCAGCTGCAGCGAAGCCAGAGCATCTCGCACCCCATCCTCAATATTGATGAAACTCCCGGTCTGGTTGAATACTATGTCGTCGCAGGAGAAATCGATGGATTAGGAGATGGCGTCGTCCCTGTTGAGAGCACCTTTTTGAACGGTACTGTCTTTAACACGATTGTTCCCTGCGACCACTTTGATCTGAAAAGCCCCTCGCGCTGCAAAGGTGGCTACTTAGCGATTCTCAACGCCTTAGGCTATGAAGAAATCGCTGATCAATCATTTACTGACCATGTCAAAAATTTCTTCCTGACTATCAGAGACCTGCTACCATGAGTTAAAAAGGTATCACACTCTTTTCAGAAGAAAATCCAGCACTCTTATCGGCAATACCTTTCTCAGAAATCCAAACAGGTAGGTAGGAAAGGTCACATAATAACGGGCTTTTGGGTTTGGGCTTTCGAGCGCATGAATGAGTTTCTTGAGAACAGCCTCTGGCCCCAAAGTAAAAGGAGCAACCGGTCCCTCTTCCTTAAGTTTTTCTTCTAACTCGCGATATGTTTGCTGATAAACACTGTTCTTCTTATCAATAGTCCTTCGAAAGATCGGCAGTGCATTTTTGCGTACTTTACTTCGCACAGGGCCTGGCTCAATCAAACTCACCTGAATTCCTGATCCCTCCAGCTCTAATCGCAGCGTATCCACTAACCCCTCCATAGCAAACTTTGAGGCATTATAGATACCGCGCATCGGCATCGCAACCAGTCCAAGAATTGAGCTATTCCAGATGATACGGCCAGATTTCTGCTTGCGCATAAGAGGAATTACCGCATTAGCAAGCTCTAAAGCGCCAAACACATTCGTCTCAAACTGAGCGCGCATAGCATCCCGTGGAATATCCTCCACTGCGCCAACCTGGCTATAGCCTGCATTATTGAAGAGGGCATCCAGTCTTTTCGTTCTTTTTTGAATCTCCTTCATAGCGTTCCGAATAGAAGAAGTATAATCCACATCAAGCTGAAAACTTTCTAATCCTCTCTTAGAAAGCATCTGCACATCTTTTTTCTTTCGTGCAGTTGCAAAGACTCTGTAGCCTCGCTTTTTTAGTCCCAGAGCGCAGTGCAGTCCTATGCCGGATGAGCAGCCGGTTATCAATATCGTTTTTGGCATGGGATGAAAAAGATTGGAGGTTTGTTTTAAAGGTTGTGTTAGAAGAATATGCGGAGAGCAGGATTCGAACCTGCGTAAGCACTAAGCTAACAGGTGTCTTTCGATCATCGGCTAAAGCCTCAGAACACCTAAGCCTGTCCCGTTTGACCACTCCGGCATCCCCGCAGAAGAATGAAATGACCAATGTCCATGCAAAGCGCACGATACGGCTGCTTACAACACAAATCGTATCCCAAGTCCGTTTAAAAATGTATTGAAAATCCAGACGTAATCTATTTAAATAAAATACCATTCACTCTCATCATGAAAAAGCTCTTATTCAGCATATTGCTGGTGTTCTCTATTGCGCTTGTAGCCTGCGCTCCTGACGAATGTGCAGGGAATGATACTTGTTATTTTGATAAGGCGCTGGCTACGGATGATGAGTTTCAATGCTCAAAAATCGAAAACAGCGCTATTCAGAAATCCTGTTTCTCCCAAATCGCCATTCAGCGAAATGATACGCAGCTCTGTAGTGCATTAAATAGCAGCTTTTGCATTCTCTCTATTGCAGAAAACACGCAAAAGCCTGAACTCTGCTCCACTATTGAAAATCAGCAGTGGCATGATACTTGTTTTCAGGATCTGGCCATAGGGCTTAATAAGAGTAGTCTGTGCAGGAGTATCATGGTAGATGATAGCCAGGATGCCTGCCATATGGAGATTGCAAAACAACTCAACGAAACAAGCCTGTGCTATTTCATTATCAACTCACAGCAAAGGGACCTTTGCATTGCAAGGAGGTCCATTTCGAAGCTTGATTCCAACGGGTGTTATGAAATTCAGGAGCCGGTCATCAAAGCTAATTGTTACTACAAAATTGCTCAGTACACAGGCAAAGAAAAAATCTGTGATAACATTCAAATTGGGCTTATTCGAAACGAGTGCAAAGCTGATTTGCAGGGATAAATTCTTTTTATTCTTTTGACACTTCTAACTTGTAGTAGCAGAAAAACTTATAAGGCAATTTTCGTTCTTATTTCATATGAATATTCCTATTGATGTTCAAAGCGAAATGCAATCCTTGCAGGATGAAGTAAATCAAGATAAAATCTATTTGCACAATTCAGGCTTCCATAATTACGATATGCTGAGACACTTACTAGAGCACTATGATCATTTAACTCCAGAGCATTCAAGAAAGTTTGCGGAATTTGATTTACAGTACAAATCATCTGATAGCCTAACTGGTTTACCAAGGGTTCCTTATGGTTGGCTTCAGCATGGTGACTCTCTCTCACAAGAAACCGAAGAAGAATTGGTACAGCTGGTTATGGATTTAATTGAGCCACGATATGAGCATGTGAGGCAATGGCTCAAATGGAATGAAATGTTGGTGCATCACGTAAATCAGGAGAACCCATTGCTCTACAATGAAAACGAAGTATCCATTAATGATGATTGGAATATGTTTTCATGCTTAAACTACATGAATATCCTCACTGATGACGACGTCTCCATCGCAGCAGGCATCTATCCATTTTTCAACTATCATACAAAGAAAAAATACCCCGGGCCTGTATTCGAAATTCAAGTCCCCGCTGACCGTTTGCCCATTGGCGATTCAGCCTATATAGAGAGGTTTAGCAGCTATGAGCAAGCATCTACTACGCTTGACTCCCATTTCGGAATCACAGCACCACCTGTTCATCAAATAGCTCAAGCTATGAAACCATTTCTTCTTGATTAGAATTAACAAAAAATTATTTCTTTTTCTGCCAGGCATAAGAGCGCTTCTTTGCAGAATCACCATAACCGCAACTGGAGCACTTCTTCTTTCCGGTATGCATGGTCTTTTTTCCGCATCGTCTGCAAAATACCATATTCGTCTTACCAGACTTTTTGCCCATAGAAGCAGTTCCTTTACTCATTTTTACTCAGGTGAAATAATCGTGATCGTATCTCCACGAATGAACACAGAACCCAATTTTCTCTTTACTTCTCCATCAACACGCTCTTCAGCGTTCTCAAGAACCACATTAATATGAATATCAAATGCTTTTAAGTTTCCCAGATACTGTTTATTATTCTTTAACTCTACAATAACTTTCTTGTCTCTTGCCCTGTTAAGAGCGTCTAAAGGTCTTGAATTTTCCATGATTGTGCACCCCAAAATGATTTAAAAAAGAATACTGCAGCTGTTTATAAATCTTTACTTTTTTTGCTACAAGCTATACTTTGGATGAAACAAGGGAGAGAGAAGGAAATAAGATAGAGTAATTATTCCTGCAAATACTCCTCAGTTACTCCTATATAGTTAAAATATATCCAAAGATTTTTAAAGAAATCAGCATTTATTTGTATTATGGCTAAATACAAATTCAAGACTACGGAATTTGAACCAAAGTGGCAAGTAGATTCGGATTCTTTTGGTGGAAGTCTTGTAGATAGATTAGGGCTTGATCAAACGTATACAAAGAAAGAAATAATCGATGCTTTGATGGAATCAGGAGGATTCGGTAAAGGTAGAATTGGATCATCTATTGCCTGGTTAAGACTTCAAGAAGGAAGAGCACTTGGTTTTCATGGTGGTTTGACTTATGTTGTAGGTCCTTCTGGTCCACAATATTTTAACCATTTTTCAATTTATTTCAAAAAAGTATCTCCAGATAAATATCAAACTTATGCAATTTCTGAAGATAGGGACTTAGAATAATTTTCTTTTATTATCGCTCGGCAAAAAATTGAACATAACAGAGCGTAACCAGTGGTTTCAATAAACTTTATAAATCAGCAAATCTAAGAGAAGAATGGTGGGGACAATGGATAAAATACACAAAATCCGAAAACAAATCGACAGAATCGATATGGTCATGATCACTGCACTGGCAGAGAGAATGGCACTGATGATTGACATCGGCGAGCATAAGAAAGAGCACAATATCCCCGTTTTCCAGGAAGCAAGAGAACTGGAAATCATGAACCGCTTCAAGGAAGTGGCCAAAGAGCAGAATCTTGACGAAAACTTCGTAGAAGAGATATTCTTGAGCATCTTTAACGAAGCCAAAAGAATCCAGCACGAAATTATCAATAACCAGGAAGAATGATCACATGCTCCTATAGAGCTTTTCTTTCATAAAAACCTTATCGACAGTTATTGCAATACCTTTCTTCTTCTGCAGCATCCCAAGAGAAGTCATTGCAGCACTGCCAATCGCAACCAGCTCGTTCTTCAGCGACATCACTGCAACAAGATCGTCAGGATTAATATCATTATGCAGTTTGCAGATACCGGGAACCGCAACATCCCTGCCGTGGCACACCGATTCAATAGTGGAATCAAAAACCCACACTTTAGGCAGATGAGTAACCGCAGACTCAATGGGCTGCACCAGCTTCCTGATATGGCCCTCATCCCCCTCTTCTTTCCAGTAATGATAGGCATCAGCAAGCTCCTGCAGTGTGCAGAGAGTAGACTCATCAAAGCATCCTGCTTTTGTTCTGCGAAGCTGGGCCATATGCGCGCCAACGCCTAATCTACGGCCCATATCATGGCATAATTTTCTAATATAGGTTCCTGCCTGACAGCCCACGGTAAAGAGCACATCCTTTCCATCAATTTCATTGATTTTCAGATAATAGATATTGCGCTCGCGCTTCTGCCGCTTTACTGCGGACTTGATCGGAGGTATCTGAGTAATCTTTCCGGTAAACTCCTTGAAGACTTTTTTGATCTTCTTCTCTTCTACCTCATCATGCAGGTGCATAATACATACATATTCCTTTCCTGCAGGAAGCAGCGTCTGCACAATGCGGGTAGCGCGGCCTAAAGCAATCGCTAAAACCCCGGTCACGCCAGGATCCAAGGTTCCCGAGTGCCCGGATTTCTTGATGTTCAAAATGCGCTGCACATAGTCGCTTACCTGATGAGAGGTAGGACCTTTTGGCTTATCGATATTCACTACACCATATTCAATGAGTTCAGAAACAGGCCGATTGTTTGGATCCTGCCCCAAGTGAGGGTCTGTAATCGCCTCTTTCTTGATCAGAATATCCGACGTTTTCCTTTCATATGGAAGATTTCGCATAAGAAAAGAAATTGTTTTTGTCTTTAATAAGCTTAGGGTTTTTGACAAGAAGTTGCCGGGGCGATATCGTAAAGAATAACAACAAGGGATTCAAACACGGACTTTCTTTGAAGAAATCCTCTTCCGAAAAGAAATTCCCACACTAAGTTTTTCGCATTGCTGAAAAACTCAAATTTCACTTCGTAAAATTTGCGCATGGTAACTCCTTCTCCAGTCAATTCTCACCTTGTTATTCTTTACAGTAAGAAAAAAAACTATTAAAGAAATATAGTAAATGCCCTAAGGCTTACTCATTTCTCCTTTCCCTGCAGGAGCAGTGGGTTTAGGAGTAACCTCTTTTGCCTTCACTTCAACTTTAGGAGCATGCTGCTTTGGATGCTCTTTTTTGAGCTCAGAAATTTCTTCTTTTTCTATTTTTTTCGCAGTCTCTGCTTTCTCTTTCTTCACAGACTCCACTTTCTCAGCAAGCTTCTCTGTTGCAGTCTCAGGTTTTTCCGTATCCTTAGGAGCATCAGCGCCTTTAGCTGTACTTTTCTTAGCAGGAGCTTTCTCTACCGGCTTTTCAACCGGAGCGCCTTCAAGCTCGGCAAACACATTGCCCTCTTCATCCTTTTTTGCAATAACTTTGATATGATGGACAGGGTTTCGAATACCTCGCTCCCAGATTTTGAGATTAGCAAATCGTCCAATCTTGATCTTATCAGACTTCATATGCCGAACTAAGAATGCTTTGAGAGCAGTAATTGCTTTCTTTGCTCTTTTATACTTTGGAACCTTAAGGAATTCCTTTCGCAGAGGAACATTATACATTCTCTCTAAAACGATTTTCTTCTCGTCCGCTTTCTTCTTCTTTGCCATCTTCAACTAGGTAATTATGCTTTAATCTTGGTTCGTCTCCAGGATCGCTTCACAGTCGTATGCCTGCCTGGATGCACTCTTCGGGACTTTCCATAAAGCTTAGGAACTGTCCAAAACGGAGCCCATCGGGTTCTGCGGGCAGCTTTTGCAAGCCTGCTTTTCTTTCCTGGGTGTTTGACTCTTGCCATTTTTGATTATACACGTTTGATTTTGAATTCCTTTTTTGATGGTTCTAGTTTTTTAAGCAACTCCTTGAGTTGCTCATCAGTAATCTGATTCTTGATGTGCCCTGCCTGGATCATCTGTCCAAGCACGCCAAGCAATGCAATTGCTTTTTCGGTATGTGCAATCTTGAGATTGCCGTAACGCTCAATGGCTTCCTTGGTCAGGTATTGTTTGACCAAAGCTTCTGCCTGATTGATCTGGTCTTGAACAACTTGTTGCTGTTCAAGTTGATTTTGCTGCTGAGCCTGTAATTCTGCTAATTTCTTTTGCCTGATCTGCTCGAGCTCATCCATTTTTAGCAGGTGCCTGCGCTGCCTGCTTTTCTTCTTTCTTTGGAGCAGGCTGTTCTTGCTTCTCGGCTTTCTCTTCAGCTTTATTTTTAGGCTCAGGTTTTTCCTTTGGTGCTGCTGGCTTTTTTGCTGCACTCTTTTCAGCAAGCCCTGCAGCGATTTTATCAAGGAATGATTTTCCCTTTGGTGTCAGGACACGTCCCTTATGCACACCCACTTCAGCTTTCTTCACCATCTCTTCCTTCTCAAACTGCTGAAGGATAGTTCTGATAATTTTACCGGACCCAATAAAAAATTTCTCAGGCTTATGCCCTCGATTTTTTTTGCTGCCATAGGCGATACGTAATTTCTGAACGCCAATTGGTCCGCGCGATTTGTACATTTTTCGTAAGATAGATGCTGCTCTCACATACCACCACTCCGTATTTGCAGGAACACGATCCTTTGCAGGCCCGGTCTTTACAAATTGTGACCACTCAGGAGCCTTCATGGATTCCTTGCTGGAGAGTTCTTTCGCAGTCTTTTCGATAAAAGTCTGTGCTTCAACGTCATATACAGTTGCCATTTTTGATCTTTACTTTGTTGTTCATGCCTTGCGGCATCAGAACCGCTACGAATAGCGTAGGAAATAGGAATAATTGATGATTTATAAAGGTGACGGTTGGATAAAAGAAGGAGAAATCACTAACAAGTAGCAATTATATAAAAATTTTATAAGCAAAACTTCAATACAATAAAACCGTGACTCGAAAAAATCCGTTGACAGATCAGGAAAAATTATCGGTAGGTCATTTAGTTAGCCACGATATTATAAACCATAATATTCATCTTCTTTTAGAGGGAGAGGAAAAATATGCTGAAGCTAGAAATTCTCATCAAAGATACGTTATGACTGCCTTGGGAGTTCTCCAAACTGGTATAAATTGCGATTATTCTCAGCATAGAATTAGCGCAAACCTTGACACGATGCAAAAAGTGTTTGAATAAAAAGATAAAAGTCTTTCAATTGATACAAGGTTCAGCGATGACCAAATATATGGCCAAGAACATATTCTGTACACTACACTATACAATTTAGTCAAGAATGGTTTTTTTGCTATGAAAAAACACGAACAGGTTACTCTGACAGCTAGTGAGCAACAAGGCGTAAGGGGTCCAGTATTTATCCCTCAAGGGGCTAGCCAAGATAGTTACTTCATCAAGTACGATATTCACGATACCGGTGAGGGTTTTCCAGCAAACAAATCTTTGGAGGATTGCCTTGCATTCAGAGCCACTACAAAAAAACTAGGAACCGGTTTCGGCCTCTACTTTGCAACATTAGCATCTAAATACCTGCAAGCACCTATTGGAATCACTTCTGAGCCTGGTAATACCCATGTAACACTGTATCATCCAGTTAACTTGGGACAATAGCAAGTTCTTTTTATCCAAAACATTAATAAGTGATAGTTCTCCATACATAAGTAAAGAGGTGAGCATGGTTTACCAAAGTATTCATGAATACATACAACACTGTTTGGATAGCGGACATGCAGAACCAGCTATTGAAAAAGCGCTGGTATCCAAGGGTTGGAGCAAGGTTGATGCAAGCAGAGCTATCCTTGATGCAAAATTCGGAACTCAGGACAACGTTCATGATGTACGAAAAGAACTCAAAGTTATGAATAAAAAACTGCAAATCAACATTGGGGTCACTGGTGTCATGCTGATATTTGCCCTAGTTGTCGTTCTTTTCAATGGGCAGCCGGCGCCACTTCCGCTTCCTGAAGAACTGCCCGTTGCACCGTCTTTTGAGCGGGGAAAGCCTGTTGAAAAGCCACAGGGGCCGAGTGAGGGAGAGAGGGAATGGTGCAGGTACGGGCAAAAGTTCTCAGATTCCTTAGTTGAAGATGGAGTTATTATTCAGGGCATAGTAGAAATAGAGGGAGACGAAGAAATCTATTGCCATGCAGCAACAGAAGAGTTCCCGGAGTTGGGCTATCTTTTCTCAGAGGACCAATCAACACTGTATCGCTATGACTATCAGTCTGATACCGATGCAGAAGATGAAGGGGAACAGGAAATTGTCAGAATTCTTATCAGAGGCTAAGCATGCAATCTCGATCACAAGCTGCACTGGAATTTATGGTCAACTATGGCTGGGCAATTTTTATGGTTGTCTCAGTCACGGTAGCGCTTAATTACTTCGGATATCTTGATGCGTCCAGCTTCATTCCAAACAAGTGTACTTTTCCATCTGGATTCTCTTGCAGTGATCACCAACTGTACCAAGCAGAAGGAAGAGTGGATTTCTATGTGAAAAATACTGCAGGAGGTAGAATCCAGGATGTAAAAGTCTATGTGCCGGGATGCACCGTAGCAGAGGTAGAGGGCTCTATCGAAAACGGAGAAGAATTCACGGTCTCAGCAACGAACTGCGATATATCAGGCTCAGGAAAATACGACCTCTCTCCTGTCGTTGAATACACAAAAACAGAATCAGGCCTGGGCTTTACTGATTCCTCAAATATCGCAGGCACTATTGATGGGGGAGGGGAAGTGGATATGCAGGCCCCTGAAAATCCTTCTGATTGCCCTTCACTAACCTGCCAGGCTGCAGCCATTGAGCATGATGCATGTACTTATGATTTCGATCCAGTTGGTACAAGCTGCTCAGGAGATGGTGTTTGCGACGGGGAAGGAAATTGTGTAGAGTGTGTGACAAATAACGATTGTGTAACTTGGACGGGAACTCCCTCCTGCGACGAGTTAAACACTTGCCAGAACAACATCTGTGTCAATGGATTTTTTACATCCTGCTGGCTCGATGATGTGAAGTTGGATTTTGAACCATATTCTTCATGGGATGGATGGTATAGATATGGACAGTATTTGTGGAGAAAAAGAAGTGGCCATACTCCTTCCAGCTTTACCGGGCCCGATGGTCCTTATGAAGGAAATTACTATGCCTATGCTGAGGCCTCAGGAAGATCAGGAAAAATATACTATCTTCGATCACCTATTATCGATTTGAGAAAAGCATCAGGCGGAAGGCTATACTTTAGATATCACATGTATGGAGCAGATATGGGTAAATTGTCTGCGCAAGTGGCTAAATACCCTGGCTCAAGTTACTCTTCCCTGACAACGATAAGCGGCCAGAGTCAATCCAGTTCAGCTTCTTCCTTTAGATATAGGAGTAGGTCTCTTAGCTCCTATGGTGGCGAGAGAATTAGGGTTCGATTTAAGGCTACGATCGGGTCCGGCTACCGATCAGACATAGCAATCGACGACGTAAAAGTCAGGCTTTATAATTACGATCCGAATTCTTAAGCTAAAAGAAAAAAAAAATAAGAAAAAAGAGCTTCAAGCTAATAGCAAAAATTTGCTTACAGATCAACAAATTTTTGGAATTGAAAATCTCGCACTGAAGTGTGAGGTATTAAACACACTGCAAATCTCTAGCGAGATTTTCAATAATCAAAATCGTCAGCAAGCTCTCCCTTGCTTGCACCGGAATTTCCTTTTGCCCGTGCTAACAATTTAGCCTGCGCATCAGCTACCTGTGCCTCTTCTCCTTTCCAGGTATTGAGTGCTTCAGCAACCAGTGCCCGGCCGTACGAAAACGTAACTCTCCAGGGCAGGTCTGATGATTTGTTCATCTCATTCAAGTGCAAAGTAGCCACCTTATCCGACTGGCCTCCGGATAAAAACGCAATACCGGTTACCTCAGAGGGAACCTGCGCTTTCAGGCATTCCAAGGTTCGGCCAGCAACATCTGCAACGCTTGCCTGGTCAGAACAATCCTCACCGGAAATCACCATCCCGGGTTTCAGGATCATACCCGGATAATAGATTCCGTATGCTTCAAGCCGCTCAAAAACGGTCTTTAACACCAACGTACTCACTTCAAAGGACTTCTCAATATCATGAGAGCCATTCATAAGGATCTCAGGCTCAACAATAGGTACAATCCCCGCCTCCTGACAGAACCGCGCATACTTTGCAAGCCCGTCAGCATTTGCATTAATAGCAACCGTTGAAGGAGTAGAATCGCTGATTTCAAAGACTGCTCTCCATTTTGCAAACGCGGCGCCAGCCTCCCTATACTTTACCAGCCTCTCTTCCATATCGTCATTTCCACGGGTATTATGCTCACCATTGATTCTCTCTACGGTACCTTTATCAACTTTGATACCCGGCAGGATTCCCTGCTCATTGAGCTTTTTTACAATCGCACCATTTTGCTGAAATAAGGTTGGCTCAGCCAAAATAGCACCCCCAATATAATCTCCAAGGCCTTCTGCAGCCGCAAGCCAGGATCGGTATGCCTCAGCATTCGCATCAGTCGGCTCAATGCCTGCTGCTTTCAATCGCTTAGTAATCGTTCCGGTACTTTCATCCATAGCAAGAATTCCTTTTCCATCAGCAACCATCTGCTGTGCAACTTTCGTAAGTGTTTCAGTATCCATGTGTACATCTCCCTCATAAGTTTTATAGAAAAATTAGGTATGTACTTTCTTTTAAATCTTTTTAATTGAGGTTATAAGTTTCTAACTGAGTTTCACTAAAATTTAAATAGGATTATGCCTTTGTACACCCATGGAAGAAGTGTATGATGAGCTAATTGAACTCATCCTTTCTGAAGGAAAAAGAATAGCAAAAAGAGCTGGCAAGATTGAAGATATTGGCGTAAAAAAACAATGGCTTACCGAAGAAGATTTAGTTATAGAAAGAGCAATGAAGAAAATTGTGAAAAAGCACTATCCCGATCATCAATTCTTTGCAGAAGAGGAACACCATTCCTATCCTGAGGGCGCGGATGTATGGATAGCAGACCCCATAAGTGGAACAAAAACATTCATTGAAGGTTTACCTCACTATGGAATTGTTATTGCTTATACAAATAAGAGCGTAGTACAGTTCGGAGCGGTCTACGATCCTTCCGCTGATGAACTCTTTACCTGTTTCAAAGGGAAGGGAGCATTCCTTAACGGAAAGAAGATTTCTGTTTCTAACAACGATAAGAAAGTCGTCTTTAACCTTTCTAAAGGTTGGAAAGATGAAACAAGTGCGCAGGACATGAGAACAAAACTGCAGCAGTTTGATTTAACCATCAACAAGAATTCGCACGCGGTTAACTTGTGCTACATCGCTTGCGGTCGGTATGATGGCGGGATTACTTTTGGGAAAGATAGCTTTCCCATGTTTGCTGGTGCGTTGATGATTCAGGAAGCAGGTGGGAGATTTGTAAATAGTAAGGGAGAGGAGAACATTCATCACAGCGACCGTGTTTTTGTTGGCGGAACCAATGCAATGTATGAGAGACTGCACGGCGTGCTACAACAAGTAAAGTTGCCTAAAACTGGCCAGTGAGCTTTACTTGTCACCTAGGAGAACTAAATCACTTCTTTTTCACTTCAACTTCCACAATTCTATTCTCTTCAATCTTCTTAATCGTGATCTTAGCGGATTTCAGATCAATCTCTTCTCCTTTAGCAGGGATTTTGCCTAATTTATGAAGGATGTAACCAGACAAAGTATCGAAATCATCCTGTTTCTTCAGCCTGGTTCTGAGTTGCTTATTCACTTCATCAATTGGTGCTTTCCCCAGAACCTTGAAGGTTTTACGGTCAATCTTACGAATCTCCGGCTCTACTTTTTCGGTTTCATCCTGAATCTCTCCTACGATTTCTTCCAGAATATCCTCCATCGTGATAAGTCCGGCAACCCCTCCATGCTCGTCAACCACGATCGCCATTTGTTCTTTCTTCTTCTGCATTACTTTGAGCAATTCATCAATCTTTTTTGTTGCAGGAACAAAGAATGGTTTTCGAATAAACTTCTCCAGTGGCTCATCATATTTTTTTTGCAGAATATTTTTTAATGCATCCTTAAAATAGAATATGCCGACGATTTTATCATTGTTCTCTGAGAACACCGGAATGCGCGATTGCTTCTCTTTTTTCAGGATATCAAGCGCATCCTTAAGCTTTCGATCAATATGAAGCGTCACCATATCCGTTCGGGGGGTCATGATCTCGCTGACATTAATATCATCAAACTTGAAAATACGGTGAATAAGCTCTTTCTCTTCCTTATTGATTCCCCCCTCTTCCTTTGCCATGTCAATAATGCTGCGAATTTCCTCCTCAGTAATTTTATGAGAGGGAGGCCTAATTCGGAAGACCTTTTGTGTCAAAAAATCAAAGAAAACAATTAAGGGATGCAATACCAGTCCTACGTAATATACAATAGGTGCAATAATAAGCGAGAGTCGATTGGTATGGGTTGCGCCAAAATTCTTCGGAATAATTTCACCGAATACCAACAGGAAAAACGTCATAATCCCTGTTGCATACGCAAGTGCATTACTGGAGAACACCTTCAGAGCTACATCTGTTGCCAGTACCGATGCACCAACATTGACCACATTATTACAAATCAGCAATGTGGAGAGCATGCGGTGAGGATTCTCCTTCAGTTTGCTCAATGATATACTTCCCCGCTTCTTCTGCTTTACAAACAAATCTACTTTGAAACGAGTAATACCGGTAAGGACAGTCTCCGATCCGGAAAATATCCCGCTGAGAATGATCAGAATAATAAGGAAGGCTATTTCAGTTACCATTGCTTCTTAGATCATTTTGCTAAAACATATTTATAAATGCTTCGCTATGATGAGAACAAAGTACTTTACAAGAATCAAGTTTTATTGTTGAACAAAAGTATCCACTATCAAATCCGTCCATTCCCTGAAATTCCCTGGCACTGGATCATCATTTAGCATATGGTGGCCGGCGATGGTACCATTTTCTCTTATTCTTACCATCATTTCACCAAAATCCTTATGAGCATCATCTGACTCAGGTAGGATTTTTAATGTATATATCGATTTTATAAGCCGTATCTTCGAAGGATTGTCAGCTAGTGAGTCAGGGTCATATGTTTGGCCAATGATCAATCTCCTTCCGTTTTTTGGCTCACTCCAGCGTAGGATATGAGGTCCAATTGTAGAGAGATAGTCACAATAAGAACTACCAGAGGGCGGATTCGTATTTTGATATAATGCCTCAAAACAATTGCACAATATAGTGGTATCTAAATTTCTTTGCTTGATCTTTTCTATGATATAACTAGCAGGATACTGTTCCATAATGGGCAGCACATTAGAGTAGTTTATATAAATATTGTTTAACTCTGCCAAATGCGATTCCAAAACTTCACATCTTCTCAATCGTCTCTATACCCAGCAAATGCAAAGAATTCTTCAGCACAATACAAAACGCTTCAACTAAAGTCAATCGAAAATCCTGCTCTTCAGAACCAATCACCTTACAGGCGCCATAAAATTCGTTAAACTGTTGAGCTAATCTAAACGAATAATTTGCAATCGCACTCGGGTCCAGATCAGATGCAGCCTTAGAAACGCGCTCACTGAAAGCATCTAGAGTTTTAATCAGAGCAACTTCTTTTTCTGAGGGAGCACTAATCGAGTGGGAAAACTTCCCTGCTTTCCGCAAGATAGACCGTGCCCGAGCATAGGAATACAGCAAATACGGTCCAGTCTCTCCTTCAAAGCGCATCGCCTCTGTTTTGTCAAACACAATAACTTTATTTGGGTCCTGGCGAAGCATGGAATATTTCAGAGATGCGATCGCAATAGCATCAGAGCGCCTCTTAAGCTCCTTCTCATCAATCTCTCCTCGTTTTTTGATCTCTTCAGCAGCATAATCCACTAGCTCTTCTTTGAATGTAGAAAACAAAATATTATCTCCAGTACGCGAAGACATCTTTCCCCAGGGAAGCTTCACCAGGCTTACAGGAACATAGCGACATTTTTTTGCTTGTTTGAATTTCATTAATTCTAATGTCTTGAATAGTTGAGAAAAATGATGCTCCTGCTCTTTTCCCACCACATAGATAGAAGTATCGACCTTATATTTCTCAAACTTCTGCTCAGCAAGCGCGACATCCTTTGCAGAGTACAAAACGGTGCCATCAGAGCGCAATAGCACCCACACTCCAAGATTATGGGCCTTCATATCAATGATGGTTGCGCCCTCTGAAATTTCGGCGATCTTTTTCTTCACCAGCTCAAGTGATATTTCTTTGCCTCTCTTCTCGACCTTGGATTCAAAGAAGTATTTATCAAACGACGTGTTCAACTCCTGGTAAATGTTCTCAAAGGCATCCAGGGAGTCCTGCCTGGTCTCCTTCCAAAGAGAGAGCAGTTTTTTATCTTCACCAGAATCAAGCAAACGGTTAATCTCATCAACTTCTTTCTGCAACTCTTCATTTTCCGCTAATCGCTTGATTGCATCCACATAAATGCTCGCAATCCACGCCTCATCTTTCTTTGGTTTTTCTTTAGCATGGTATTTTTGATAGCACCAGATCCATTTCGCAACATGCATGCCGGTATCTCCCTGATAATTCACCCTCAATACATCCTTTCCTACAAACGATAGTATTCGAGCTAAGCTCTCCCCTAAGGAGGTACCGCGCACGTGCCCGATATGGAAGGCTTTATGAGTATTTGCTTGTGAGAATTCAATCATCACCTTTTCTGAGCCAAGGCTCTGCTGGCCATACTTCTCCTTTTCTTTTAATACAGAATCAATGATTTCTTTAGCCAGTACAGACTTATCAAGAAAGAAATTCAGATAAGGACCTTTCGTTTCAATCTTTTCTACAAAGGAAGGAGCTTTAATCTTCTCCTTTAGATCATTCGCGATTCCAACAGGATCTTTCTTGAGCTGCTTTGCAAACGGAAAACAGGCCAATGCATAATCCCCAAAAGTAGAATCAGGCGGAACAGCAAGATCAATATCTCCATCAATCTGTTTCTTAATCAGCGAAACCAGTTTCTTTCGATACTTTTCCATTCCGAATGATAGAGGGGTTTTGTTTATTAATGTTTTGAAGGAGAAGTAAAATCATAACAATTCTGCTAAATTATTGATATCCCTATTGGCAACATGAGTGTATATTTGAGTAGTTTTCAGGTCTTTATGTCCTAATAATTGCTGAATATATCGAATGTCAGCCCCGGATTCAAGAAGGTGTGTTGCAAAACTATGTCTCAAAGTATGAGGAGTAACGCTCTTTTTTATCCCGGCTTTCTTTGATAAGCTTTTCACAATTTGCTGAATTGTTCTTTTGTTATATTTTCCTTCTCTTTGAGAAAGAAATAGGGGCCCTCTTTCTTTTATACCCAGAATTTCAAGGTTTTCAATTAACTTCTTGTGTAAAAACACTCTTCTTTCTTTGTCCCCTTTAGCAGTTTTGAGGTGAATGCTCTTTCTATCAAAATCCACATCATTCCAGGTAAGGTTTCTTAGTTCATCAAGGCGAAGCCCCGCATAATATAAGAATTGTATTACCAGCCGATGTTTCAAATTTGCTGTTGCTTCAATCATTTTTTGGATTTCTTCTTTGCTCAGAACAATGGGCAACTTTGATGATTTTCTTGCAAGAGGTATCTTCTCTTTGAACTTTTTATGCAATACTTGCTCATAGAAAAACTGTAAAGCAAAATAAACAGACCTCATACTTGATTTACTCTTATTAGTATAGAGCAACAAGAATTCTCTCAGACTTTTGTTTGACTCAAGAAATTTCTTAACTACAGAAGTATATGATTGTTCTGTCTGAGAAGAATACCTTCGAAGCTTTATCTCATCAGTAAGCTTGCCAATTAATCTGGAATGATGCTCCCCCCTCTTTTCCATGCAAAAGTGAAATTCTTCATTCTATAAATAACTTCGCTTTTCATCCATTATCAAGCCATTAAACGAATATTTATCTCGCTTAATAGTTGTTATATTCAATTTTTGGATTACTCAATTTTCTTTTTAGAAAAAAGAAACAAAAAGAGAGGGGCTTAGTCCTTCGGACATTTAGTCTTTTACTTCGTAAAAGAATTTATAGGAAGGGACGTCAGTGCTTCGCACATATAGTCTTTTGTTTCACAAAAGAAATTTATTAGGGGCGTCTTAATTATAACGATTTTATTTTCTCAAAAATAGTTTTAATAAAAGCTGGTGTATTTGTTTTATTAGCAATATGTCTCGCAATAATTTCTTTATTCCTATCTCCCTTTAAAGCATACAAAGTTTTTGCCTCAGATTTTAACTCAGAAAAATTTTGAATTTCTTTTTTAAGTTCTTCCTCAATATTCTCTTCAAATACTGCTCCAGTATTCTCAATCTTAGTATTTGGCCAAGATTCTTCAATTCCTGAAATAAGATTTGTCAATTTTT
>JANQND010000028.1 GCA_028279765.1 Candidatus Nanoarchaeia archaeon | reverse complement strand
TATTGCCCTGAGATTTTGTTTTGGTGTTTTGAGCGTGTAGGCAATATATGCGGGCATGATCGGCAGAGTGCAGGGTGAGATGAAAGAGATTAATCCTGCAAGCAGAGAAATGATGATGAGTACAAAGATAGGCCCTGAAATTGTTTCTATTCCCTGTACTGATGGCTCGAACGGTTGCTGGTTTTCAAGAAGGGGGGTTAACCAGAAATTCTCTTGTTTTTCTTTTTCTTTGCTTTTTATTTCTGCCGGGCGATACTCTTCCAGCAGATCATTCTCTAAGATTTCCTGAGCTGCTTTCGCATGATAATAGCCCCTGTCGAGAATTTGCATGGATTCCATGCTTGCGCCCAATGATTTTAGTGCTGCGCTGAGATAGAGCATGTCTTGAGTGTTTTGATAGAGCTTTACTAAGGCGTAGCTCATGATGCCGTTTTCTACAGTTGGTTTTCTGAGATTAACATGTTGCCCTGGTGCGTAGAGTTCAAGATCAGGACTGTTTCTCTCGAAGAAGCCTCCACTGTTCCAGTCATAGAGGTTGTCCAGTGCATAGTCTGCGATCGTTTTTGCATTGGATAGATAGCGCCCTTCTTGTAGAGTGTCGTATCCCTCGACTAAAGCAAGGAGCAGGTTAGCATTATCCACTAAGCTACCCCTTACTCCTTTTTCCCTGTTTTCACTATAATAATGGTATGCTCCGTTTTCACTCATCATTTTTTCTATGAAGAAATCTAATGATGACTGAGCGATGATTTTGTACTGCTCATCATTTGTTTGCTCCCAGAAATAAAGATAGGCAAGGATTGCATCTGCGTTCCAGTCCGTGTATTTTGTTTTTTCTACCCGCGCTTTCGGCAGTGGCCTCGGATTTTCTGCGTAGTAAGCATCTTCCCCAGCAACGTCAGTATTACCGTAGAATCCACCGTTTGTTGGGTCATACCAATTCTCCTGAATGTACTGGTCTGTTTTTCGTACTACTTCTTTGGCTAGTTGATTGTTCGGCTGGATTTGTTGTAGGTGTACATAGGCTTTTAGCAACCTGCCATTGTCATAGAGCATTTTCTCGTAATGAGGCGGGCTCCAGTCTCTTGCCGTACCGTACCGATGAAATCCACCTTCTACGGGATCAAAGAGATTATAGTTTGTTTTGAGCTCGCTTGTTTTGGTGTATTGATTTTGCAGAGTTGTGGTAACTATAGTGAGATACTGTTGATCCCTTGTTTCCTCGTAGTGCTGCAGAGCAAAATCCAGTGCTCTCCCTTGAGGAAATTTTTGACCGCTGCCAAACCCTCCGTTTATCGGGTCAAATGCCTGAGTGATCGAGGAGACGAATATTCTCCGTATATTATCTAATTGGCTTTGCGTTGGGATAATGGGGTTTGTTTCTTCGTAGCTGTACGTTACCTGGTTGGTAAAGCCCTGCGCAGCAACAAACAACGCTGCTCTTCTGAGGTTGTCAAGCATGTTTGGGACTGGTCTTGGGCCTGAATGCCCATAGATGCGCTCTCCGCTTGGAGTAAGAATGGTTGTTGAGGGCCAGCCGCCTTCTAAATATTGGCGGGTGAGGTCCTGCCTTCGATCAGCATCAACATAGACAGGGACATAGTTTTGATTGATTTCACTGACCATATCGGGATGAAACAGATAGTCTTCTGATTCATACACCTGGCACCAATAGCACCAGGATGGTGCAGTTAATAACAGGAAAATAGGCTTGTTTTCCTGCGCAGCTTTTGTGAATGCTTCAGGGCTGTAGTCGTTCCAGTCTATTAATGGTTTGAGGGCCTCAGCCTTTTCAAAGCTGTATTTTTCTTCTGCTATTACTGAAGGTATTATCGCAAGCAAGAGAAATACTGCTAGGAACTCTTTTTTCATATCTTCCGAATAGGGTGCGATCTATATATATTTAATCTGCTGAACGGTAGAGCTCTCAGGGGTTAATTATTGAAAATCTTAAAGAATTGCTGTTCAATAAGCGAATTTTAGAAAAAAAGAAAAGTTTATTGCAGGATCTTGAAACGTTTGTTTTTCTTTGCCGGAGCAATGCTGAACTTTTCCAGCTTTAGTTTACTTGCGTACTCCTTTGCCTGCTCTTCTGTTCGAAAGGTTCTTGCGCCGTGCTTTTTTGGCCTTTTGATATGGCTCCTTCTGGAGGTTGTCACTCCTAATTTCCTTTTTACTCGTGTGTATAATCGTACCATTGTGCGTATTGATGTTTTGTATTGCTTTAAAAAGGTTATTGTATATTTTTTAAATGGTAAATGATTCTTACTGGAGATGGTTAATATACAGGAATTCAAAGATACCTTTCACGGAGATCATATTTCTAATTATTTTAGGCATATACCTATTGAGAAACAGGGGGATGTCTATCTAGGAGTCCAAGCAACGATTTGCGCAGCGTTTAGTACTGGAGTAAATCAATCAATATATTCTGAAGTATCGGAACAACTAGATCTTATAGGGGAGCATAATGTACAGCATGAATTTATGAACTATGGTATTACCCAGCTAGTATATCTTAGCATAATAGAAGATAGAAGCGTTGCCACATTGATTAACCAGCCAGGAATTAATGAAATGGATGTGTATCAGGAGTTTACCAAAATCACTAGATTACGGGAAATTGATAAAAGGCATATTACGAACCCAATTGCATACTTTTATTTTAAGGAGACTGGTTATGGTTTATATGTAGCTGAGCACATTGAAGGTGCAAGATGTGTTGCCGTACTCAAAGGAAATCAGGGCGCATATACTGCTTTTCCGGGATATTCTTTTGAAAAATTCAACCCAGACACGCGCTCAGCTATCAATTCAGGCATCATTGCTCTTCTCGTTAATTACCACGATGAAAATCACCAATCAGGCATTTCCAGGGTGAGAACCGATGGAGATGATTTTGTTTTGCGAAAGGGTTTTGACATCCAAAAACCAGAATCGGTTCTCCCTAATATGGTAATTATCGGAGCAAGAGAGTCTTTGGATTGTACACTTGATGAATATGTTGATCTGCTTCATGAAGAGTTTCGATGGGATACAAACCCCGATCAACAGAGAGTTATAGATGGTACAGTCAAGATTAATACTTCATCACGGATGACCATGTCTAAGAAAGAGATCGAAACCGGAATAGAATGGGGAATGGATCTACGAAAAGAAAAAAGCCGACCGTTTATTTAGCATCTTCTCTCATCTTCATCTCTCTCTTTTTTCTATTATATGCTAACACAAACCGATGCACACTATCCCTTATTTTTCTGAGCATGAGCATCATCTCGGAATTTTTGTCATAAGAGAGAGGAGTTGATTCTCCAGGTAAATAAATCTCTTCTTCTTTTTTGGCCAGTCCAATGATGGGGATGTGCAGGCCTAATGAGCTTAGGGCTTGCAGGGCAGCATTGAGCTGTCCGGGCCCGCCATCAATAACAATAAGGTTTGGCAACTGCTTATGCTCTTCCGATAACCGCTTATATCTTCTCAGGACTACCTCGTGCATGGATGCAAAATCATCCTGGGTTTGTTTTGTTTTGATTTCAAATTTTCTGTATGCTGATTTATTCGGGTTGCCATCAACCCATTGCGTCATGGCGCCAACGATATGCTCTCTTCCTAGATTGGAGATGTCAAAGCATTCAATGATTTGTGGATACTGCGGGAGATTGAGTTTGTTTTGCAGCTCTATTAGGGTTTTTAGGCTGGTTCCGGCAATGTTTTTGAGTGCTAATTCGTACAATGCTTTCTTCTCTCCTTTAATGGGATAGGTTATTTTTACTTTTGATCCTTTTATTTTGGATAAATATGCTTCTAAGGTTGCTCGCTCTGGTATGGATGTCCAGAAGGGTTCACTGACGATAATTTCGTGCGGAACGGTATTTTGCGAATAATAGAGTTTGATGAAACTCTCGAACAGATCATCCTGCAGCTCGAAGTTGTATTCCTTTTTCCCTGCAATAACCCCTTTATTGATAGAGAATAAGACAAAGTGCATTTTCTTGTTGAATTGTTTTGCTGCAACGACATGCTGGTTGAGCTGCTTGATCGTGTCTACTTTTTGCCTGTTTTCTAGTTGATAGATGGCGTCTATCTGTCGCTTTTTTTCTAAAGCGATTTCGTATAGCTGTCTCTCAGACGCTGTTTTCATGTCCTGTTCAAGCTTTTTAAGAACTCCTTTAGTATTACCCTTCAGAAACGCTGTTGCCTCTTTCACTTGCAATCCATAGTCTGCTTTGGTTACTTTTCCAATACAGGGAGCAGTACATAATCCAATGTGATAGTTCAGGCAAGCTCGTTTAGGCAGCGTTTTGCAGACTCTTAGCTTGAAAATACTGACTGCCAGCTGCACCAATTCGTTTCGTGCTGATCCATCCGTATAGGGCCCGAAATAGGTTCCTGATTTTGTGAGTCTTCTTGTGGAGAGAATTCGTGGAAACGTATCCCCTGTTAATTTAATGTAGGCATAGGTCTTGGCATCCTTGAGTGCGACATTGTATCGCGGCTGGTGTTTTTTAATCAGCCTGTTCTCCAGTAATAATGCTTCTACCTCACTATCTACGATGATAAAGTCTATGTTGTGTATTTGTCTTACTAATAGCTCTGTTCGCGGATGCTTTTGCTGTTTTGAGAAATAGGAGCGGACACGATTGCGCAGGTTTTTTGCTTTGCCTACATAAATGATTTCTCCTGCTTTGTTCTTGTAGAGGTATACACCGGTATTTTTGGGTATGGCGCTTAAATCTTGCATTATGATTTTTTTAATTTTGAATTCTTGATGATAAGGGCAACAATAATGACGGCAGACGCTCAAGCTCTGCTTGAGCTAGGCGACATCCCGGATGGAGCATCCCCTGTCGCCTCTGCGTCATTGTTGCTCCTTACTTAATCATCTTTTTCAAATATTGTGCAGTATAAGACTTTTTCTCTTTGATTACTTCTTTTGGCGTACCCTGGGCAATAATCTGCCCGCCGCCGTCTCCTCCTTCCGGGCCGAGATCAATGATGTAATCACTGGACTTAATAACGTCAAGATTATGCTCGATGACATAAATCGTGTTCCCTTTGTCTACCAAACGCTGCAGCACAGCAATGAGCTTTCGAACATCCTCGAAGTGCAGGCCGGTGGTAGGCTCATCTAAGAGATATGCAGTGGATCCTTTTTTTACTTTTGCTAATTCTCTGGTTAATTTGATTCTTTGTGACTCTCCACCTGAGAGAGTAGTAGAGCTTTGGCCTAGTTTGATATATCCTAACCCCACATCAAAGAGCGTTTGCACTTTTCTTTTCATGGAAGGATGATTTTCAAAGAGCTCGAGTGCTTCCTCTACGCTCATATCAAGCACATCAGCGATGTTTTTACTTTTGTAGGTAATGTCCAGGGTTTCCTTGTTATAACGCTTTCCTTTGCAGTCTTCACACTCTACATAGACATCCGGCAGGAAGTTCATTTCGATCTTGAGAACGCCGTCTCCTTTACAGGTCTCGCATCTTCCTCCTTCAACATTAAAGGAGAACCTTCCTGGCTTGTATCCTCTTGCCCGAGCTTCTTTTGTCTGTGCAAAGAGATTCCTTATCTCGTCGAAGAGCTTGATATAGGTTGCAGGATTGGAGCGTGGCGTCCTTCCAATAGGCTCCTGGTCAATCACAATGACGTTCTTTATAGCCTCAGGAACCTCTAAGGAATCATGCTTTCCTATTTGATAGGCAGCCATGCCAAACTTCTTTTTGAGTGCAGGAATCAGGGTTTGGTTCATTAGCGTCGATTTCCCTGAACCGGATACTCCGGTTATGGCACAGAGCACTTCAGTAGGGAATTTGACAGAGAGGTTTTTGAGATTGTTTTCTCTGGCATTTTTTAGCGCAATACCTGATTTTGGTTTTCGATAGGTCTTTGGAGCATCAATAGATATTTTCCCCGCTAAATATTTTCCCGTGAGGCTGCTTTTGCTGGATGCAATTTCTT
>JANQND010000015.1 GCA_028279765.1 Candidatus Nanoarchaeia archaeon | reverse complement strand
CCCTCTTTATAAAAGGATTTTTAGGATGCCAAAAATTCTCAAGGGAATTTTTGAGCACAAAACGAGATTAAAAAAAATATGAAAATTGCAATGATTGGATACGGACGCATGGGCCATGAAATAGAGGCTATTGCGAAGAAAAAAGGACATTCTGTTATTACTATTGATACAAAAGGAGAAGCTGATTTTTCTGAAATCTCTGCTGAATCTATGGACGGAGTGGATGTTGCGATTGATTTTACTTTACCTGAGGCAGCGATTGACAATGCAAAAAAATGCAATGGCCTTGGTGTGAATGTCGTGATGGGTACCACCGGATGGTATGAAAAGGAAGCTGAGATGAAGGCTGCTGTTTCTGATATTGGATTTATGTGGAGCGGAAACTTCTCCATTGGTGTGAATGCGTTCTTTAGAGTTCTACATGAAACGGGAAAAATAATGAATACGATCAAAGAGTATGATGTAACTGCGTATGAGCTTCACCATAGTGGAAAGGCAGATTCTCCATCAGGAACTGCTAAGATGATGGGAGATATACTGATTGAGACATTAGATCGGAAAAAGAAATTGGTTACTGAGATGCTTGATCGCAAGATCGAACCTGATGAGCTTCATTTTGCCTCGGTTCGAGGAGGATCTATCCCAGGGACTCACGCGATTTTGTTTGATTCACCTGCAGACTCTATTGAATTAAAGCACACTGCACGAAATAGATCCGGTTTTGCCCTAGGTGCTGTTATGGCAGCGGAATGGATTGTCGACAAGAAAGGATATTTTACTATTGATGATTTTATGAATGAATTATTGAGTAAACCGGAGGGATGAGGATGTTTAAAGGAGTATATACCGCAATTGTAACACCATTTACTGCAGATGGAGCAGTAGATTATGAAGCATTTAAGAAACTCATTGATGTTCAGATTGAGAATAAGGTTGCCGGAGTTGTACCTATCGGAACAACTGGCGAATCACCGACGCTTACTGAAGAAGAAAAGGAGAAATTGATCTCTCTTTGTGCAGAAAAATGCAAAGGCAAGTGTCAGGTCATTGCAGGAACCGGTACGAATTCAACGGATAAGACTATCAAAGCAACACAAAAAGCCGAGTCACTAGGAGCAGACGCTGCTTTAGTTGTGAATCCGTACTATAATAAGCCAACTCAGGAAGGGTTGTATCTGCATTTCAAAGCTGTTGCAGATGCTGTGAAGATTCCTATTGTCGTGTATAACATCAAAGGCAGGACAGCTATTAATGTAGAGACGCCTACTTTGATGCGATTGATTACTGATTGTTCAAATATTGCTGCGGTTAAAGAAGCATCCGGTGATCTGAACCAAATGAAAGAAGTGATCGCACAGGCACCCTCTGAATTCGATGTACTTTCAGGGGATGACGGTATTACTCTTGATTTGATTAAAGAAGGTGGAAAAGGCGTGGTCTCTGTTGCATCGAACTTTATTCCTGCAAAGATGGTTTCACTTGTTGATGCTGCGCTTTCTGAGAAGTATAGCGAGGCTGACGCTATGCAAAAGGAATTAGAACCCTTCTTTGACGGAGAATTCATGGAAACAAACCCTCTTCCTATTAAGGCTGCCCTTGCCATGAAAGGCATGATTGAAGAGCATTATAGGCTTCCTATGTGTGAAATGAGTGCTGATAACCGGGAAAAGTGGAAAAAAATTCTTGAAGAGATGAGCTTAGTATAATATGAAAAAAATTGTTCCCTTTACTAAAGAGAAAATTGAAGAGATTTCAAAAGAGTTCCCTACGCCGTTTCATTTGTATGATGAGAAAGGTTTGCGGGAAAATGCGCGTAAGTTTACGAAAGCGTTTGGTAAGCTGGAAGGTTTCAAGGAATTTTTCGCCGTGAAGGCAACACCGAATCCGTATCTGATGAAGATTTTGAAAGAGGAAGGGTTTGGGATGGATTGCAGCTCTCTTGCAGAGTTGGAATTGTCAGAGAAGATTGGAGTAGTTGGGGAGGAGATTATGTTCAGTTCTAATGATACGCCTGCAGAAGATTATCAGAAGGCAAAAGAGCTTGGCGCTATTATTAATTTGGATGATATTAGTCATATTGAGTTCCTGGAGAAACATGCTGGCCTTCCTGAATTGATTTGCTTGAGGTATAATCCTGGACCTGCACGAGCTGGAAACCGCTTCATTGGAGATCCAAAAGAGGCTAAGTATGGATTTACCAAGGAGCAGCTCTTTGAAGGGTATAGGATTTGTAAAGAAAAGGGTGTAAAACGCTTTGGCTTGCATACTATGGTGGTCTCTAATGAGCTTGACAATAATGCGTTCGTAGAGACTGCTGTTATGCTCTTTGAGATTGCTGTTGAGCTCAAGGAGAAGCTAGGAATTCAGCTGGAATTTGTTAATTTAGGAGGAGGGATCGGTATTCCTGCTAAACCAGAGGATACAGCTGTTGATTATGAATTTGTAGCCCAAGGTGTCCTAGATGCATATGAGAAGTTTATTGTTAGTAATGATCTTGCACCTATGAAGATTTTCTTGGAATGCGGTCGTGTTATTACTGGACCATATGGCTACTTAGTATCTACAGTGAAGCATATGAAACATATCTACAAGGATTATGTGGGACTGGATTCTTGCATGGCTAATCTTATGCGGCCTGGAATGTATGGCTCCTATCATCACATCACTGTGTTAGGGAAAGAGGATGCTGCTTTAGATCATACCTATGATGTTACTGGATCATTGTGTGAAAATAATGATAAATTTGCTATTGATCGAAAGCTTCCTGCGGTGGAAGTGGGGGACTTTCTTGTGATTCATGATGCAGGAGCCCATGGTCACTCCATGGGTTTCAACTATAATGGAAAGCTGCGGAGTGCAGAGATTCTTCTTCGAGAGGATGGCAGTTTTGTAGAGATTCGAAGAGCTGAGAAGTTAGCTGATTATTTTGCTACACTGGATTTTGATAGATTGGAGAAATTTGGTTAGGCGACTTGTTTTAATTCTTCGACTAGCCCTGAAGTTCTTTGCCTAGCTTTTTCCTGCATTAGTCTTTCTGCCTGTTCCATGGCATCTGTAAGTGTTAGATTATCGGTATAATTTCCCTCAAATTGTAAAGTTGCATCATGTCCATGGTCATATACAGCAATCACCTCATTTTCAGGCGTTATGAATTGTATTGCCTTATCTGATCTCTCGTCTTTTGTGAGTGTTCTTATGTTTTCTACATACTCATTCCAGCGGATATGATTGATTGCATCTGAGAGAAACTGTGCAGTTGCATCAGAATCACATTGGATTGAATAGATAGTCCTTCCATCACTATACTTGACCACCCCATTGTCAATCCAGGGAAAAATATATTGCGTTTCATCAACAATAGTATCCTCAAGTGTTTGTGTTCCTACCCCTTCGATGGAATAAAGAGAAGTATTACTGAGAAAATCATAGATTCTCTGACTGTTTCCTTCCATCCTGGACCATGCTGACAATCCGGTAGCTATGTTGTCCCAGTACTTTCTCTCAGATGCTCGAAGTACTTGGGTAGGGTTATCCTCTTCATCAGGTCTAAAATACAGCGCTTCTTCAATAGGGAGATCATAGAGTGAACTATCTGAAGTCGAGTTCACACTTACTTGAGGTATTTGTGTATGCGTCCATCCATCTTTTGGTCCTTTTTTCTCCTTGTAAAAAGGTGTTTTCTCTCTCCCTGAGAGTTCAACGAATACTTCTTCTTGATTATAGGTGAATAGAAATGACTTTGGCTTGATATCTTCTGTGAATCTGATGGCTTGTGTTGCTTTTTCTAGTTCTGTTTTTTCTAAACTCTTGTAATAATCCGCTGGCAACCCCTGATCCTCTGGTACCAGTCCATTTGCATGTAAATAACTCAGATTAGAACTCGCTTTCCACGGATTGACTTTTGTTGATCTGTTTTCCGTTTTGGTCGCCTGCTTCAACACTAACACATAGTATAGATTTTTGTATACTGTTTAATGAATATTTAAACTTTACTACCCTACAAGCGCTCGTAGCTATTTTCCTCTTTTTTTGGTTCGACATCTTTATAAATGAGCTGAGTATTCTTTTGCTTATCAAAAACGAGGGTTAATCATGAAAATAGAGGCATCAAAAAGAGTACAATCCATTGGCAGTTATGCATTCGCTGATGTTGATAACGAAGTAAAAAAACTCAAGGATAAGGGCATTTCTCCTATTGATTTTGGTGTAGGCGATCCGAAGGAGCCAACGAACGGTCTTATTCGAAATTACACCAAGCGTGCTATTGATAAACAGAAAGAATCAGGATACCCTTCTTATATCGGGAGCGCTGACTTTAGACAAACGGTTTCTGAGTGGGCTGATAAGCGGTTTCGCGTGTCATTAGACCCTGAGACGGAAATCTGCTCTACTATTGGCTCCAAGGAAGGAATTTTCCACTTTGCTGAAGGGTTCATTAATCCTGGCGATTATTCTTTAGTTCCCAGTCCCGGGTATCCACCGTGGTCGCGCGGGACTCTTTTTGCAGAAGGAAAATCGCATTTTATGCCCTTGACTGAAGAGAATAATTTTTTTCCGCAGCTCGATAAGATTCCTTCTGACATTGTGAAAAAATCGAAGATTCTCTGGATCAATTATCCGAATAATCCTACGAGCCAGATTGCAACCAAGTCGTTTCTGAAAGAAGCAGTCGATTTTGGGCATGATAATAATATCATTATTGCATCAGATGAGGCGTATAGCGAGTTTTATTTTGAAGATGAGTATAAGCCTCTCTCTATTCTTGAGATTGACAGGGAAGGTGTTGTTGCGTTTAATTCCCTCTCCAAACGATCCTTTATGACAACATATCGTGTAGGGTGGGTTGCCGGGGATAAACAAATTATTGATATTTTCAAGAAGGTGAAGACAAATGTAGACTCCGGTACTCCTACGTTTGTACAGGATGCAGCCGTTGCCGCATATTCTGACGAAAAACACGTGGAAGAGATGAGAGCAAGTTATAAGCTTAAGCGAGATTATATTTGTAAGGCCCTTACTACTGCTGGTCTTCCGGACTGCACGCCGAAGGCAACGATGTATGTCTGGCAGAAATTACCAGAGGGAGTGAATTCGGTTGATTTCGCAAAGAAACTGCTGGATCCTAAGATTGCCTGCGTGGTTACTCCGGGAGACTGGGTTTCTGATGAGGTCGGTGGAGTGAATCCGGGCGCAGGGTATGTGAGATTTGCGCTTGTTCCTACTGTCCATGACTGCAAAATTGCTGCGCAGAGAATCAGAGAGTTAGAATTCTAGCATGTATATTCCCAAGAAATATGGACAGAGTAAGATAGAGCAATGCCCGTTTTGTAGTGAACGGGCTATTACTTTGAATAAACAGAAAGTGCCGGTATGCTCGAAGCACAAGGGACGTACTCTTGATAATTTGCGCTGTGTCTGCGGTAAGGACTTGGCTGTTATGCATGGAAAGTATGGCGTGTTCTTTAATTGTATCTCCTGTGGGAATATGAATCTGCGAAAGGTTTTAGAAGTAAATACGACTGAGAAGGATGCAGGGACTGAAGAGAGTGTTTCTCCTGATGACCCACGGTATTTTTAGATTTATTTGAAGTTTTATAAAGAAAGATTTAATAATAAGTCTAGTGCTATTTTCTTATGTTTGCAATATTCGGAACAGAAACCTATCAAAAGGGGATAAAAAAATGGCCAAAACCTGAGCAGCAACTTGTTTCTAAATTGTACAAAGAACTTGCTGAGAACCCCTTTCTTGGTAAACAATTAACTTATAGATTTTTACGAGAAAAGAAGATAGGAGGAAGACGAATTTATTACTTGGTTTACAAAGATCTTCAATTAGTCTTACTAATTGCAACGAGCGGTAAAAAGGATCAACAAAATACAATTGATCACATCAAGAAGAATTTTGGTGAATACAGAAAATATGCTGAAAAGCTATCTAAGCAAGCCTAGTTACTTTTCCTTCTTTTAAGTCCTCTAAACTATTAGCAAATTGTCTTATGAGATCGAAATCTAGTTGCTCTAATCTTTTGAGCTTTTCGTATTCCTTTTTAGGTATTGTCACTGTTTCCATAATATGCAATATGCTTGAATTCTATATATAATTTACTATTTTAGATCTGAATAGTCCCTTTTATCCATTGTGGATATGATTTTACGTTTTTCTTTTGATAGAATTGTTTTATTCTTTTGGGTAGTTTTTTCCCAGGAAATAAGAAACTGATAGGATTTTTGAAGCAGATACTCTCAAGATTAGTTGCTGACAATTGTCGATATTTGTCTACATATTCTTTTTCTGTCCAGGAATGACGGATCATGACCCAATCGGTTCCGAAGAGGATGCGATCTTTTATGATCGGCTTGGTAAGAAAATTATTGAGGATTGTGAAGTATTGCATCGTTGTTTTTTTTAAGAGTGCGGTATCGTGGTAGGAGAGGTCAGCATAAACGTTGGGATACTTCTTCATCAGTTCTTGTATCTTGACGCACCATGAGTCGCTGTCTGTGTTGAGGAACTCTCCTGATCCCCCAAAGTGCGCAAAGTTAAGATAGAGTTTAGGATATTTTTTGAGAACCTTCTCCCAGCTTTCAGGACTGCAAAAGAGTTGCCCTAATTCTTTGAAATACATCAGATCACTGCTGTATGCACCATACATAGAGCAGTGGGTAGTGATAGGAATGGCGTTTCTTTCGCAGTACTGATAGACTTTGTGGAGTTCCTGATTGACCTCATCAGCATTGAGAAAAGAATCCGGGTCTGGATGATAGCCCAAAGAAGGATACATTTTAACACCGAGAAAACCCATTTTACCCGTTGCTGTTTCGATGAGTTTGAAGACTGATCGCCTCCTGGGATCGCACATGACAAAGGGCATGATTTGCAGGGGGTATTTGCCTGCTATTTCTGATATCAATTTTACCTGGTATCGATAAGGAATTTCGGGCTTTTGGTTGAACGAGGAGAGGCCCAGATCCATCATCAAGGGAATAGAGAGGACAATGTCAGAATTTTTTGCTTCAATGAGATAGTCTTTTGCTACCTCATCAATGTTCTTGTTGAGAACATCTAAGAGCTCATGAAATCTTCGATGTTTTTCTGTTGGGAGAAGGGGTGCGATTAATCGTGCCAACCAATTTGTGAGGGGGTTGCTGAGCATCCATTCCTGAACAGGCGCTCTTGTCCTGAAGAACGAGTTTGGAACAAAATCAAAATTAAGAATGTGTGAGTGCACATTGATGATCTTCTGCATAATGGTTTATGGGTTTAACACTTTTATTAAGGTTTCTGAAAACGTTTTCTTATGGATTAAGAATGCGTACATTTGCTTTTTGCTTTACTTCATTTGCCTGGATTTCTAGAGCTATATTCATGATTGGAACTTGAGAAGAAGAATAACCTTTGGTAAATTGTTGATTATAAGGAGGGCTTAATGAACCAAGAATAACACTTCTCTCCCCTCCACGGATGTAGGACTCTACATGAGTTGAAAAAGGATTAAGACGTTGATAAGAATGATCCTCAAGTATCAACACAACTGACGCATTGTGTATGTAATTTAAAATATTATCTTCTGGCGACAGAGAGGAGATAGAGGAATTGTTCGTGATAAGGCAATAGTCTTTGTTTTTCTTGTCGAAATTGATTTGTTCATTGATTTTACCGAGGGAATTATATACTATTGTATCCGTTTTGAAAATTCCTGAACCAACTACTTCGATAGCGTCGTATATATTGTCATTCGTTTTTTTAACATTTATTATGGGCTGTCCCTTAGTGGGTGTTGTCTGAACAATAACCCTTTCTTTGGGATTATAAAGAAATTCCTCTTCCCATCTTTCTCCTCCTCTGCTTGATAACGCGTTTGACAGCTCTCTTAATTCCCATGCAATATTCGACGTAAAGGTCCCTATACCGGTACGATTAGATACAATTTTTCCTTCTAAGTCTACCCAAAGTTTGTCCATCCTTGGTCTAGTCATTGCCTCGAGCCCATACTCCGAATTCGTAAAGGTTAGAGCTCCAACCTCTCCAAGATCGCTGAAGCTTCCAGAATAAGGTGAGGGTATAAAACTTTGAATTGTTTTGTGCATGCCTGTAGACGGTATACCTAGTCTTTCCCTTCTATCTATAGCATGTGGAGAATTATAGCTTTCATCCACCTCCATAACTTTTTGGCGCAGGTCAGCTCTATCTTTCGGGTTTGCTTTTCTGGAAACGTACAGGCCAGGAGTTCTGCCATCTTCATCATCTGCATTGGATCTAATGGCAACATGCTTGTCTCCTATGAAAAAATATCGAATTACTTCTAGAGCATCTTCCAAGTCCATTTCGTGGGGAATAACCAAGGACTGTGGTATTGTAAATCCCTGCTCCAGGATGATTGGAGTGTTTTCATATAGGTTTTTGGCCTTCGTTCCCTGTATTCCGCCAGGAGGTATTATCCACAGTTCTTCTTCTTTGAAATCTTCAAACATGTGTTTAGAGTTCCCTAAACTCTTTTAAACCTTATTCATTTTACTACTTTTTAGTTGTCTTATAATTAGGGGAGGTGAAGAAGCCACAATCTTTAAAAAACACTCTTATATCTTCTTTGTATGGCCAAATTTGTTATATCACAGTCTCTTTTTGAGAAGTTTCCACAGCTGAAAGTAGGAGTACTTATTCTGAAAGGGTATGATAATTCTTCTGTAGATTCTTCTGTTCTTGAAAAGACCAAGAAAGAAGAGGAAAACATTCGCTCTGAGCTCCAAAAGGATAAGCTGAGCGAATTAGAAGCGATCAAAGTATGGCGTGAAGCATACTCGTCATTTGGTGCTAAGCCAAAGAAGTACAAAGCATCTGTTGAGGGGCTGTTACGAAGGGTTCTGGAGGGAGAGAGCTTACCTTCTATTAGTAATCTGGTCAATATCTACAATTATATTTCTATCAAATATAGGCTTCCTTTAGGAGCAGATGACCTGGGAAAATTATCCTCTGATGTCAGGCTTACTTATGCGAAAGGTGATGAGCAGTTCATCGCTATAGGATCTGATGAAAAGAAATCTCCTGATGAGGGGGAGATTGTGTATAAGTCAGAAAATGATATTCTTTGCCGACGCTGGAACTGGCGAGAGGCTGATTTGAGCAAGATTGATGGGCATTCAAAGAATATCATCGTGTATTGCGAGAGCTTGCTTTCTGATGGATCTGTTCTTGAAAGTGCAATGAAGGAATTGCAGGAACTGCTTGGCGGAAAAATTGCTTATCTGGATGCTAAAAGCAATGCTATCGATATTGATTCAGTAAAAACTTCTTCTGATGATTTTTCTGAGTTTTATGGGAAAGAGAAAAAAGAACCAGAGAAGAAAGAGAAGAAGGAAAAGAAGAGAGAGAAAAACCCTAAGAAAGAAAATTCTTCTGCTCCTATGCACTGGGCTGACCAAACTGCTAGGCGAATCATTGAACAAAAAGGAGAGAAGGAACAATATGTATGCGCGTCCGGAATTACTCCATCGGGCGTTGTTCACATTGGAAATTTTCGGGAAATTATCACGGTAGACCTCGTGGTACGCGGATTGAGGTCACTGAATAAGAAAGTGCGATTTATCTATTCCTGGGATGACTATGACGTATTTAGAAAGGTTCCAAAAGGATTTCCAAAACAAAAAGAATTAGAAAAAGAACTGCGAAAGCCGATTGTTGATGTGTTTGATCCTTTTGATGAGCATGAGAGCTTTGCCCGGCACAATGAAATTGCGGTTGAAGAAAAATTGCCTAAGCTGGGCATACACCCTGAGTTTATTTATCAGAATAAACAGTATCGATCCTGTGCATATACAGCTGGTATTCAGAAAGCATTAGAAAATGCTGATGTTATTCAAGAGATTCTGAACGAACACCGAAAAGAGCCCCTAGATAAGAGCTGGATACCGCTGTCACTTTTTGACCCCGATACGAAAACGGATGAGATTACTGAGCTTACGTACGAAGGAGGCACAAGCGTATCTTACAAGGATAAAAACGGAGACAAGAAGACTTTTGACTTCTCCGCAGATGGCAGGAGTAAGTTACTGTGGAGAGTAGACTGGCCTATGCGGTGGGCTCACGAAAAAGTTGATTTTGAGCCAGGTGGAAAAGATCACTCGACTGTGGGTGGAAGTTTTACGACAGGAAAAGAAATTGCAAGGAAAGTGTATAATTGGGATGCTCCTTTGTATATCATGTATGATTTTATCAGTATCAAAGGTGCCGGAGGCAAGATTTCGAGTTCGCTTGGTAACGTGATTACTCTGAAAGAAGTGCTTGAAATCTATGAGCCTGAGATTGTTCGGTATTTATTTGCGGGCACGCGGCCGAATGCTGAGTTTGCTATTAGTTTCGATGTAGACGTTATTAAGATCTATGAGGACTTTGATAAGTGTGAGCGAATCTATTATGGTAAGGGAGAAGTAAGTGAGAAAGAGAGGATAAAACAGAAGCGCATCTATGAGCTGAGCTCTGTTGATATTCCTGCAAAATCTATTCCCTATCAGCCTAGTTTTCGTCATTTAACCACTATTGCTCAGATATGTGAGGGTAACATAGGAAAGGCTAAAGAACACTATTCCTCAGAATTGAAAACAGAACGAGATCATAAGCGATTTGAAACCCGCTTTGCCTGCGTGATGAACTGGCTTGAAAAATATGCACCAGAGGAAATGAAATTCTCTGTTGTCGAAAAGATAGCAGGAGAGTTCACTGATGATGAGAAAAAAATTCTTTCTTCTTTGAGGGAAAAATTACAGGAAAAAAAGTTTAGTCCTGAAGACCTGCACAATGAGCTTTATGCAGTCATGAAGAGTAGTAGCATCGATTCTCAAGCGTTCTTCTCCACTTGCTATAGAGCACTTATTAACAAGGAAAAAGGTCCAAAGCTAGCATCGTTTATCGTAAGTATTGGTCAGGAGAAAGTTGTTAAGATTCTAGAAAGCATTAACTAAAAAGAAGAAATTAAAAAATTATTTCGTGTACAATCGGTACACTATCATTCCAAGCCCAACAAGGATAAGAACAATAAGAATACCTGTTCCTACATGAGGCTTGGATTCTTGTTCTTTTACTACCTGTCCGCTGATGGTACTGAGGCCGCTTTTGTGGTTGTTTTTGGCCTCTTCAACCTGCTCACTGGTCTCATTGATATCAGACTCGTTTAAACCAGTATCCACAACAATAGCAGTCGGGCTTTCAATTACGACACAGCTCTGCTCGGTTTCTGGACTTTGTGGCCAGAAGCAATAGTTTGCCCGCTCGCAGGTCCTGGTTTGTTTTCCATCAATACAGGAACCCCACGCGCTGCAGTCCCACTTTGCAACACATCCCTTTGATCCGCCACTTCGCTGAGGTGTTGAAGACTCGCTGGTTGTTTCTTCAGGTTGTGCATTGCAATTGCCGATCGAGGTGTCGTAATCATTACAGTCAAGGGTATGGCCTACGCCATCACCATCAATATCGATCCACTCGCTAGCTTCGTGGATGAACGCATCGCACCCGTTAGACCATCCATCATTGTCCTGATCGTTATCAGTGAATGAGGTGTCTACAACGCAGTGCTGTCCATCCTGAACAAAGGTATGATAAGTGCAGCTTGAATCTGAGGGGCTGCATGAAAATGCTCCATTCTGGTTTTGACAGGCAACTGTGCTTGAGCAAGTGCCAAAAACAATGCTCAGTGATAGGATGGCGCTTAGTAATAGGATTAATAGTTTTTTCATTCTTGCACCTTCCTGCGCTTGTTGATGTATAATCCTGCTCCTGCAAGAACCAGTCCTGCAGCAACGGTTGAAAACTCTGGCACATTGCTTATGGGATCAGTAGGATCCTGAGGATCTTCCTCTCCAGGAGTTTCATTATCAGGATATTCAACCTGTGAGTTGTTATACACAATAATGAGGTCTGGACTCTGGATGCCCCCTGCAATCAAGCTATAGTCTCCTTCCTTAACACCAGTGAAATAATCACCGCTTACTGAGGTTACTACTCCGTTTGATACCGGAACACTTAGAGAATACTGATTGCTTGGGCTATCAAGTTCAATTTGAACATTGCTTCCATCAAATCCACTTCCATAGAAGCACACCATTGCTTCTGCTTCGAAAGTTGTCTGCGGATAGAGTTCACTATTTTGGAGCTTCTCGCAATCAACAGATTGGATAAATGCTCCGTATGCAGGCAGTACAGCCAGCATTAAAACCATGATATAGGTATAGATCTTCATATTGTTTACCCCCAAAGAGTAGTATAGTACAAGTAGTATATAAATGTTTCTATTTTATTGCTACTATCGAGTGACGATATTTAAGAATAAGTTAAGGCTTTCTGAAGGAATGCTTAGCTATTCCACAATATGTTGAAATAGTTTAGATGAGAACTAGCAATCTCTTTGTTTGATATTTTTATAGCTACTGGCTCCTTACTCCATTGAACGAAGATACAGATGTTTCCATATAGAATAGTCGTTGTAGGGTTCGTGTATTTATCGTTAATAAATTTGTAGACAAGCAGATCTCTCTTCTCTAGTCTTGACTTTAGGCTAATTGGAAAAATAGATCTTTGCGGTATTCCTTTTTCTATCCTTCTCTTGTGCCATAATTCGAAATACGGTCCAAACAACTCCCTGAATTGCAATGTTGCTGCTATCAGTGCTATAGGTTTTTCAGCCTCGAGGATTTCCTCAAAGATCATCCTCAGTCCTTTCTTGCCGATAAAGATGTTGGCTTCCAGTGAAGGATTATCAGGAACCATTTTCATTTTGCTGATGTCTTCTTTAAGATTCTGTTTTGCCTTTTCTAGTTCTTCCTCTTTCCCCTTTATCAAGGATAATAGTGATTCTGGTGGTTTGGCTTCAAACCATTTTACTTTGTTTCTCTTGATGAATGAGAGGACACCCTTCGAGATTAACCTGTCTATTGCCTCATATACATTTGTCCTGTTGATTTTTGTTTCTGCACTGATTTTGTTTGCGTAACTGGCTCCGCTTTTAACTAAATGCAGGTAAATTTTAGTTTCTGAGGGACTAAATCCTAGTTCTGCAAGAGTTTTTTCCATTGTATAGGAATGGAATGCTCTATTATATTTATTTGTTGTGGTTTAACACAACATCTACTTATTTTATTTCTTGAGTCCTTTCCAAGTATGATGGCTAAATCCAATTTAGAATCAAGGATACAGAATCCAATCTTCATCTTTGGCTGCAGCAATAGTGGAACGACTATCCTTTGGAATACCTTGAAGGCACATAAAGATGTTTCTGGTCCAGATATTGAAGGACAGGATTTGAAAGGATTACCCGAATCTGTGCGGCACTATTTAGGAAAATCAACTTTTAGGCTATGGGCGCATCCACAATTTAAGTTCTCCTACTATAAAACTGAGAAGGACTACGATGAAAGTGAGAAGCAAAGAATTGCTGAGGTGTATCAACAATTTCAAGAGCCTGGAAAAAGGTTTATTGCAAAAAGTCCTGCTGATACGTTGAGAGCTCGACTTATCCAATCATACTTTCCTGACGCATATTTTATTGCAATTGTCAGAAACGGCTATGCTGTCTCGGAAGGAATCATCCGGAAAAGAAAATGGGATCCAGATAGGCCACAATTTGAAGGCTTGTACACTACGATAGATGAGGCTGCAGAACAATGGTTTAGATCCAATACCGTTGTTGTTTCTCACCAGAAATTTCTAAATAAATACAAAATAATCAGATACGAAGATTTGTTGGAAAACCCAAAAGATACCTTGTCATCAGTTCTAGAATTTTGCGAATTGGATAATACAAAATTAGCACTCTCGAAATTAGATTCTTCTCTCAATCAACAGCAAATTTCAAGATTATCTGATTATGAAATTGAGACAGTAACTCAAATTGCCCAGCCAATGCTTATTCATTTCGGATATGAAGTTCTAAACAAGGAGTTGAAGTGGGAATCTGCCTAAAATGGAATCAAGAATATTTGGTAAAACAGGGAAACAGGTTTATGTTTTGGGACTTGGCACTTATGGGCATGGAGCTGCGTACGGAGGAATAGGAAAGAAAAACTCAATAGCTGTGATGAACGAAGCGATCAAAAAGATTCCTG
>JANQND010000022.1 GCA_028279765.1 Candidatus Nanoarchaeia archaeon | reverse complement strand
ATGCTAAAAAGCAAATATATAGAGATTGTGCTCAACACTGATTTTTTTAAAACTAAAAATAAAATCAGCTACAAGGCATTAATATACACTGGCCCTCTGGATGCTTTTTTTAATTATAAGTATGGAAAATTAGATTATAAAGGATTTAATTTTGTTTTTGAAACTTTGCAACAACGAAGTTTTCAGCCAAATTCCACTGTGAATTATACTGGTCCTGGTGCTGAATTTTCTCGAATAACAGAATTTAAGAAATTTTATGATATCCAATCTGACAAAACTATCATCTGCAAGGAATTTTTAGGCTCAAAGGAGCCTAGTTATCCTCTGATGGATGACCGAAATCAAAAACTAGCACAAAAGTATCTTGCTGAGGCTAAAAAAATCAAGAATGTTTATTTTGTCGGCAGGCTTGCTGAGTATAAATACCTCAATATTGACCAAGCTATCGAAAATTCATTAGAATTGTTTGAAAGAATCAAGTATAAGCATCTTTAGCTTTTTAAGTCGAACATATAATCTAGGAGAATGCTTGTTTAAGAAAAGACCGATTTTTCCAATTTCCCCATCTAAGTCCATACTTATTCTTTTTATACTCGTTATCACAAAAAGCTTTAAATCTAAATAATAGAGCCATTTTGCGAGATTTTTCTTTTTCTTCTGGATGTTTACATGTCTTAAAGTAGGATTGAAGTAAGTAGCTGCGAATGGGACTTCTGACATTCCATACACTAGGAAATTGCATTTGGACAATAACATTGCCTCTATTAGCACTTCTTCTCCTACTTTTGCTCCACCAAATTGAAGGTGGGGGGAAGTCCCTTCGTCAGAGAGTGTTGAATCGTAGTAAACCACTCTTTTACCATATTTTTCTTTCACTTGTTTTCTGAGCGATTTTGATTCTGTAGCAATGAAGACCTTGGCACTTGGCTCTTTTTTTAAGTACTTGTTGACTTCTTGGAAGTAATATTTAGGAGGCACCATCTTGATTTTGTGGTATAGAGCTAACTCTTCCATTTTTTCTTTACCTCTTAAGTGAATACCTATCACTTTGTTTCCTTTGAAGTGTTCTCTCTCGAAATCATGTATTTTTTCCAAAATTTCTTTGCGTATTTTGACATACTTTCTGATTAGGAAGCTAAACTTTTTTCTTTTCTGTTCCATTACTTCTCCACCAGTTATGATTCCCTCTAGAAAAACATTGGTTATTCGCACATTCTTCGGAAGAAAAATTTTTTTACGTTTGCTTTCTTGGCAAATTTCTTCGGAATATCTCAAATCAACCTTGGCATTGTTAAATTCCTGAAGCTTTGCATTCTCTAGATAGGAGAGAGGGGCATTTGTAAAATCAGTGATGGAATATTTTGAAACAGGGTGAAAATAGTATTCCCAGGGGTTTCTTTTTCCTCTGTAGCCCCTTTTTTCCCAATATACGCAATTAGATCTCCAGTATACAATAGGAATTATGCTCTCTTCTTCACATACCTCAAGCCATCCCAAAACCTGAAAGTATAAAGAAAAAAACCCCGTGGGCTTCCCCCTTGAGCTTATAATTAATGCTTTTTTCATTTTTTCTCAGAACTTAGGGAAAAACCTTCCTTTATTTTTCTTAATTTCCGATATATCTCTGGAGAGATTTTTTTAATAGCTATCCCGGTTAATCCAATCATTCTCTCTATCCAACTTGAAAAAGTATGCCATGAGTAATATCTATCCAGTATCAACCCCAAAGCTCCGTACCACATAATGTTCTTTTTATGGTTTGTAATTCTTGTATCACTTATTCTTTTGTAATATTTTTCAGAATGTGCCCTCAGTAATTTGAGATTGTAATCTTTCATTCCCCAGTTCCTGTGATTCGGATAAAGCAGTGCAAGCGGTTTGTCAAGATCTACCCAGGGATTGATCTTTTTGTCTGCTTGCCTGGTGTGATCATAGTATTTTATGGCATGATCATGGGAGAGATGATAGTAGTCGGTGCCATCTAATTTTCCTATGTTTATTATGGGGTACTTTCTTCTTAGGCGATGTATCATCTCGACTTCCATTTCATTAGTGTAGATATAGCTTTCATCATATCCCTTGGCTTCGAACCATATTCTTCTGTGCGTCATCCAAATTCCAACATAACTATGCCAGAATAACTCTTCTGGAAATTCATTTTCAATAACCATATATTTTTTATAGGTATCAATCAACTTTTCAATCTCTTTCATAGAAGGCTCTTTTACAGAGAAGATATAGGGGATACGTCTCCTATTAGCAAAGATTAATGAAGAGCTCAAGGGGGCTTTTAGCTTCCTTTTACCTTGATAGAGGTCGAAAAATACTTCAAAAAACTTTTCCCCAACTAAGGTATCTTGATCTATTCTTCCTATGAATTCTCCATTAGATCTTCTTGCTACGGCATTGAGTGCATGAACTTCAGAAAAAGGACTGTCTTTTTGCAGCTTTTTTGCAATATTCTTTGGAACATTCAAAAAAGAAGTGATTTTGCTTGCCTGACCAGAAAGCTTGATAATGTCCCTTAGAGGTATCCTGCTTCCCCAATCTGAAACAATGATTTCTACTTCACTCTCTCTTCCTGCTTTGAATATTTGCTTTGCAGTATAATTCAGGGTTGCTTGCAGCCTGTATTTTGAATTACCTCTGTAATTATCATTTCTAGAACAAAGGATGAGAGAGAGCGCTTTTCTTTTTTTCTTACTCTTTTTCAAGATCATTATTTTACCTCCCGCACTTTGGAGTATTTTCCTATCTTTCAGTTAGCAAGTAGGATATCTTCTCACTTACTTCTTTAGAATCCTTGTTTTTTTTATACCAATCTACTGTTTTCTTAAGTCCTTCTTCAAAGGAATATTTTGGTTGCCATCCACTTACTTTCTCTGCTAGAGAAATATCTGCTGCTCTATGTTTGACTCCTATTGGCTTATCCTTGAGATACTTGATTTCTTTCGGTCTCCAGTTAAACTGTTTAAATACTAGCTCTGCTGCTTCGTTTAGGCTTATGAACTCGCTTGTTCCTGCATTAATGGCAGTTCCATCCTCAATATGCTGGCTAGCCAACAGTAGTGCTTGAATAATATCAGAAACATAAGTGAAATTTCTTGTCTGTTCACCATCGCCCCAAATCTCAAATGGATCTTGTTTGATGAGTGCTTTTGCAAGCAATGCAATAATAGCGTGAGTTTCGTTTTCTCTTGGACCATATGCAGTAAAAATCCTTACAATGGACGTCTTGATACCATGTTGCTTATGAAATGCTTTAAGAGACATCTCCCCCATCAATTTTGCCCAACCATACTCTCCATCAGAAAATGCCCCTCCTCTCTTCTTGAAACTGATCATCTCTTCAGTTAATAATACCTTTTCTTCCTGAATATCTGTAGGATATGCACAAGCGGAACCGGCAAAAGTAATTCTTTCAACTCCATTCTTCGTTGCAGCCTCAAAAACGATATTGTCTAAGGCTAAGTTTGTGGCGCAATCAGCAGGATGGGAATCAATATACCCTCTTCCACCATGCCTTGCGGCTAGATGGAAAACGATCTCTTGTCCTTGAGTTGCTTTGTCAGCAAACTCCCATTTTCTTAGATCACCTTGCAAAAATTCTATCTTATCCTTCACTGCTTCAAGATTAGAAAGTTTGCCGCTGGAGAGATCATCAGCAACTCTCACTATGGCTCCTCTTTGCATTAATTCTTCTACTAGGTGACTACCAATGAAACTTGCTCCCCCGGTAACTAATACTTTTTTATCTTTCCAGAATTCTTTATTCTGCATGCACCTGATTTTGTGTTTAGCTTTTTAAGTTTTTTTGTTGGGCATTCATAAGAAGATAATTTCCTTTCTTAATTATCATGAAGTCGCTTTTAGGTACTCTTTGACAACCTTCTTCGCTTCACCTGATCTGATAATTTTTCCTTTGCTCATCCAGAGAACTCTGTCGCAGTATTCTTTAACCATTTCTACTGAATGAGTCACTAAGATAACAAATACACCCTTCTTAACAAGTTCTAATATTTTCTGAGAGCTTTTTTTTCTAAATTTTTCATCTCCTACCTCAAAAACCTCATCTAAAAGAAGAATTCTAGGATTGGCATGTATTGCAATTGAAAAAGCAAGCCTTTGCTTCATGCCTTCTGAAAACTGATATACTTTCGTGTTTACAAATTCATCTAATCCAGCAAATGTAACAATGGAGTTGAATTTTTTCTTTGTGGCTTTACTGCTCAGGTCGAATAATGGACCCACTAAGAAAATATTTTCTTTCGCGGTTAGCCTTTCTTGCAATCCGGCACCCAGCCCTATCAGTGAGATAATTTTCCCATAGGTATATACTTCTCCTGTGTCTTTTTTGTAGATCCCTGCAAGGATTCTCAGGAGAGTTGATTTCCCTGAACCATTCTCTCCTATGATTCCTAGTACTTCTCCCTCTTTGACTTCAAAAGAAATATCTCTTAATGCCTTGAGTTTCTTTTTTGGCTCTCTTCCAGAGAAAGAGGACAACATTTTTGCTAGAAAGCTTTGATTTTTTTTGAATCCTATTTCGAACGTTTTCGATATATTTTTGACAACTATTTTTTTTCCTTTCATATTAACTCAGCAAACCTTCTTTTTAGCCTGTTAAAAACAACTAGTCCCACAACTAAAGAAATCAAAGCATAAAGGACAGCACCAATTACCATCCATAATTCTGGAATTTCATTGTAGATAATAGAATCTCTTGCAATCGTGATAAAATAATATACTGGATTAAAGAGATTGGCATAGAAAAGCTTTGTTTGACCTCCTATGGAATAGAAAATAGGAGTTCCAAACCAAATTAAATTGGAACCAAATGACCACAAATTACCTAGATCAACGAAATGAGCACTTAAAGAGGATAAAATCAATGCCATGCCGAAAATAAAGACAGAGAAAAAAAGGAGAATTATTGGATACCATATGATCTGTATCGGAGGTATATCGAGAAATATCATAAGAAGCACAAACAGAAAAATTTCAAAGAAGTGAGAAAAGAGATTTCTTAGGATCATTGAACCTGGCAGGGCTTCTCTTGGGAAATTAATTGATTTTATAATTCCATTCTCCCGAATAAGGGTTGTAGCCTCTACAGTGGCTTTTCGAAAAAAATTGAACATGATTATTCCAAGCAGCAAGTATAGCGGGTAATATTCTATTTCATTTCCAAGCCTGTCGGAGAAAACGAATAAAAGCAGCCCGAAAAGTAATATTGGGTTGAGCAGGTACCATAGTATACCAAGGTAGCTCCCTTCATTTCGTAGTTTGAAATGGGCTACTGCTAGCGTCCAACTCAACTTAGTTGTTTTTCTTATACCCAAACCGCTCCCCGCTATACATTATCTTTCTGCTTTTTTTAAAGGTTATGAAGCTCAAGTACTCTTTTCTTATATCTCACTCTCTTTTTTTTCTTTTTCTTCTTTTTCTCTCCTTTATTCTTACATATTAGGTAGTATTATAATAATTTAAGAGAATCATACTTACAAAATGCTATTTTATAAATTTCCTACATAATAGGTCTTTCTTTAGTTATATCCTCAATTTGTACTTACATAGTGTTATTATCAAATTAGTATACTTACATAGTATACCAGAATAGAAATTTTTATAAATAAAAGAAGCTGATTATACTTACAAAATAGATGATTTTAGGGATTAAGCATGGTTTATACTTACAAAATAAGTTGTTTTAGTGATTTTATTAGTAATTATACTTACAAAATAGGTTATTATTTCGGATTTTTCAGAATATTGACGGTTAAAATTCCAAGTATATGGATAGAACTTACATATTAGGTTAGATGTTTAAATGAAAAATAAATTATACTTACATAATGGGTCTTTGGAGTTGTTCCTTGAATAAAAAATCCCAGGATAAAGGACTTGATTCGGTTTTGGATAGAGGAAAGTCTCTTGCAGCGCTCTTACATAATCAGTCTGATGCCTTAAATGAAACCCTCCTTCTTATTACGAACCTAAAAAAGAAATATCGCCTCTCTTCTGAACAGCTTCAGGATCTTCTTCTTCATAAAGAGAAATACATCTCTGTTCCTATTGGACTTTTCCGATCCAAGCTAGGCCCGCTGGAGGCATTGGTTCGTTATCTGAAGGACGTGCATGATTTTTCTTTTGTGCGTATCGCAAGAATCCTTAATAGAGATGAGACTACCATCTGGACCACTTACCATAATTCTCTTCGAAAGCCACTGATCATCGACCTTGACCTGCACGATATTGATACAAAAAAACTCAAAATGACGAAAGAAAACCTGATCATCAATGTCTCTCACTTTTCAGAGCGATTGCTCTCTGTTTTGGAGGTACTTTGCCTCTACCTTCGCGAAAATTATCACTTGAGTTACCGGATGATTGGCTCTCTTTTAGAGCGTGATGAGAGAACGGTCTGGACTGTCGTCAACAGGGCACTGAAAAAAATAGCACATGAGCAAAAAAACTATCAACCGAATAGCTAAAGCAAGCAGCGATATTCACCGCTGCAGAACTTCGAAGTCTAAGATAGTTGGATCTCTGCAGGATGCTCAACAAAAAAGAAAAAGAGGGTTGATTGGGAGAAATGATTTTGCTAGACACCTGCAATCTAAACATAGGGGGCATAGCAAGACCGAATGGCTGAGGAAAAGTGATTCCTTTATAGCCCAAAAAGAGCGCGAGCTTACTGAGCATATAAATACGATTTATCTTGCAAAATACTCCTCGAAGAACATAGTGAACGCAGTACTACTTGTGATCCTAATGGTTATGGGCGTCCAATTCCTGAACCCCGGCCTTACCGGTTTTGTCGTGTTTGATCCGGTGAACACCTCGATCATGACAGAGTTCACTACTTCACAATCTATTTCCATTGAGCCTGCAAACCTTGCTTCATTTACTTTAAACGGATGGGTCAGCAGGGACTTTACCGGGAGTGTGCGCCTTGTTGATGGTACTAACCAATATCCATTAGTAGATTACCCTTCGGTTGAGCTTGACCGGGCGGTAGAGAATTCAAGTCTTGACTTTATTCTCTTTGCAGAACCATTCTTACCTGATGTCGCATCGCTTCAGGTATCCAGCTCTGCTGGTAATCTTGATTCATCAGCTATGTGTACGGAGTGGAAAATTTCAAACCAGCCCGTATGCTTTGGCGCCGAGACCTGCTGTGCTTTTTTAGGGCTGCCTAGCTCCGAGCCTCAGTGGAATGAAACCCTTTATCTTAGCAAAGGAAAATACGGGGCGGTAGACCGCAATAACGTGACCGCCCAAATCATTTTTGCTAATTATAGCACTGACGCAGAATATGCTTATGCTGATATTCGATTTAGCGATATTAAAGGATTGAGCGTCGATGTATTTGATCGCCTTAATTTCTCTTCTTGCGGTGAGGCTTGCTCTATTGGCATCGGCTCAAATAGTTATACTCTGGATATTGAAGTCAATTCAGGCAGTATTTATCTTGATCATTTCAGCTATTCGTCGCAGGCTTCGCTTCTTCAAAATTCTGCACCTAAGTTCTCTTCTCTTCCTAACATTACTCTTGGATCAGAGTCGGTATATACCCTTGACTTTTCTTCTTATGTGAGCGATGCAGAGGGGGAGGAGTTATCTCTTTCCTCTTTTGATGCAGAGGGCATTATTGCTGAAATTGATGGCTTGCAGGTGACCTTTTCTGCGCTTCCCGGATTCCTGGGAAAAGCATATACCTTCTTTACTGTGAGCGACGGCTCCGACAGTACTGTTTCTTCTATTATTGAGGTGACTGTTGTTGAAGGAAACCAGAGTTTCATCATTCCATCAGGCGCAGAGCCAGAAGAGTTTGAACCTATTGCTCAGGTGGAAGTTGGCAAGCCTGTCGTCTGGAGGCGTGCTGTGCTGGTGGATCAAGGCGCAGCTAACGTGACTCTTAGCCTTCCGACTGAAGCATTTAATATTTCTGTACAGAAAATCGTTGGCGGGGAAAAGCTGAACGTTTTCCAAGGTAGCCTTACTGTAATCGTCAACGAAACTCCGAATAGCATTGAGGAATTTGAGGAGCAAAGCAATGTCAAGAGACTGAGCAAACTTATCAAGAAAAAACTGAAAGAAAAGAGGAAAAATCCAGAGGATCCTGTGGTTCTTTCTGAGCTGAAGCAGGCTTATGAGCAAAACCTTGCAGTGCTGAATGAGACTCTCATTGAAGCTAATGGTCGTGAAGAGCAAGAAAAAATCGCAAAGGCTATCGGATCTCTCTCTACACAAATTTCAAGGACTGAAAACACGATTGCAAAATCCTCTGCTCAAAGAATAGGCTCGACTTCCGTTCGAACACTCTCCATTCAGGGAACTGCATCCGGGATCATTGAAGAAAACAGGCTCTCAGCTGAGTTGGATGCGGCGGTAGGTGCTATCACTGACACTGCTGTATCTGCTGATGTTAATGCAGGAGCTTCCTTAGTCATTGAAGAGCCGGCACCCTCACTGGAAGTTACCTACGTCACAGAAGGCCCCAGTGTGGAGGAGGAGAATGTTACAGAGGGAGTAAAGAGGGTTGTTATCGAGTCTGATGTGCACTACACTAACATTTTGTCGTTTACTGATATCCGCGACTCACGAAAAGAATCGGTGAAATTATACTGGCTTGTGAATGATACCCGGCAGCTCGTTGAAAATGTAAGTTATATTGATCGTAACAATAATTCATTGATCGATCGTATTTACTGGACTGTCCCGCATCTTTCAAATCAGACCTATGAAATTATTCTGATTACTAAGGCAGAGCACCTTGCAGAGAATAGAAGTCTTATTGCTGATATTTATCCTGAGGTACGTCAAAAAGATGGCAACTGGAGCACACCTGTTTACCACGGGGAGTATGTCAGAGTAACGTTTGAAGAAAACCTTACTCCCTCTAAGGACATCACGATTTATGTGCGTAACAATGAATCACTTAATACAGCAGTAAGGGTCTTTGAACAGAACGATACCCGGCTCATTGCACAATTCCCTGTTATAGTAAATGAAAGTTACTACACTATTTACCTGACTGAAATGAACGGCAGCCAGGATGTATTTGATCTGCAGGTTATTAATCTGGACAATGCTTCAACGTACCTGGAGTTTGACCATATTATTGACCCAACCCTGATTGTTAGCGATGTTTCTGTGAATACGACCCTGATAAACGTTACAGCCGAGAATAATTTTACCCATCTGGAAATTTCTGACAGTGCTCCTTACGACCGTTTAGTTCTGTATCTTCCTTTTGATGAGAATGCGAGCGCAGTTACTACCTATGATTATTCACAGAATAATCATGATGCGACTCTGATAAAAAACGCTTCCTACACTTCATCGGGATTGTATGGAGGAGCAATGGATCTGGTAAACGGCGATCGCCTGGAAGTTGCCTATGCTGATGATTTTAATATCACCGGCAAAAATATTACGCTCTCCGCGTGGATATATCTGCGAAATGATACCGATGGTACAGAATATATTTTCCAACAAGGCTCCGTATATTGGTACCTGGGGCTTGAAGCAGGCTCTAATCACTTATGGCTGAGTGCAAATGGCTATACTGACACCCTGATTGACTGTAGTGTTGCCGTTCCTCTTAATAAGTGGACTCATGTGGCTGGCACTATTAATTCTACTGACTATGCACTCTACATGAATGGAACGTTCCTTTGCTCGGATGATCTTGGAGGAGGAATTGCCAATAGTAGGGATAGGGTGCTGACTATCGGTGGCCATCCTAATAGTGATACTACCCAGGCTGCAAGAACTATCAATGGCAGCCTTGATGAGCTTATGATGTTTAACACCAGCCTCACTGCAACTCAAATGATGGGCCTCTATCTGAATGCCTCTGATCGTTTCAAGCCGCGTGGGGAGCAAATTATCTCCAACCTTAATTTTACTTCTGGCAATAGCCAGGTTGTGGTAAAAGCTGACCATCAGGCATTGTATGGCAGCTCTATCAATTTGACAGTTGGATACTATGCCGGGAGCTGGTACTATACGACTGATCAGGTATTTACAGGACAGAACACATTCTCCATTGACCCCGCATCGACAAATATTACCCTGAACTTTACTTTCTTTGCAGGGAATGTATCAAACAGCTTCTACTCTCCTACTTTGTCTTCTATTGTTAATACACTCACTGCAAATTTGACTGACGGTGTTATTGAGCAATTTTCTGTTGCTAACCCTACTCCTGCTGATGGTTCACATCGCAGCAAAAATTCGTTTATACTAAATGTAACTGCAAGCGACACATCAAATCTCTCCGTATTCGTGGATCTTGATGATTCTTTGGTCTCCTGGTATCGAATGGATGATCTTGATGGATCAAATAATCCAACCGATTATATGGGAAGAAACGATTTAACCATAGTTGACGGCGCAAGCCAAACGAGTGATGGAAAAATAGGTGCGGCATTCGAATTTGATGGAGCCGGTGATATTATCAGGGATACTTCATTTAGCGGAATATCAGATGATGCAGCTGATACTACTACTTTTGTTGCCTGGTACAAGCTTAACGAGTTATCCTCTACTGCTGGAAGGAACCAATATATTGGATATATCTATGATAATGATGTCGGATGGACAAAGTCTCAGGCCTATTATTTCCATTCTGCTAACAATTACTTATACTGGGGCTCTTTGTCCACTTATATTTCAGGAATTACTGCAGATGTAGGTAAGTGGCACTTCCTCGCATGCACTCCTTTAGGGAATGCTACCGTTGGCTATCACTGTTTTTGGGATGGGCAGTTCTACAACATGACCGGGGGAGCCTATAATACGGACTTTAACGCTCCAGAGCAACTTCTTATTGGAAGCAATGGAGGAACATACCACTTTAACGGAACTATTGATAATGTTCTGGTGTTCAATCGTTCACTTACCCAAGAAGAAGTAAGGGCACTGTATGCAAACACTTCGACACAATACCTAGAAGTCAATTTTACCAGCCTCTCAGAAGGAGTTCACAGTTATACCGTCTATGCTCAAGATATCCAGAACAATGTTAACTCCAGCTCTAATAGGACGCTGCGCATTGACCTAACTACACCTGAGGCGAACTATACTTCCGCAACACCTGCTGATGGATCAGTAGTCTCTGATAATACTCTGATCGTCAATGTTTCTGCAGCTGATAATGTGGGGAATATTTCAACCGTCATTGACTTTGATGATTCCTTAGTTGCGTGGTGGCGCATGGATGATGCGAACGGCTCGCATATCATAGAATACTATAGCAGGCAGAACGGTACGCTCCTTGATAGTGCGACTACTGCCAACTCCGGCTATTTCGGAAATGGCCTTACTATGGATGGAAATACTGATTATGCAGATATGGGGACTTCTATCTATGGTAATGCAAACTCACTTTCTCTCTTTGGGTGGGTGAACATTGCTGCCCATCAAAGTTATAATGTGCTCTGGGGAGCTTATGATACTAATAAAGGCCTTGCACTCTCTATCAGAAAACCTTCCAGCTCCGTATATTATAGTGTGCACTCTGGGGATGGCTCGACAGGATTTACCCCTACTTCTGCAACTATTACTCTCAATGAGAATGAATGGCATCATGTCGGATTTATCTTCAATGGCTCTGACTACCTGTATTATCTTGACGGAGTTAACTTTGATTCAGATGTCTCTACTATTTCCTCCATTAATGATTTAACTATTAGTGGCTCATTTATCGGAAGGGAAGGAAGCATTACTGCTAATCGTTTCAATGGAACGATTGACGATCTGATGATTTTCAATCGCTCACTTAGTGATGAAGAAGTCAAGGCACTCTATGCGAATACTTCTTCAGGAATTGTCGGTGCGAACTTTAGCGGGCTTTCCGATGGTGTACACACCTTTAGAGCGTATGCACAGGATCTGGCAGGAAACGTTAATGCGACAGCTCTGAGAACTGTTCTCGTTGATAACACGAATCCTACTTTGAGCTACGACTACCCTAGCGCGACCGCTGACTCTTTCTATTCTGATGACTCTGTTTTGGTGAATGTCTCGGCAGCAGATACTTCAGGCAATGTCTCTACTTTTGTTGATTTTGATGATTCACTTGTTTCCTGGTGGAGAATGGATGATAACAACGGGACACATATTCTTGATTACACAGGGAAGAACAATGGAACTATCACCGGAAATGCTTATGAGGTTGAGAATGGGTACTTTGGTAAGGCCTTCAGCTTTGATGGAAATGCTGATTATGTTGATGTGGGTAGTGACAAGAGCTTGAATTTTACTACGCAGAATTTTACAGTCAACGTGTGGGCTAAATCTCTTGTTGACAATGACTGGAACTACATCTATAGTAGCGGTAGAGGGGGCGCAAGTGCTAGCTGGTGGGCTATATATCAGGACAGTTCTGGAAATCCTGAAGCAGTATTTGATGACGGAACTACTAATCTTGTTACTGCAATAAGTTCTAGCCTTGGAAATAACTGGAGAATGTGGACTGTTCGGTATTTTTATGGGGATAATATTAGCTTGTATATTGATGGAGTTTATTTGGGAACAGTAGATATTTCATCTCAGAGCGGAACATTTGAGAATGATGAATCTGGCTTTATTGGGCGTAGAAGTACTGATGCTGATAGCTGGAATGGCTCGATTGATGATCTGCTTATATTTAACCGAACCTTAACTGAAGCAGAAATTCTTGCGCTCTATGCGAATACTTCATCAAGTTACTTCGAGACCAATTTCAGCAATCTTGCTGAAGGAGTCCATTCCTTCACTGCTTACTCGCAGGATTCTGCTGGAAATATCTTTGAAGGAGCAACTCGATCTGTCCGAATAGATCAGACTAAACCTGAAATTAATTTTACTTCTCATACTCCCGACGGGACCTTTGCTGTTTCTGATAGCACCTTAGTTGTTAATGTTTCTTCGGCAGACGACACTGGAAATGTCTCCACATTCATTGATTTTGACGGCTCATTAGTCTCCTGGTGGAGGATGGATGACTTTAACGGCTCTGATGTTTTAGATTATTTTGGAAACCACAATGCAACTTTGTTTGGAAATCCAGTTCAGAAGGGCTATGGAAAACTTGGAAAGGCATTTGATTTTGATGGTGTTGACGACTATATGGAGATAAACGAATTCGGAAATAATGTTAGTAACCTTTCCGCAACGATTTCTTTCTGGTTCTATGCAAATCCGCGAGATGATAACGAGTATCCTTTTTCACAGGGAACCTCACATGACCCTTCGATTTACCTTACTTCAGCAAATACGATTAGGATAGTAGGACCAGGTGACTCAAGCCCTGCTAACTCGATTTCAAATAATGTCTGGACGCATTATCTGGTTACCTGGAATACTTCAAACACTGTAACTTATATTAATGGAGTAGAGCAGAGCTATATAGGAAGAGCAGCTTTTTCTCCTTCATCAGATGGTTTTCTGGGACAGTATCATGGCAACTCTAATAGGTTCAATGGAAGCCTTGATGATGTAATGATCTTTAATCGATCATTCTCAGCTTCAGAAGTACAAGGACTGTATGCAAATACTTCATCAAGACACCTCGCTAATAATTTCACAGGACTGACCGACGGCACACACACCTTTAGAGCGTATACACAGGATCAGGCAGGAAATGTAAACTCCACTGCTCTTAAGAGTGTGACGGTTGATACTACTCTTCCTTCGATCTCATTTGTAGGCCCTACCCCAGCGAACGGTTCATCCATCGCTCAAACGTACATCACGGTAAATGCCAGTGCTTCTGATGCCTTAGGAAATGTATCGGCTTTCCTTGATTTTGAAGACTCTTTGGTAACCTGGCTTCGCATGGATGATAATAATGGCACGCATATCTTTGACTATATGGGAAGGAATAACGGAACCTTAGTCAATAATGTTGCAGTTAATAACTCAGGGCGCTTTGGAAAGTCAATTGCTTTTGACGGCAACGCTGATCGGGTAGACATTGCGCACAGCCAAAGCCTCAATTTTTCTGCGACAAACTTTACCTGGAGTGCCTGGATTAGACCCTCTGTGGACAATGATATCGACCGCAGGCTCTTTGGACAAGGCTTGAGTTCTATTCTTGCGTATCTGGACTTTAATAGCCTGAACCAATTTGAGTTCAGAATATATAATGGCACCTTTAATAACGGACTGGCAGTTAAATCCACTAGCGGCATCCCTATAGGAAAGTGGACACATGTTGCAGCAACTTTTAACGGCACACAGCTGGTAGTTTATACGAATGGTTCAAATCCATCATTCAGTGCAATCTGGTCAGTTAATGGAGCAATTGGCGATACAGGAGGCGCGTATTATCTTGGGGGATATCCGTCGACCTACGATTATAATGGCTCTATGGATGATGTGATGTTTTTCAATCGGACATTATCTCCCTCAGAAATTGATGCGCTGTATGCAAATACTTCCCTCAAATACCTTTCGGCGAACCTCACTTCCTTAAGTTCTACCTCGCATTCATTCAATGCCTATTCTCAGGACACCGCAGGAAACGTGAACTCCACTGACGTAAGAGTGGTATCTACTGGTGTCTCTTTCTTTGTACCTACTGATGCTTCTACAGGTAATTATACCATTGTAGGTTCGGTAGATGGAACGCTGGCTTCCGGCGGCACGTATTCTACTGACCAGTTCATGAATTTTTCATCAGAAAACGACGGCCTTCGATTGCAGTTATTTGGCTTCTTTTCTTCGCAGGCAGTAAACCTGAGCAGACTTATCATTAATGCCTCGACTGATAAAACGGTAGTTGACACCCAGTCTGTTACCGGTATTGCTTCAAATCATACACTCTTTTTACGCAAGCATCGTGATTCGGCAATCATTGTCTGCCCCGACGCAACAAAACTGACAGAAATCAATAATTCTTGTCCAAACAAAATTATTTTTGCACATTCTGATTTGTCTACCTGGAAAAATGGTATTAAGGTAAGTCTCGAAAACGGATACTATAAGATTGAGAACCTTACAGGAAGTGGAGTAGGGGAGGATAATGCAACTCCGCTTATTGGTTTTGATAGGCCCCTTAACAATACTTACCACAATTCGAACATAATTTATGCCAATTTATCTACTAATGACAGCAGTAACCACTACAGCTTTGTCGATGTAGATAATGACTTGCTGTTGTGGATGCGCTTTGATGATGTGAATGGTACCCAACATCCTCTTGATTTAAGTTCTTATGCCAATAATGGAACCCGATTAGGTCATACGAATGTCACTGAAGATGGTAAATTTGGAAAAGGGTTTGCTTTCGACGGAGCTGATGATGCTGTTCAGATTCGCTCTGATAATTCAGAGCCTTTGATTTGCGAGGGATGCAATTATACTATCTCTGCATGGGTATACGCTAATGATTCTTCTTCATTTGACGGCATTTATGGTTATTATTCTAGCTCCCAAAGTATCTATCATGCATATGATCTTCACCTCGCTTCAGGTTGGGTACGCTGCTTAATCGGCAATGGAAGCGCAACCGATGAGATAGCATTCCATGCTATTAACGCAAATGAATGGTATCACTTTGTTTGCACATGGAATGGAACAGTACACAGCGCTTATCTCAATGGTGCTTTTGATAGCAGCGAGATTCCATCTCTAACCGGTGTGTACCCGAAAAAAGGAGAAGTTGGTACGCTGCGCGAGCTCATCGGAACACAATACACTACTACAGTAAACGAGTTCAACGGAACTATTGACGAAATTTTGGTCTTCAATCGGTCTTTATCTGCATCAGAAATTGCAGCACTGTACAATTCAAGCTCCTCTAATTATGAAGCAAACCTGACCGGCTTTTCAGATGGGCAGCATAATCTTACTGCTCATGCTGTTGATACAGCAGGGAACAGAAACAGCAGTTCTGTATCTTTTTATGTTGATACTGTGCTTCCCTCCATATCCTATGTTGCTCCTACTCTCTCAAATGATTCAGTTCAGTCAGAGAGTTTTATTGCTGTGAACGCAACTGCTTCAGACATTTATAATGTCTCCGTGTTTATTGATTTCAATGACTCGCTCGTTGGATGGTGGCGTATGGATGATACGGACTCAAGCGGAAATGTAATCGATTATCTGGCGTTCAACAATGGAACCAGCAATGGAGATGCAGCCCAAGTGGAAGATGGCTATCTGGGTAAGGCATTCTCTTTTGATGGTGCTGGAGACTATGTACGTATCATAGAAGATGGGCGGTTTGACTTTGAGAGAGATCCTTTTACGGTTTCTGTATGGGTAAAGGGCGGAGTGCCCGGAGCATATACCTCAATTGTCGACAATAAAATAGCTGGAACTTACAATGCAGGATTCAATATTTATGTTAATTCAGGAACGGACACTGTTGTTTTCCGTGTTGCAAATGGAAGCAACCAAGTAGGCACAGGAAATTCTAATAAAGTGATTATGGACAATTCCTGGCACCACGTCGTTGGAGTAAGAAATGCTAGTGGTATGTATTTGTATACCGATGGGGCACTTGACAGAAGTACCACTAGTGGTGCAGATTTCAACGTCTCCGGCCCGTATGACATGTATTTTGGCTCATATAACACAGGAGCTGGATTCTTAACAGGAAGCATTGATGATGTTATGCTCTTCAACCGCTCTCTGACTACAAATGAAGTTGCTGCACTCTATGCGAATACTTCCTCGAGATCGGTATTTGGTAATTTTACTTCGCTTACTGATGGACTTTATAATTTCAAAGCGTATGCACAGGACACTGCAGGAAATGTGAATAGTGTGGCAAGCAGGTTTGTCACTATTGATACTACTGCCCCAAATCTCACCCTTTCAGCTCCAACACCTGAAAACGGTGCCTGGAAGCCGGAGAATCATCTTTTTGTTAATGCTACCGCTATAGATGGAAAAATGAATAGTTCATTGTTCGTTGATTTCGACAATTCACTGGTTTCCTGGTGGCGTATGGATGACTATAACGGTACAGCGGTAATTGATTACACGAGCAGAAATAACGGAACTATTGTAGCAGACGCTTCTCAAACTACCGCAGGGTATTTAGGCAAAGGATTTACTTTTGATGGCAATGGAGACTATCTTGACCTGGGGGATGATACTGACTTTGAATTCGCCCAAAACGTCGACTTTACTGTTTCCTTGTGGGCTAAGCGATCCGGAAATTCAACAGTAACTTATCCTGCTTTAGTGGCGAAAGGCGCAGCATCAGCAGGACAGAAAGGGTGGAATTTTAGGATGACTAATACTGATGACCTTCATTTTCAGATGGGCAATGGATCAGAGAGAACTGGCACAACCTGCAGTAATGCATTCTTAACACTCGATCAATGGCACCATGCCCTTGTTGTTGCAAACCGAAGTGGAAATGCTCAGATTTACCTTGACGGCCAAACGTGCGGATCTGCTCTTGATATTGGAACACATTATAATGTTGACTTAGCTGAAAATGTCAATGCAATTATAGGGGGGTGGATTACTTCGGGAGAGAACTGGAATGGAACTATTGACGATGTCTTAATCTTTAACAGGACACTTACTTCAAACGAGGTTTTGGCTCTCTATACAAACACGTCCACTGCGTACCTTGGTGTTAATCAGACAGGACTTTCTGAGCGGGGATACTCCTTTACTGTCTATGGACAGGATACTGCAGGAAACGTTGTTCAATCAACGAGCAGATCTGTTGTAATTGACACTTCCATTCCTAATATTTCTTATGTTAACCCTACTCCCAGTAATAACGAGGTTTTGTCCGGCTCCAGTATTCACATTAACGTGAGTGTAGCAGATAATCGAAGTAATGTCTCTGGCTTTATTGATTTTGACAATTCATTGGTTTCCTGGTGGAGATTCGATGACGGTAATGGTACTGTAGATTATCTGGGAAGAAACAATGGCACTGCGACAGGGGGTGTCGCCTCAACAGATGCAGGATACTTCGGAAAGGCTTATCAATTTGACGGAGTAAATGATTTTTTGAGAACTACGCCTAACCACAATGAGTCTGAGATGACGGTGAGCTTCTGGTTCAATCTTGATGACAATACTGATAATTTTGACCAGTTTTATCAGAATAGCGATTCTTCTTATACTGTACGCACCAGAACCGCTGGAAGATTCAGAATTGACTATAAGAACACAACAGGGGCACAGAATTTTGATTCTGCCACTTCTCTTTATTCCGTGGGAGAGTGGCATCATGTTGCAGTCACTTTTAAGGATAATAATGTCTCTCTCTATGTAGATTCTGAGATTAAGAGCTCTGTAAACGCTGGGGACTTAGTTGATGGGGATTCCTCGCAGGTGGATTTTGGCAATCTTATCAATGGGACCATTGACGATATTCTTCTTTTCAATCGATCCTTATCGGAAGATGAAATTAAGGGGCTTTATGCCAATGAATCATCAGCATTTATCCAGCGTAATTTCACTTCTTTAAGTACGGGGACGCATACTTTCACGTCTTATGTTCAGGATAAAGCAGGGAATGTGAATTCAACGCTGACAAGAAGTGTTATCCTCTCAGGTACTAATTACTGGATCTGTAATACGAAAAACTACTTTACTAATGCATCGTGCTGGAGCTTGGGTTCTGTCCCCACAGCAGGACAGGATATTCTCTTTAATGGCTCAGGGACGGGCGATGTTAACATCACGAATAATACTCTTCCACAAAATCTTGCCAGTTTTACTGTAGATAGCAGTTACGGGGGTGGATCTTTGTATTTCCTTCCTCTCTTTGCACAAGGGAACTGGACCGGCAGAAATGACGGGACACAATTATGGAATAGCACGGGTAGTATTACTATCAATAATGGAACATTGTATGTTTACGGTGATTACCGCCTGATTGATTTCTCTGGTATCGAGGGAAATATTACCGGTGATGGCCATGGGCAGGAGTGGCGAAGCCTTAATGGTAACGTTACCATTGGATCAAGTGCAACACTTGATGGAATTGGGTTAGGATTCCCTACTGATGTAGGGCCTAGTTCCTCGGGTGAAGAGTCAGGAAGATATGGTGGTACCGTTTTCCCGGGCTCAACGAATATTCTTTATGGAAATGCTACAGCACCCACTTCCCTTGGCAGTGGAGGGGATAATGCTGCCGGCTCTTCTGGTATTGCTCTTAAGGCTCTATCGGGGGATATTGTAGTCAATGGATCTATTACTATGTACTCCAGCAGTGGGTCTAATGATAGAGGATCAGGAGGAAGTATTTGGCTTGCTGCTCAAACTATTACAGGAAAAGGAGTGCTAGATGCTTCGGGGGGGAGCTCATCAAATAACGGTGCTGCGGGCGGCGGTGGAAGAATACGGCTTGGCTATACGCAGGACATGGATTTAACGGGAACTATTAGTACAGCCTCCGGCACTACCGGATCCACTTCTGGAAGCAGGCAGGGAGGCGTTGGAACACTGACTTTTACCAATAATACCTGGCCGGGCAACTGGGAAGTTAATGGCTCCATAGGGCTTCTGGGAGGAAATTTTGGAGAGGGAGAGGTGCTAAATGTTAAAGGAGATTTTGTACTCGGCAGCGAACATAATATAACTATTTATGGGGACTGTTTTGGTAATTCGGGCATTTATCTTGGCTTTATTTGTTATAATACGACAGCAGATGGCAGGGGACTGTGGTTAAATGCTTCTGGAAACATAACTGTGAAAGCAAGTAGCAAGTTTGATGGAAGAGGGCTTGGCTTTCCTACCGATGTAGGTCCCGGTTCAGGCGGATCAGGCGGAAGCTATGGAGGAAACGGAGGGAGTGGCGCGGGCGTACTTTATGGAAATATGTCTAGGCCCCTGTCTTTGGGAAGCGGTGGAGATACCAGCAATGGTGGCTCCGGGCTTAAACTGCAAACTGATGCCGGAGTTATTATCGTTAATGGAACGGTAGATATGAGAAGTTATGACGGGAATAACGACCATGGATCAGGGGGTTCAATATGGCTTGAGGCACGCACTATTTTAGGAGATGGTTCCCTCACTGCTTCAGGAGGAATCTCGACCAATAATGGTGATGCAGGCGGTGGCGGCCGTATTTCGCTGACTTCATCGGGAGCTATCAATTTCAGCGGCGTTTTAGATGCAAGCGGTGGGACCTCTACCAGCGCAACACCTTCGAGATCAGGCTCAGGTGGGACAATCTATCTCAATGCTACCTCTTCTATCGTTACTTCAATGAATACGACGAGCACGGGTTATGATGGTGGAAATATTACTTTCAAGGACACTTTCCTTAACCTGTCAGGACTCCATAATGCAACAGGAACAAATACTGACACCACTCTGGCGCTTGATTATACTGACTGCTCTTCTGATTTCTCAGGGGCAACTTTTAGTCCTGACCCTACCTATATTACTAGCTGCACTTATTCTATTGCTGTCCACTCTCCTTTGAATAATTCGGATTACAACACCAGTGCCATTCTCTTCAATGTTTCAACATCGAGAGAAGCGAGCTGGTGCAGCTTTAGTCTGGATAGTGCGCCGAATACCACGATGCAGCAAGAAGGCAGTTATTATTTCAACTTTACTAATAGCTCCATGGCGCAAGGAAGCCATACTGTCCAATTCTTTTGCAACGACACGGGAAATAACAAACAGGAAACGGGCATATACTCTTTTTTCATTGACTCTGCTTTCCCCACGATCAATTTTACTTTCCCTACTCCTGCAAATAATTCGGTTGCTCCTGCAGAGAGTATTTTTGTGAATGTGACCGCTACGGATTCTGTAAATGTTTCCCTGTTTATTGATTTTGATGATTCATTGGTCTCCTGGTGGCGCATTGATGATAATAACGGTACACATGTCTTTGACTATATGGGGAGAAACAATGGGACGCTTTCATCAGATATAACCATTAATAGTTCCGGTTATTTTGGAAAAGGAGCTCTTTTAGATGGAAATGATGATATCATTAACCTGAGCGGGATGAATAATTACCCATTTGCGTCTGGCGAAGAATTTACCCTTTCCATCTGGGCGAAAGCAAAGAATGACCCCAGAAGGCAGGTACTCTTTAATGCATATAATGGAGATGGAGTATACTGCGAAATAGAAGCAGACGGAAATTTTAACTGCAGGTTAGCTGATGCAAATGATGCAAACGAGTCCGTAGTAACCACTTCGGGAGATTATTCAGACGACAACTGGCACCTTTTTGTCGCAACACGAAACGCAACCAATCTTACTTTGTACGTGGACGGAAAGCTGGCAGCATCCGGCGCTGACCCTACAAACAGCTTGACTGAGCCCCTAGATCTCTATGTAGGCTACTTTGCCGGTATTGTCGCAACCGGCGACTTCAACGGGACTCTAGATGATGTTATGATCTTTAACAGGTCGCTTTCCCCTAACGAAATCATCGCTCTTTATGCTAACACTTCGATAAAATATGCACACTACAATTTCACTAACCTATCCTTCGGATCTCATCACGTTAGAGCCTATGCTCAGGATACGTTTGGAAATGTGAACTCTACTGAGCTTCGAGAGATAGCTGTTCGTGAAGCGTTCATTGTCCCTTCTGAACTCAATACCAGTAACTATACGATTACAGGATCTGTCAATGGTGTACTTACTAATGGCGGAAGGTACAACTCTGACCAGTACCTCAATTTTAGTCATTCTACCTATGGCTTGCGCCTTCAGTTGTTTGGATTGTTTAGCCAGGGCCAGGTTAACCTGAGTGGTCTTGTTATAAATTCTAGTGATGAAAAAACAGTGGTTAACATTGGAGGTTCTTCAGGGATTTATTCCAACCACACCCTCTTCATGCCTAATCATCATGGATCCGGGGTATATGTATGTCCCAATGCAACAAGACTCAGTGATGTCAATACTTCCTGTGTTAATAAGATTGACTTCAGTGTCGCAGAACTTGGCTCCTGGAAGAGCGGTATTCGGGTGACCCTTGATGGGCCTCATTATCGGGTAGACAACCTGACCGGAAGCGGTGTAGGAGAGGAGAATGTTTCTCCTTCTATCTCTTTTGAACCCCCTACATTTTCTGATAAAACGATAATTGCAGATGACTGGATATTCGTTAATACTTCCATCAATGATTCTTCGAATGTTTCTGCATTTATTGATTTTGATGGCTCTCTTGTTGGTTGGTGGAGAATGGATGATAATAATGGGACACATGTGTTTGATTATCTTGGAAAGAATAATGGAACGCTTGCCGGCAATTCCACCCAAACTGTCTCAGGCTATTTCGGAGAAGGATACAATTTTGACGGCAACGGTGACTACGTTGATCTAGGTACTGACCGATCCCTTAACTTAAGCGGAGATGCAACGATTGCTGCTTGGATCAAACCTAACACAACAAACAATGTACGATGGGTTGCAATGACTGGAGACAACAGTGGTTTGATTCAGTTTGGTTTGGATATTGGAAGAACAGCGAATACTGCCGGGATTATCTGGGGCACTACTGGTGACTGGGCAATAAACTTTTCAGACGCGACTCTGGCAAGAAATGCCTGGAATTTCGTTGCAGTCACTCGAAATGGCTCTTCTGGTGCCTGGACAGGCAAAATTTACCTTAACGCGACACTAGATAAGACTTTTGAGTCTGCTTCAAATCCATCCTCTTTAGTTAATGGCCTGATCGGAGCATTTAGGACTTCAGCGACGAACCAATTCTTTAACGGAACTATCGACAATGTGCTCTTCTTTAACCGTACATTGTCTGCTTCTGAAATTAAGGAACTGCATGCGAATTCTTCCACAAAATATGTTAGTAGAAACTATACTTCTCTTGTTCAAGGAAAACACTCTTTTACTGCGTACGCTCAGGATACCGCTGGAAATATTAATTTCACAGAAACCAGAAGTATTACTACTGACCAATCTGCTCCTTCGATCTCTTTTGTTAATCCTACTCCTGCCAATGCCTCCTCTCTATCTGACAATAGCTTTATTGTAAATGCCTCGAGCAGTGATAGCAATAACATTTCAACATTTATTGATCTAGATGACTCTTTGGTTTCCTGGTGGCGTATGGACGACAGGAATTCTTCTCACATCTATGACTATTTAGGACGAAATAACGGAACAATAGTAAACAACACTGAATTTACTGAATATGGGTTTCTTGGAGATGGAGCACTCCTTAACGAATCAAATGAGCATTTCATTGAAGTTCCTGATTCTGCCTCTCTTGATATTGACGGTACAGAACTCACGCTTACCGCATGGGTGAAAACTGCAGATGGTCAAGGAGCGATTATGGACAAACAAAGCAGTTCATCATCTGGCTACCGATTGAATATTGAATTAAATGGCCTTGCAGAATTTGGGGTTTACGGTGGAGATGAAGGTTGTGGCTTTACTGAGATAAATAGTAATTCTATTATCAATGATTCGCAATGGCATCATGTAGTAGGGACGTGGGATGGAACGAATACCCGAATCTATATTGATGGTGTGTTTGAGGTTAGCGGATCAGAATCGTGTATTGCAACAAACAACCTGGCTGTTGATATCGGAGTAGGGGATGATACAGCATACTTAGACGCAACCCTTGATGATCTGATGATTTTCAATAGATCACTAAGTGCAGAAGAAGTTGAAGCGCTTTATGCGAATCAATCTTCAAGAGTTCTCGATATTAACTATAGTAGCCTCTCTGAGGGACATCACTACTATAAGGCCTATAGCCAGGATAAGGCGGGAAACATCAATGTTACGGAAACAAGATTCGCTACCACAGATAAAACTGCTCCGACCATGTCGTATGTTAGTCCCACACCTTCAGATGGCCAAATACTGACTAATAACTCCATCTATGTCAATATCACTAGTACTGATTTCCATAATATTTCAACGTTCATTAATTTTGATGATTCGCTTGTTTCCTGGTGGCGTATGGACGATGAGAACGGTACTCATGTGTTTGATTACACGGGGAGGAATAACGGGACTGTTGTTGGAAATGCAACAGTGAATACCTCTGGCTATTTGGGCAAGGGATTTAATTTTGATGGTGATAATGATCAAATTACGTTAGGAAACGTAAACTTCTCAAGCTTTGAGCCTGAAGGCACTGTTTCTGCATGGGTCAATAATCACGAATTAGACACTTATGGAGGAATACTTACTAAATCTTTAGGCGGCATTGCTACCACTATACAACTTGACTTTGGCCATTACACTAGTAATTCTTATAGGCTCTTCATAGGAAACGGAACTAACTACGCTTCTGTATCTGTTTCAGATACTACTACAAATGCCTGGGAATTAGTAACAGCAACCTGGAACTCGTCAGATATTTGTATTTATTTGAATGGAGTATTTGCAGACTGTAACACAAACACGTACGGGTTTATTGATTATGGGAATGACCTGATTATCAGCAGCATGTTTGGCAGTTCTGCGACAAGGGCGTTCAACGGAACACTCGATGATATTATGATCTTTAACCGCTCACTCTCAGCAGAAGAAATCTTGGCTCTTTACGCAAATACTTCGACAACATACCTAGAGAGAAACTTTACGCAGCTATCAGATGGCAACTACTCGTTCAGTGCATACAGCCAGGACACTTTCGGAAACGTTCAGGCACTCTCAAGCAGATTGGTTCATGTTTTTTCACAGTATCCTCCTATTTTCTTTATTGACCCTACTCCTGTTCATCATTCCCTGCAAAATGCTTCTCCAATAATCAATGTGAGTGTTACCTCTCCACGGAATTATTACTCGTTTATTGATTTCAATCGCTCTCTTGTCCTTTGGATGGATATGGACCAAATTGTTGGATCCCAAAGCAATCCTTCCCTTGTCATAGATAGAAGTACTTATGGAAATAACGGAACACCAGAGGATGATGCGCAACAGACTGATCTTGGGTATTTTAGTAAGGGATTCGTTTTTGATGGTGCGGGATCGGGGGATTATATCGAAGTTCCTTATGATAGTTCGCTTAGCCCATTGAATGAAATAAGCTTCGGTATGTGGGTAAAACTAGATGATCTGGCAAATAATATGGATTTTATCAACTTTGGATCAACACAGGGAGGAACGTACTTCTTACGTTCTGAGACGGATGGTGATATTGTAACTCAAATACGTGGTCCATCAACCGGGGCTAACTCCTGCACAGCTACCGGTCAAGCAGAGGCGGGAGTATGGCACCATTATTTCGTCACTTTTAATGGCTCTCACATGCGAACTTTTAGAGACGGTGTCGAGATTTGTGGCCTTAACACGACGTTTACTATCTACCAGCCCGGCTCTGGCTATTTATCCATTGGATCCCATCCTACTCCGACTAACCTTGTCGATGGAACACTGGATGAAGTTCTTATTTTTGATAGGGGCCTAAGCGAAGAGGAAGTGCAAGCGATCTATCTCAACACAGGCCCTCTGAACTATTCTGCCAATATTACCGGGCTTCGAGCAGGAAACTATTCTGTCAAAGCATATGCAAAGGATGTATATGGATATATCAACTCTACAGAAGAGAGAATCTTTACCCTTGGCGATTTTTATGCCCCTGAGATCACTTTTGTTGACCCTTCGCCAGCAAACGATCAGTTTATTATCAATACCTCGGCTATACTAAATGCTACCATTATAGATGATATCCCTCCAACTTACGCATTCTTTGATGATAATCTTACCTTTTGGATGACTATGGATGATATTAACGAAAGCGGCGAGCCTTTGGACATTTCTGGATTTGGAGATAATGGATCGAAACAGGGAGATGCGAGCCAGACTGCAGATGGAATATTTGGAAGAGCGTTTACTTTTGACGGGACCGGCGACTATATCAATGATACAGATCAAAGCCAGATTAGAGCCCTTTCGCTATGGATTTATCCAGATGCTACAACCGGAACTATTCTCTCTACGGATGATAAATTAGGCGATTCTTATAACCTGCAATTTGTTAGTGGAGGTATTTTGAAGTCCAATCAAAGTGATGATGCAGGGAGTAGCCTCTATGTCAATAGCTCTAACTCGATTCCTACAGGACAATGGACTCACGTGGCGATTGTTTCAGATCCTACTGCTGACTGGACCCAAATGTATATTGACGGTACACTGACCCAAAACATAACTGAAAGTGGATCGCAGCAGTCTGTTGCTTTCACCACCATTGGCGCTCAACATGGGGCTGCACCCTATGATGACTTCTTTGACGGAAGAATTGATGAAATCCTTGCCTTTGACAGAAAACTGAACGAGACTGAAATCCAGGCCCTCTATAATGCTTCAAAATACCACCTAGAAAGAGAACTATTAGGGCTTGTCGAAAAGGACTATAATTATACAGTACACGCGGTTGATGCAACCGGAAACAGAGATTCAGCTCAGCTCAATTTTACCGTTGATACTACTCGTCCAACTTTGGAGTTTGTTGGTGCAACCCCTCCCAATGGTTCAGGTCTTTCTCAGAACTTTATCCCAATCAACATTACTGCAAATGACACGAACACCCTTATGGCATTTATTGATTTCAATAATGATTTGTCCCTATGGCTTCGAATGGATGTTAACGGCTCCGGAGATTTCCAGGATTATAGCAGCTATAATCACACTGTTACAAAGTACGGCTCTGCAGTGCAGGTAGATGATGGATACTTTGGAAAAGGTGTACGCTTCAGTGACGGCCCGTCTACTGACTATCTGCAAGTTGAAGATCATGATTCCTTAGATCTCTACGATAACTGGACGGTTTCCTGGTGGGCGTATCCTTATCAGAAAAGTGATGGTACAGCAACTTCATATGTCTTCAGCAAGACACCTACTACGGCAGATACTACTGGTGCCTATCAGCTTGGAATTTATACACACCATCAATCCTACTCTGGTGATAGGGCGATGATATATGGCTCAAATAACGGTGCAACAGCCTGTACGATAACTACAACTCAATTTGATATGGATGAGTGGATGCATGGGGCCATGACCTTTATCTCAGGGAATGTCACCCATTATGTGAACGGGAAAGAAATTGGGGAATGTGGTGATGTAACCTGGCTTGTCCCTAACACTCAACCTCTGCTTATTGGTCGAAGAGGAGGCGCTACCGATGCTTACCTTAATGCGACTCTTGATGACCTGATGATCTTCAACAGGACACTTACTCCTGTAGAAATCGAAATGCTGTACGCTAATCAGTCCACTCACTACTTTGCGAGAAACTTCACCGACCTTACAAACGGCGCATATTCTTTCAGGGCTCACACGCAGGACCGCTCTGGCTTCGTAAACTCTACTGAACTACGGGAAGTAAGCCTTGAGACCGGGACTAATGTTACTATTTGCAGGCCACTCAAGGATCCAAACACAGAATACACTCTTCAGAATGACCTGACTACCAGCGGAACCTGCCTTACTATCTATGCTGACAATGTCACTGTTAATGGCAATGGCTATTCCATAACAGGAGATGGTTCCGGTCTGGATTATGGAATCAATAATACCGGTAGTAGAATGAACCTTACGGTGAAGAATTTTAATCGAATAATTAACCTTAGTAGAGGAGTTTATTTTGAGCGAGTCAATAATTCATTGATCTTAAATAACTCCATTCTTATATCCACGGGCAGCGACCTCTCTGGCCTTTATCTAAAAGATTCGAACTATAACCTTGTCGAAAATAATACTATTACTAGGAATTCCTCTCTCTCCACTACTACGCACGGAATCTATATCAACACTACTGTCCTTTCATCATATAATAATCTCACTAATAATACTATTATTCTTGATGGCAAAGGCGTTGGGTCTGGTTATCCGGTGTATTTTAGAACCGCGGGGGGAGTTAATCGATATAACAGGATACTGGATAATCTGTTGAACTCTTCAACTGGTACCTTTGCTTTTGGTGTTACTTTCGAGACTGGCTCTGCCCTTTCCAGTAATAATACCGTTGCGAACAATACCATTCAGCTCTCTTCGTCTGTTTCCTACGGAGTTTATTTAGATGGCCTTGCAGGATCTTCTATTGACTCCAATGAAATAATCAAAAATCATATTGCTGTTGACGGAACTTCCAGTGCTTTTGGGGTCTATCTCTTCAATCCTTCGGGAACATCAATGAATAATACCCTCATTGATTCCAACTCTATTTATGCTGAAGATGCATCCGCCTACTCAATTGTATTGGCTACCACCGGTTCTGCATCGATAGACTCAACAACTATGCAACATAATTACCTCGAGTCTGCTGGAAGTAATGCCCAAGGAATTCTTTTCAATAATATAGGTGCATCTCAAGCCTACTCCACTGTTTACAATAACTCGATCAACATTTCCTCTTCCAATTCAGTCGGGACACTTAATACCTTCGGAATTTATATGCTTGAAACAAAGCAAAGTGGAAATGTTTCTCTCAACACGATTAATATTACTGCACCATCGACACTGACAGCAAGCATCTATAGCCAGAATTCTAATGCAGGAAACGTTTTTGTTGAAAATGAAATGTACAACTCTACCTATGGTATATACCTGACCAATGCAAGCAGCCACAATTTCACTGGTGGTACATTCAAGCACATGGAAAAGAATGCAGTTTATTTAGGAAGCTCGTCCCAACAAAATTTCTTTAAGGGTCTTGATATACAGGATTCTGACCTGAGTGGATTTAATATTACTAACTCAACTAATACAATCATTATCAATAATACCTTTTCCTCTACTCCTTTGGATTATTATGTTGAGGACTCCGAAATTACTGAGTACCAATTCAACGGCTCCTCTCTTGAGATCGTGAACACCCACGGAAAAATCAGATGGATAAACGATTCACTCTATGCTTTTGGAGATAATCTCAGTAATGTCATTAGTATTTCGTCAAATAGCGCTTTCGTAAATTCGACTAAAGACCCAGGACTGAATACCAGTGCAAACATCACTTTGAATAACCTCGGGTCAATTGTCCAGAGCATATTGGTTGATTTCGAGGATGACGGAAGTTTTGACCTTTGCCCTTCAGGCATATGCCAGAACCTGAGTTTCGCATCTTCAATTCTGCTCTTTAACGTTACTCACTTTACTACGTATAAGTCCAGTAGTGTTTCCTTCTCCAACGACTGGATTAATATTACCGGAACCGAGACCTGCAGTTCACTGTATAGTACCGTCAACAATGATGATGTTGTCTCCTCCTGCTCCAGTTCGTATACTGACTGCATTGTTGCACACCTCAATATCTCCGTTACCGGAACCTTTAATGTTCTGGATTGTGAGGTTCGCATGAATGCCACCGGTGACCAAAATGTAGGAATTTATGTACAGGATTCCGCAAGCATGTCTGTGAACCAATCGCTCATAAATGCCACTAACGAGACTTATGAATTTATTTTCCAGGTTAATACTTCTAATTTTGAGTTTAGAGACTCCACTTTGGAAGAGGCTTATGGAGGAATGCAAATCCTTGGAAATGATACTTTGGTCGAAAATGCCACTATTCGAAAGAATATTGATTATGGCATTCATGTACAGGGATATCGAACCCTTATCAATAATAGCAAAATCACAGAAAATACGGAGGGCAGTGGATACGGAGTCTATCTCAATAATGTAAGTGCTTCTCAGGTTCTTAACACGAATATCAGTGCAAATACTTATGGAGCATACCTTACTGCGTCTTCGTCAAACCTTTTTGAAAATGTAGAATCCTCTGGCCAGTCAACCGGATTCTATCCCACCTCTAGCTCTCGCCACAATAATTATACTGATATCATTTCAAGCTCGAATACATATGCTTTTTTTATCGCTGATTCGACACATAACACACTAACAAACTTTACTGCAGACTACAACACTTATTCCTCCGGAGCAATCTCTTTGTTTATTGGCGCTAATTACAATAAATTTTACAATATTACTGTCAGGCATAATACCGGCCCCGGAGTCTATGTAGGCGCATTTACTTCAGCGCTCAATAACACCTTTGATGGTATTGTAGCGCTGAATAATTCAGTAGGGCTTGTCCTAGACTTTGGATCGAACAATTCTATTGTCAATGCAAATTTGAGTAATAACACGTACAACCTTGAGATCGGCCTGAACTATTTTGGCGGAAGTGGGAACACTCACCGCCTAATCACTGTCGATCATTCTTACGCTGTATATATTAATGAATCTCTCTCTGACTATACCTATAGCCCCCAGACAACACCCAATGCTGGCTTTATCTCCTGCACAGAATGCAATAATATTACTATAGTTGATCTGAACTTAAGTCATAGCAACTCTCCAGGAATTTATCTCTACCGCAGCAACGCTTCAGTAATCAGCAATGTGTCTGTTAATGAAAATGAAGTGGGTGTATCCCTTTATACAGTGTACAACACTTCCGTCAAAAACCTCACTTCGATTGGTTCCTCAACAGGAATACACCTCTCAAATTCACAGTACAATAATATTTCTGCAAGCACCTTTGAAGGGGGATCAATAGGCATCCTGGTAGGTAGTAGTTCGGAGAATACTATTGGAAACCTGAGCGTTACCCGTGCGAGCTCTCACGGTGTCTCCCTCCTCACTTCGACACGCAACACCTTCTATAATTTAACCTCAAACCAAAACGGTGGCTCAGGATTCTCTGTGGGTTCAAATTCGCACTACACTAACTTTTCTTCGATTACTGCAAACCTGAATACTGATTATGGAATCTATCTTAACTCTGTTGAGAACAGCCACGTAGACGGCGCTACTTTGTACTCTAATAACAAATCTGGCCTGTACGTTAACCTTGCTGATTACACTACTGCACGTAATATTGATTTGTGGAACTGCACCTCCACAAGCGAAGGCTGCCTGTATTTGTCGCGATCTGAGAATAGCTTCTTTGAAGGCATTACTATCAACAATAGCCAGAACTATGGGCTCTATATTTATGGCCATAGCGGTGTATCCGTTAGCTCTCATAACCTGTTCAAGGATATCATCATGAATAACACCGGTGCGCAGGATGTGTATGTGCATACCCAAGACGGATCCTCTGAGGCAACAAACAACACCTTCCTTAATGTAAGCTATGCTGACATTGACTTTAGCTCTACCGGAACTGAAGAAATCATCCGTAAATGGTACGTTGATGTCCTTGTGAACCAAACTAATACTAGTGTTGTCCCCTCTGCAAACGTATCTGTATCGAATGTTAGCAGCATAGTATATCTTAATACAAACACGTCACTCCTTGGCCTGGTGTCCTTCAATGTTACAGAATACTACCAGACTGATGATAGTGCCTATTCCTGGTACAACAACCATACATTTACTTCTATTAAATCCCCTTTAGAAACAACTTCAGTTATTGCTAATATTACTTCGAATCGTGTTGATCCAAACTTCGTAACTATTACTATGGAGTCGACTGTTGCCTGCGGCGATACCTTAGATATCCCTGGAAAGAATTATACTTTGCTCCGGAACATTTCTGGTGCGGGCAACTGCTTATTGATCGCTGCTGATAATATTTCCTTAAGCGGAAACGGATTTACTATTACCGGAAATGGGTCAGGTACCGCAATTAATACGACTGGTACGAGACATAATCTAACGATTAGAGATATTCCTTTAATTTCTGGTTTCGAGCGAGGCATCAATCTTGTAAACGTTCGGGATTCTTTCATCGTTAACAACACTCTTGATTCATCCGTACTGAATCCTGCATACGGAATTTATACTCAAGACTCAACGGGTCTCTTGATAGCTAACAATACGATTAGATGGAACTCAACTGAATCTAGCAGCAATTCTTACGGAATCTATCTCTCCTCAGTTAATAATGCGAGTAGCAATAATATTGTGAACAATAACACCCTATCGATTTACTCTGCTTCCCAATCAGGATATGGAATTTATGTGAGGAATGATGACTTGGAAACCAGTGGCAATTCCATCACTGATAACACTGTTGATGTATTAGCCAGCTCCTCAGCTTATGGAATACATCTATTCTCCTCTAGAGATCCTGCTCAGAATAATATTATACAATCTAATAGCATTGTGCTCAATTCAACTTCTTCTGGATCAGCATATGGAGTTTATTTCCTTGGAAATGGTACTGAACCACTTGGAACTACTATCAGCTTAAACTCTATTGTCGACAATACTGTTGAGGCTTCCTCAACTGGTTCAGCTTATGGAATCTATCTCGTGCAAAACTTTGGCTCCTTGATCCAGGATAATACTGTTTATAATAACACTCTTAATATCACTTCTTCAGCTTCTTCATCAGATCTCAGTGTATTTGGAATAGCCCAAAATAGCACCACTGGTACCAATATTTCGCTGAACACTATTAATCTTACCGCGCCAAACAGCTTATCTGCCGGGGTATATTTAGTTAGTGGATCAAATTCTAATACGTTAAGCCAGAATACTTTTACTCATAGTGACTACGGCTTGTATCTTAGTTCCAGTTCGAATAATAATTTCATCCGGGAAGCGATTTTAGCTCCTTCAAGGAGTGGAGTGCTCTTAACAAATGCCTCTACTTCAAACAGATTCACAGAACTGACCATTACTAATGCCGGGAACAACGGCTTCAATGTTACTAATTCTAATTATACTTCTATCATTAATAATTCCGTTACAGGCACACCTTTGGATTTTATATTCCTTAAATCTGAAATTTCTGAATTCCAACTTAATGGTTCCTCCTTATCCTATGGCACTGACGATGCTGTTGTTCGATGGATAAACACTTCTCTTTATCTTTTCGGAACTAACTTCACTCGGCTTGTTCAACTCACCCCAAACAGCATTTTTGTCAATACTAGCATGGATCCCAACTTTAATACCAGTGCCAATCTCACGATTTATAACTTAGAGATTGCATCACCTAAGGCCAGCGTTGATTTCAACGACGATGGTATTTTCGCAGACTGTAGCTCTGTCCAGTGCGGCGGGCTGGTTTACTCAGGTGGAACCCTGCGGTTCAACGTATCCAGCTTTACTACCTATAAGGCAAGCGAGGCTACTGATCTCTTTGCCTGCACAATCCTAAACGAAGAAAACACAACCTACACGTTGCAGACAAATATTACTACTACAGATACCTGCTTTACTATTGAGGCGAATAACGTCACGATTGATTTTAACGGCCATGCCATTACAGGAGATGGAGACGCGTTAGAATATGGGGTCCTCTCAGACGGCTTGAATTTATCCACTCTAAAAGATGGGAGAATACACAATTTTTCACATGGAATCTACTTCCTCAATAATTCACAGAGTACTATTCAGAACATGACCTCTACGAGAAATAGCAACTCAGGAATATATCTGCAGTTGAGTACTGATACCTTTATTAATAATAGCAATTCCAGCGATAACCTTTATGGAATATACCTTACAGAAAACTCTGATAATGTTACGGTCAGGTCTTCTTCTCTTCACTCTGATACGCTTTATGGCGTCTACATAGATTCAAGCAGCGCTCTTTCCCTGGTCAACAACTCTTTTGAATCAAATGGGGTTGGTATTCTTCTCTCCTCCAGTCCAAATGCTAGTGTACATGATAATGTATTCACCACCATGGGCTCTGCTGCTATCACTCTTTCAAATACTAATTACACCTCACTTTCCAACAATACCATCCTATCTAGCTCTGCAGGTATTAATTCTTCTTTTAGTTCTCATAATACCTATGAGCGAAATACTTTGCAATCAAATGTACTCGGATTTAACTCAGATCAATCAGAGCACTTTAACGTCTTCACTAAAAATACCTTTATTAATTGCACTTCAACATCCTCGAGCTGCATTTCTCTTATTGGAAGTTCTAATTCCATTGAAGGAGGAGTTGTTAATATCTCAAGCTATCATCTCCTCTCCGTAATTGGCAATGATAACAACATAACAGACGTAATTGCAAGCAACGCTTCTATTCACGGTATACTTATTGGTAATGGATCCAATGCTACAAGACTTGAAAATCTGAGCATAACTCAAACAGTTAAGGAGGGAATTAACGTTTCTTCAGGAACTCAACATGCTCTCATTAACAATACATTCTCAGATGTTCTCAGAGATTATGCTGTTTCTGACGGCTCTATTGCCAGCTATAGCTTTGTGAACAACAGCCTGCGTATTTCAGATGACTCTAACGGGATCCTCCTCTTCCTTAACCAGTCCATTGTAGCAAGCGGAGAAAACCTTAGTAACATGATTTCACTTTCTTCAAACCATATCTTTGTGAATTCCAGCAGGGACAGGGGCCTGAATACTTCGGCAAATGTTACTCTGTATGGAATTACCGTTGCCAGCCCGACTATTCAGGTAGATTCTGACGATGACGGAATTTATACTACCTGCAGTGCTCCACTCTGCCATAACCTGAGTTTTACTGCAAGTACTTTAGTGTTCAATGTCTCTCATTTCACCTCTTATAAGGTTGATATCAGAGCACCTTCCTGGAATGCGAACCAAACGAATGCTCCAGGAAAAATAAGTGAGCAAAAATGGTTCTTTGTTAACTGGAGCGATGACTCCGGCCTCGGTAATTATATTTTCTCCTGGAATGGAACAAACGGAACCTGGCAGAACGATACTGCTGTCGCACTTACCGGACTAATTAATCAAAGCAATGTCACCAAGACGATAAACCTTTCGCGGGGAAATACGATCGGATGGAGAATCTATGTCAGTGACTCTGCAGGAGTTACCAACGTTACTGATATTTTCACCTTTGAGGTTGAAAACACTCCTCCCGAACCAGTTAATTTAAGCGCTCCGCTTAATCTCTCCACTATTACTGATCGCTATACTTTCTTCAACTGGACAACCGGCTACGATGCTGATGGGGATACGGTAAACTATACGATTGTTATTGAAGAGAGTCCTGACTGTACAGGCAACGGCTTGGAATGCGTGGGAGTGAATACTGTTGCTAACCCTACTTCTCCAAGCTACACTTCAACACGGCTTCTGGGTATTGATACCTGGTACAACTGGTCGGTCCGCGCGTTTGACGGCTATAATTACTCGACGTGGTCGGGAGGCTTTAATTTCACTCTTGAAGGAGTTATTAGTATTGATCTTAATTGTGTAGGGGGCTGTTCAAGCACGGCAGAATTTGGAACAGTATTCCACAATACTGAATACAATACGACTTCAAACTCCCCTCAGCCACTTACCTTTGAAAATGACGGCAATGTATTCGTTGATACTCTGATCAATGCAACCCCTCTTTGGGACACTGTCGCACTGAACACCGTCTACTTCCAGTTTGCTGCGGGAAATTCTTCAGAATCCTCTTCTTTTAACTGGTCTAACTCTACTCAGTTGTTCACTCCTCTCTCTTCTGCTCAGAAATATGTAGCACGAAGCCTGAATTTTTCTAATGCCAGTGATCTTGCAGAGGCTGAATTGAGTGTCATTGTTCCCTCGGGAGAGAGTGCGGGAGATAAGAATACTTTAATCACTATTGAAGCGAGGTATTACAATGCATCGTAACTATGATGTAGCTAAGAGCGCACTGCTCTGGATTGCGGTGCTTTTTTTACTTAGCGCTACGGTTAGTGCGATCGGTGTTTCTCCTATCCGTAAGGTTGTTGATTTTGAACCCAACGGAGAGTATGATCTTGAACTTAAAATCAGAAGCAGTGCAGAATCTGATATCCGTGCTTTGGTTTATGCACGCGGAGAACTCTCGGAATATATTGGCATTCAGGACTCTCTGGTCTCGATTTCTCAGGGAGAAGAAAGCAAGATTGCCCGGTATAAGCTGACGCTTCCGGAGAGCTTTGAGAGGCCCGGTGTGCATAAGAGTGAGCTGGTAGTAACCGAATATCCTTCAAGCTTCGGTACTGATGACGGGACTATTGTTAGTGCGACAGCATCGGTTGTTACGGAACTGTGGGTGAGGGTACTGTATCCCGGAAAGTATGCAGAAGCACAGCTTTATTCTGACGCAAAGAATCCCGGAGAGCCTGTCCAGTTTGCTATTTCCGTTATGAATTTTGGCTCACAGGATATTGCTAAAGCCCATGCCAGAATCAAAATTCTTGGAGCTACTTATGAGGAGATTGCCGTAATTGAGACTAATGAGGTGAGCATCCCGAGCAAACAGCAGAAAAAGCTTACGGCAAGCTGGCCTGCGCAGGTAAATCCGGGAAAATATCATGTCGTAGCAGAGATTATCTATGATGATAAGCGCCTTGTCGTTGAAGATGATGTTACTGTCGGAGACCTCTATATTGATATCAAGCGCATTGATGTGAAAGACTTTACCTTAGGGGATGTTGCTGCTTTTGATATCTTTTTAGAGAGCAAGTGGAACGAGCAAATTGATGATGTGTATGGTGAGATGATTATCACTGATGCGCAGGGTACTGAGTATACCCGGTTTAAGACTGCAACAACATCAATTCCTGCTATGGGTCTTGGAGTACTGAAGGCGTACTGGGACACGGAAGGTATCCTTGTCGGCAATTATGATATTCGCCTGCTTATTCATTATGCACAGCGCGTGACCGAGAAAATAGTGCAGGCAGAAGTTAACATTGGCTCTATCAGAACAGACCTGGGTATAACAGCACAGGTAGTTGCCAGCCCGACAACCGGGAGAGAGTCTGTTCTTACGGTCTTAGTTGCGGTATTGATTCTCATCAACCTTGGATGGTTCATTTATTTTGTCCGCTCGAAGAGAGGAGGCAGTACAAAGTGACTCTAGTAGTTTATCTTGGAATAAGGAGGAATACGCTGTTTTCATGATGCACATTGTTGAAGAGGAAAAGAGAAAGCGCCTGGGAAAGGTATATGTAGAGGAACAGGAACGGCTGAATAGATTAGAGAACCTCTTCTCTTCTTTATCTTCTGCTTCTGATCTTGGCATTAGGGAGCTTTTTACCTTCCTGCATCAACGGGAGAAATATGTGAGTGTCCCTGTTGGGCTATTTAATACTTCCCTGAGCCCTCTTGAAGCACTTGTTCTCTATATCTACACAAAATTCCTTTTGAGCCAGCAACAAATATCTGCTCTTCTGGATAGGGATCCCACTACTATCTGGACTACACTGCACAACGCGCAGCAAAAAATTAGCCCTGCACAATTCAAAGCTCAGTTTGGCAGGCTTGCAGAGAATCAATTACTTGTCCCCCTTAGCGTTTTTGCTGATCGGTCCTTGAGTATTTTAGAGCACTTGTGTATTTATCTCAGAGAGGAGCACGAAATGAGTAATCGGGAGATTGCCCGGCTGATAGGCAAGGATGACCGAACAATCTGGACAGTGGTGAGCAGAGCAAAGAAGAAGAGGAAGCAGAAATAAAATGAGCTTCGAAATGTTTATAAAATATGTCGACGATAAGGAAATGAAGTAATATGGCCGAAATATCTGATACTACCCTGATTGTTATTGTTGCTATTTCGATGGCTCTTACTTCAATAGGGGCTTTTGCAAGCGTTAACGGATTTAGTTTTCCTGACGGGATTGCCAGCATTACCGGATTTGCGACTTCGCAGGTAGGCAGAGCGAACCTAACCGTGACTAATGCAGCATCCATTACTCTCTCTGAAGTAACAGGGGATTTGAACTCAAGTGCTATTGAACTTGGTACGCTAACTACGGGCCAGACTAATTATAGTGATGATGAGGGTGTTGATGATTGGTGGCGCGTGAATAATAATGGTGGAGTAAATATTAGTTTAGAAATTTATGGCACTCAGCCTGGAGGAAACCAGACGGCAAATGAACGGGGTATAGGCCCTTTTAGTACTAATGATTCGAGCGGTGGATGTCTTGATGCCTGGGCAACTAATGAGCATACTTGTTTTATGGTGAAGTGCAATTCAACACAGACAGGGTTTGACTGTAATAGTACTTATTATCCCTTATGGACTGGACAGGGAGGAGGACAGCTTGCTATAGACTTATTACATACGGATGGACAGGATAACGCGTCATTTGGCGTGAACGTTACTGTTCCCCTCTCAGAGGGCCCCGGAACAAAGCAGCAGGCAGTAACTTTTTTTGCAGCATGTAGCGATGCGAGCTGTTAGCGAGGTTACCTATTTATGATACGAACGATATTGAAAAACCTGGCTGGGTATGTACAGCGAATGCAGGGGAGTCGTGATAGGAGATGTAGATGTTATAGGACATTCCTACTCCTTGCTATGCTGTTATTTGTGTGCCCTGCTGTTGTTTATTCAACCGGCATGGGAGTAACCCCTCCGAGCTTTCCTGTTGTGTATATCGGACAGGATTTTGAGGAAGGAGAATTTACTGTTTTACCGCGCGAATCAAAAAACGTCAGGATGTATTCCACGGGGAAGTTAAAGGACTCTATTCTCATCAATGGTATGAAGGAATACCGCACTTACATGAAAGATCCTACCGCGGTTCCTTTTCGTGTTGACATTCCCTCAGACCTTCCTCCGGGAGATCATCGCGCAATGATTGTGATTGAACAGTACCTCACAGCGGAAGAGAAGCGAAATTATCCCAGTATTGCTACTGCCTTTGCAGCAATCGGATTTGTTGTTAAGGTACGTGTTCCTAATACCGGAAAATTCCTTGAAACAGCATTGTCACTGGATCCCAAAACTGCGACGATAGGAGAGGAAATTGATATTCTTGTTGATACTCATAATTTCGGAACAGAGGACTTACTCGGCTTGCAGGCGGATATTTCTATTAAGGATCCAGACGGAAATCCGGTTGCTGAGCTACAATCCGAGCGACTGTCTTTGCTCCGCCCGGCTGAACGCAAAGAACTTTCTGCTCAATGGAAAACACATAATCTAAGGCCAGGAGTATATCATGTTAGTGCTTCTACAGATTACGGAGGTACGGAGCCTGCCTACACCAGTTCTCAACTGCGCCTGGGAGATATTGATATTGAAATATTGAACGTGGAAGCAGATTTGAGCGGACCGGTAGCTAAGATTTTCATTGATGTTCAGAGTAGCTGGAACGATATTCTTGATCAGGTCTATGCGGAGCTGGTAATCAGAAAAAATGGAGTGATAGTTGATACTCTTAAGACAAGCGCTCTTGACCTTGAACCGTGGGGGAAAGGAAGGCTTACTGCATTCTGGGAGAAAAATGGCCTTTTGGCGGGAAATTATGATATTGATATTGTTGTACACTATTTTGACAAGCTTGAACAAAAGCATGTACAAGTTCAGCTTACCGGAGACGCCGAACATCCTTCTTCTGCTCGTGATAATGCTATGCTTATCGGGCTAATAGCGCTTGCAGTTCTTTTTGTTGTTAATTTTTTATGGTATATCGCTGTTCATCGCAAGAAGCCTTATGAACTTTCTTCTACTTCCCTAAGGAAAACAGTGCATAAACGATTATCAGGAAAATAATTCTGCATCGTGTTTCGTTGCATACTCAAAACATTAGTTTTAAATAATTCTGTATTTCGTATAATTCTTTATGAAAAAGAGGAATCTCATCTTTATTTTAGGTCTCCTGATACTGTACGGATGCGTTCAGGAAGAATTTCTTCTTTGCCCTGACGGCGTTACTAAAGTGATTGATCTTGAAAACTGCCCTATTCAAACACCTTCCTGTCCTGAGAGCTGTGATGATGGAGATGCCTGCACTTTGGATACCTGCAGCAGAACGACGGGCTATGCCTGTCTTCATAAAGAGATTTCTCCCTGTGATGGGAATGGAGTGTGCGAAGAAGGAGAATTTCCCTGGTCAGAGGACTGTCCGCAGGAGTGCAACGATGGTGATGCCTGTACTGAAGATTATTACAATTTTCAGCTGGGGCGATGCCTTTCTGATCCTATTCTTCCGTGCTGTGGTGATAATCTCTGTAGCGGCGGAGAAAATTTCTTTTCCTGTGCCTTAGATTGTGAACAACAATTAGAGATCAAGGTAACTGAGTATGAAAAAAGGAACCGCATACCTAATGTCGACATTGATTTGTCTGATACTGACCATACATACTTGATTGTTCGGTTTAAGATCAAGAACCTAGGCATTGATAAACCTGAAATACTGGACTACAAACAAGAGCAAGGCTTCTATTACGATCCTTTCAAGATGCGCCTTGAGGATGAAACCGGCCGTCTCTACAATGTCGAGTACGATTCAGACCTTCTCCGTGACTGGCTCGACTATACGATTATCGAAAAGGGCCGCACAACCGGTGCATCGCTTCTGTTTATTGTCCCCAAAGTCTCTGAGCATACTCGCCTTATTGCCTATGATCGGCAGGGAGGAAGGCTGGATCATTCTGAAATTTACTGAACTTCTTTCTTTCTTTCTTTCTTTCTTTCTTTCTTTCTTTGGATTTATTTTATTTCTTATTATTTTTCTATATGGTAATTATTCTGTACATCTTTTTTCTCTTTTTATCTCTTTATTTGTGCACAGAGCGGGGCTCTGATAGAAATTTCCTTTAAATAGCTATGAATAACGTTATTTTTTAAAAACATTTATATAAGCTAACGTTAGAATAACGTTAAAATGCCCAAAGTCTGTATTAAATCTAATTCTCAGTGTTCTATTAATATCCCTAAGGAACTGGTTGAGGCTCTGGGCTGGGAGAACGGCGATACCATTCTGATTTCTAAAATTCCCGGGCAAAAGAACGTCGTTATAGAAAATATTAGCAAAGAGAAGGAGGCGCATGGAAGAGAAAGGTAGATTCGGACTGAGAAAATACGTGGCTCATTGTCGTGCTAAAGGGTATTCTCTTCAGGCTATCGAAGAGTCTCTTCTGCGCGAAGGATATACTCCTCTTCGGGTCCAGTCTATTATTCGTGACTATCTTTCTTTCTCTGAGAAGAGAAAGACAGTTTCTAATAACTCTCTTGCTGCTTTGGTACTCCTTTTTGTACTCTTTTCAGTTGGCGTCAACCTCTACTTACTTACCTCTGCGAATTCAGCAGGCGGACCTGATCTTGTGACAGGAAATTTTGTCGTTACCGGAGTTACTTCGCTTTGCGTAAATGATCCTCCTCAGGTAAATCTATCATCCTGCCTTACTACTGTAAACGTGACTGATGAATACTATTGCAATGTGACGGTAAGTGATAACAACCTTGGGACGATATTTACCTTTAGTGATAATGCAACACTGTTCAACATTACGGTATCAGAAGGAGTTATTAACTTCACTCCGAATATCACTGCATTAGGAACAAGCCATTTTAACATCAGTGTTGATGATGGAAGCGGATGCAATAATAATGTTTCAACAGATATTCTTAGCTTAAAGATTACTAAGGGCTGCAATGCCAAATCTGCTCCTGTTATTACTATTGGCTCCAATTACACCCTTCCCCGAAATATCCTTTGGAATATCACGATTAACGCAACCGATGCTGATGTAGAAGACAGCCTTGTTTTCTCTGTAGTTGAAGAAAACTATACCTCATTCTCCTCCTTTGAATCATTCATGCAGTTTGATTCGTCCACCGGAGCACTTAATATCACCCCATCAATTGTGCATATCGGAGACCACATTCTGAATATCACGGTTAATGACACCAGCAATTGCACAGCTGATCATACGTCGGTATTGGTCAATATAACAGTAGTTGCAAATAATACCGCTCCTGAGTATACTGGCAATCCTGATAGCCTGGATGCTTCCTGGAATGAAGATACCACAATCATCGCCTATAATCTTGATGGCTACTTCAATGATTCAGATGGCGACTGCCTGCAGTACACTGTATCTCATTTAACAGCATCTCCGCAAATAACTGTTACGGTTGATAATAATATCAATCCTCTTGGAATTAATTGCCCGGCAAGCCACTTTGTTACCCTGAGCTCTGCTGCAAACTGGTTCGGAGTAGAGACTGTTTGTTATCAGGCCAATGATACCATTGACTCTTCAAAAATCGTCTGTGCTAATTACACGGTTACCAATGTTCCTGAAACGGTAACTATTCCCTCTACTGCCGGAGGCGGTGGTGGCGGTGGCGGCGGTGGCGGTGGCGCCGCAAAGCTGCTTCGCTGTGAGGAAAAGTGGCATTGTTCACGATGGTCTGCCTGTGGCAGTGGATCTGCTGCGCGAAACTGTACTGATATTAACCGATGCGGGACTACTAAATTCCAGCCTAACCTTACCCGGTCTTGTGAGTTTATTGAGCATTGCTCAGACGGTATTCAGAATTTCGGGGAGCAAGGCGTTGACTGCGGTGCAGGTTGTCCTAATGAGTGTGTGACCTGCTTTGATTCTGTGCTGAACTGTCATGCTCAGGATGACGGAAGTGAGCTGTGCGAAGAGGGGATAGATTGCGGTGGACCCTGCAGGCCCTGCAATCTTGGGGAATACATTGAGCAAGTACAAGTTGAGCAGTTGACTCCGCAGAGTGAAGAGGGGCTTTCTCTTTGGCGGATTGTCCTTGCTATACTAATTATTCTCTTGGCTCTTTTCCTTTTCTTGAGAAGAAGGAAACACAAAAGGAAACCGGAAGGAGAAAAACCAAGGCACTCTCATTTGAAGGAATTGTTGAGAACTCTGAATGGAATTTCCTTTGTTCATGCCCTTTTCGATAGAATGAAGAATGCACCAGGCGCGCTTAAGAATATGTTGCTGAAACCATCCGGGAAATCCAGAACTCTTATCACTCGTGCTTCAGAAGATGTTATCGCCCGGCTGAATGATATCATACTCAAAGCCCCTAAAGAGAACAGAAACACTCTCACTAAGCAACTCAGTGCTCTTATGCGAGGTTGGTACAAGAAACGATTTGACCGCCAATTTACTCTTGCTTATGAGGGAACCACATCAAGCGAGAAGCGAAAGGAAGATTTTGTCAGGCATAGGGTTGAGCCATTCTTTGATCGCCTTATTGACATTGAATATAGTGCTAAGGCTATTTCTGCTGCTGACCTCAAGAAGGTTGCTCAGGAAGCAATTTCTTTGATAGAGTTTACTATCAGGAAGAAAACTTCTGCTGTAGCAGTTGACTCTGTTTATCAGGCAAATAAAAAATCCAGCAAGCAAGCGAGCCAGAAAACAGCGCTCTCCAAAAAGAAGAAACCCTCAAAGGGAAACAGAAATAGGACGGCTTTAGTCCTCTTATTAATGATCAGCCTTTTTGGCAGTATGTATCTCTTCACGAATCCCGCAATCACCGGCAGCGTTATCTTTGAAGACTCTGGCGGTGTTGTCTTTGGAGACACCTCTCTGATGCTCGACACTACTTTTGACGATTCCGGCCAGGTGGATTTAGGAATTAGCGGCTCGCTGGATTCGCTTACTTTAAGTGGAGCACTCTCAAGGGATGCAAAGATACGGGTCTACGCCGGCAGTGCGCAAGAGAGAGTCCTGGTACTTGACAGTTCTCTCGTTGCTCCTCGGAACTACACTCTCATAAGAGAAAGCCAGGATATTACTTTCTCTGAGAACAAGAAAGCTATTGATATGGTCTTGCGCTACCACGGAGGGACACCCTGGGACCCTGACAATAACGGAATAGTATCAACTCAGGGTGTAGTTGACTTCTCTGTTAGCGATACACGGTTCAGCTGGGATAGGGATGTTGGTAATCTCTGTACACTCTGGACTGTTAGCCATGATTCGGGAAATGAATATAGCTGCTATGGGAGCACTTCCTGCTGTGGCCTTGTAGAGCTCAGACCTGAGCGCGACCAATGGGATGATACGTTTTATCTGAACAGAGAAAAAGAGGGAGCAGGAGAACAGAATGTTGTTAGCGCGAAGGTTATCAGTGCTAACTATAGCCTGGACCCGCTTAATCCATACTCCGAGATTATCGAATCTGAAGCAGAGAGACTGAGTGCTATCTTCCAGCCTGAGATGGTGCCTTTCACAGATATTTGTGTAGAGAGCTGCTCTCTTCCTTCATTCTCAGCAGGTACACTGATGATTGACGTAACTTCCGGAAGCATCCTGCTTTCTAATGCTACGTATAAGCGGTCATCTCTTATCTCTAACAGCGCTCCACAATTATCTACTATTGAAACTATTGTGATGAACGCAAATTCTTCCTATTCTTTCGATCTAGGGCTCTATGCTACCGACGCAGATAATGATGATCTCTATTACCATGCTTATGATGCACAGGGCGTATCCCTCACTATTGAAGATAGCTTAGTGACTATTAGTGCAGATCCAGGATTTGAAGGGTCTGCATACACATTCTTCATTGTAAATGACTCAAAGCAGAGCACAGTGTCTGATATTGTCGAAATCCTGGTTGCAGCTAATGTTTCGGATTCTGCCGCCATACCCAATACTAACAGAAGTGATGATGCTACTATTTTAAGCGCAGTATCTGAAGAACTTTCAACAGACTCTTCAGCAGATTCTTTCGCACCGGCATCACCAGTAGAAATAGGAAAACCAGTATTATGGAAGAGATCACTAGTAGCTACTGATTCAGAAGATAATGTCGAGGTAGGGCTTCCAGCAGAGGCATTTAATGTTTCTGTTTATACCATCAATGGCGGACAAAAGCAGGAAGTTTCCCCATCTAACCTTGCAGTGATTACTGACGATGTGCAGAAGAATTTTACTGAATTTGCACAGGAGACTACTAGCAAGCATCTCAATCAACAGATCAAGAGAAAGCTGAAACAAAAAACGAATGATCCAGAAGATGTTGCCCTCCTCTCGGAACTGAAGGTAATGTATGAGCAAAAGCAGGACATACTTGCTGATCAATTGATTGGGGAGACCGGGCAAAAGAAGAAAGAATCTGCTCAGAAACAGATTACTATCCTTACTGCTCAGATTTCAAAACTGGATCAGAGAATTACTTTGCTTGAAGAAAAAGAAAAGACAGAGACGAAAAAGAGTTCCGGCAAAGCTTCAAAGGGACTCTCCTCGCACCGCTCTTCTGCTCAACCAGTACTATACCCTGACACAACACTGGACAGTGTCAGCACATCCATAGAGGAAATAGAAGAGTCTGCGCTGGTTAAAGCTCTTGAATCTGAAGAGCTTATTAGCAGTGAGACCGAGACCCGGCTCCTTATTAACGAGAGCGCCCAGGAAATAGAGGTGCACTACACCACAGAGGCCCCACTCTCCGAGGAGGAGAATATCAGTGATTCAAGAAAGAAGATAGTGATTAGCTCTGATGTGCATTATACAAATATTTTGGCATACACTGCGATTGATGAGAAGCCGCTTGATGCAATAACGCTTTATCATATCATTAATGATACTCGCCTTCAGGTTTCCTTTGAAGGAATCGATGAAAACTCAAATGGGCTCATCGATTCTATCAAATGGATAGTTCCTCACCTTTCTAATCAGACGTATGAGGTTGATATTACTGTTCTTAATGTGCAGAGCTACCCTACCGTGGGAGGAAACTGGACCGTTGAGTTCACTACCCTTGGAAGGGCAAACCTTACTTTAAGCGCGATAGCCGATACCAATTATGGAAATGCGCTTCCTGACGATCTGGTTCCTTTATCGCTGATGTGCGGAGATGACACTCTCTCTTACGTGTGGGATGGAGGAAAGAGTGCATCATATGAAGGATATGAATGTAATGACACCGGTTACTGGACCGTGCAGGTTCTTACTCCCGGAATTCATAATCAGCAATTCACTTTTGGAAATACAACCGCATACGCAAATAATTATGCAAGCTATAACACCACTGAAGGAAACATTTCCATCTGGGATTCGACTGACTCAGGCACCTGGTATTCCACTAATGAGATTATTTTCTATGCAAACTATACAAACAGTACTGCCATTGCAAACGGAACCTGCGAGATTAGTTTCAACTTTACCGGATCTTTCCAGGATACCGAGAACATGAGCTATCATGGAGGATCCGTTCCCTGGAATTTCAGCAGAAAAATACCGTACAAAGGTGTATCTTATTTCAATGTGCTCTGCACGAATGCGACCATGCCTACTCTTAATGCTACTGATAGCATTATTATTAATAATAGCGCCCCGGTATTCAATAAGACAGAGGGAAAACTTCCTTCCGTTGCCTGCATAGAAGACATTCCCTGCTCTTATAATATCAGCCAATATGCCAATGACTCTAACATTAATGATGTGCTTAGCTATGATTATACTGCAGGTTCCATATCAAACCTTACTTCCCATAGCGACTGCAGCAATTGCTGGTCGTTTGATTTCACAAACGGAAACCTGACGGTTTATGTTACTACCAGCGACCACGCGATAGAGGGCCCCTGGTCTCCTCAGCTTACTGTTAAAGACAGTGATAATGCTCCTGATTCAGCTACCCTTGACATCAGCATGACTGCTGTTAATGATGTTCCTGTATTTACACAGCCATCAGGTAATACCATTACTGATGCAACCACAGAAACCCTGTATACCTACCAGCTTACAGCAACAGATGAGGAAGATAGCAGCCTTTCGATATTCAATTATAGTATTCTCTCCTGTACCCGCCCTTATGATCCCGGCAACTGTACCGGCTTGACTTTGATCATGAACCTGACTACGGGCCTTATTAATTTCACACCTGTCAACGATGATACGGGAAATTATACTCTTAACATCTCGACTACCGATAGCAATAGCGGTGTAGGATGGAAGCTTGTGAACTTTACTGTTAATGATATTAATAACCCCCCTGTTTTTGATTACGTGTGTGACAGTTCGCGATCTGCTCTAGAAGATATAGCCTTTAGCTGTACTATTAACGCTACAGACCAGGAGAACAATACTCTTACTTTCAGTACAAATGTCAGTTGGTTTAACCTTACAACCGTCTCGAGCAAGGAAGTCCTTGCAAACTTTACTGCAGAAAACCAGCACGTTGGCAATCATACTATTAATCTGACAGTATCTGACGGATCGTTTAGTGTAAACACATACTTCAACTTCACGGTCAATAACACTAATGATGTCCCGGGCCTTTTCAATATTTCAAATCAGATAGCAATAGTTGGCCTGCTCTACTCGTACAATGTTACCGGATTTGATGATGACTTTAACCAGCCGGGCAATAGTTTCCATAACAATAGCGAAAACCTGACTTTTGGAACCAATTCGACTTTCTTTTCTGCAGTAAAAGTGAATGAGACTGCATCACTGATCTCCTTTACTGCAGCAGAGGGAGAGAAGGGGAATTATACTATCCTGATGAATGTTACTGACCGGTCCGCAACCCGCTCGAATGTCACGTTTGTGCTTACTATCAGAAATAATACTGCCCCTGTTTTTGATTATGTGTGCGACGATAACACCACAATACAGGAAAACCAGACACATAGATGCCATGTAAACGCAACAGATTTAGAACGGGATAGTTTCACCTTTAGTGTTAATACGAGCTGGTTCATTGTCAACTCTACAAGTGGAAATGTGAGCTTTGTTGCTAATGATACAGAAGTTGGGAACCATACGCTGAACTTTACCGTGACAGACCAATACGGGCTATCAAGCTCCCGGCTGGTTAACTTCACAGTGAACAATACACCGGAGCACCCTACCCTTAATATTGGAAACCTTACTGCACCTGAGTCTTCGCTGTTCTCCCATAATCTTACTAAGAATGTTAGTGATGAAGACAGCCTTACCCCATTGGGAGAGGCCTTTTATTTTACTCTCAACAATACCTTCTCGGGACGCCTGATACTCAACGCCACGTCAGGAATGATTAACTTCACTCCTATCAATGATGATGTAGGGGTATTCCATATGAACATCACGGTGAATGATAGTGACGGTCTCTATGATGAAATCATTGTCAATTTTACTGTCCTCAATGTTAACCAGCTTCCAACTATTCATTACTGGTGCCAAGACAATGCTACTGCTGTTGAGGATCAACCCTATACCTGCCAGATTAATGCAACTGATCCGGACGCAGGAGACATCGTAACTATCACTGCTGAGGTTCTTGGAGGAGGGAATTGGTTCCTTGTAAATTCCTCGGGATTCGTTAGTTTTACCCCCACTAATGCTCAGGTAGGGAACCATTCGATCAATATTACCGCTAGTGATGGCTACGATAACACTTCCAGAATTCTGAACTTTACGGTGAATAACACTAATGATGCCCCTATTCTTGGCCTCATTGGAAATCTTCTCTTAACAGAGGATACTCCCTTTAACCTAACTATAAATGCAACAGATAATGATACCCTGACACCCGATAATGATACGCTTACTTTTGCAACGAACTCGAGTTTCTTTGTTATCAATGCCAGTTCGGGATTCTTTACCTTCACGCCTAATGCCAGTGATGTAGGAAACTATTCCATCACATTTAATGTAACAGACAGTGCAGGAGTATCAGATAACGAAACCATAAACCTTACTATTGACTTTTTCAATGATGCTCCTGTACTTACTCCGATTCCAAACCTTATTGCTGATGAGGGATCCTTCTTTTCCTATGATGCTAATGCTACGGATGAGGAGGATGCACAGTCTCTTCTTAGATTCAGGACTAATGCCAGTGCAGACATTTTCGTGATCAATGACTCAACGGGATACTTTAATTTTACTCCAAATTCCACCTTTATAGGAGTCCACGTGATCAACCTGACTGTTAACGACACTATGGGAAAAGAGACTACGCAGCTGTTCAACCTGACCATCCGCGCATTTAATACTGCTCCTAATATTACCCAAATCCGCCCGTATGGGACCCCTGTATCAACATCCACTGTCTTTGCCTTTGCTAACCGATCGGATTTCCCAATGAATACCACTTCGATAACTCTTGCAGAAAATACTTCAATCCTCTTCAACCATACCTCCACAGATGCCAACGGAGACTCCATAAATACCAGCTGGTACAAAGACGGAACCCTGCTTACTAATAGTAAGACCTCGAACTATACCTACGAGCTTGGCTTCCTGGAAGCAGGAGCTCACAACCTTACTTTGGTCGTTTCAGATGGCAGAGGACTGAACGACACCTTTGTGTGGAACATCACGGTAAATAATACTAACAGGGCACCTGTGTTCGGAACTATTCATCATGATCAGCATTCTGAGTTTAGCTCCGGAACCGACAATAGTACTAACACTACTACAGGCGGCATTTTGCTTGCAAGCGGAACAGGATCGTATGCAACATACGGAGAATTTGTCTCCGCTGCAATCGATATTGGGCCGCTCTTTAATAGCTTCTACAGCCCCATCGGATTCACTACCATCAGCTGGTCGGCAATAACCCCGAACGGAACAAATGCATCTATGCAAACCAGAACAAGCCAGAACGGAAATAACTGGAATAACTGGAGCACTGTTGCACTTAATAGAAGCTATCTGAACTCTTCCGGAGAACAAATCGTGTCTGAGAATGCAACCTACATCCAGTATAAGATCATCCTTGAGACCAATGATACGAGTATCACTCCAAATGTGAGCAGCATTAAAATACACTATATCCTTCCAGACCTCAGCCTAAGCCAAGGCACAACGAATCAGAACTGGATAGACCTGGATGATTATTTCTCTGACCTTGATACTGACGATACGGTAGTGTTCACCGCAGCAGGGAACAGTAACGTGATTATAACCCTTAACAATGATTCCCATGTAGTCGGAGTTGAAGCACCAACGGACTGGTTCGGAACAGAGACTATTTACTTTATTGCTAATGATTCGCATGATACCACTACCAGCAATAACCTGTCTGTTACCGTTGAACAGGCTGATCAAACTTCTTCGGTAGAGTTCATTTTTGTTTCCACCACAAAAACATCATTCAAGACACGAACAAGAACAGTAACTGAACCACGATACCTTGAATTAATTTCACCGGCACACCTAACCACTTTCGATAATGATACGGTAGTTGCGCCAATTGTGCTGAAGAATAATGCTGAAGTCATTTTGACAGGCATAGACCTGCAGGCTACTACGAATAGTGATAAGGTCAAAACCTGGTTCTCTGAAAATTCTATTTCATCATTAGGGCCCGGGCAGTCTGAAGAGCTTATGCTCTTTATGCAGTGGCAGGGGACCATTGGAGAATTCGATGTAATTGTGAATGCTACTTCCCGAGACCCGGATTACACTGACTCTTCAATAATCTCGGTTACGGGAATCGCCAGGATAGAAAATAATCGTTCGATTGAAGAGAACCAAATAGAATTTGTACGGGACTTACTCAATAATAACCCTGAGTGCCTTGAGCTTACGGAGCTTCTTTCTGAGGCAGAGGCTTCTTTTGACCAGGGTAACCTTGAAGAGTCACGCAACCTGATCAACTTTGTTATTGAAGGCTGCCGTTACCTGGTTACCAACCCCAGAGAGATTGAACAGCCTGTGCCTATTGAACAGCGAGAAGGGGACTTGTTCAAGCTGGTAAGCGGTGTGCTGTTATTGCTCCTGTTCATTGCTTTGGTGGTGATCGTCTCATTAATTGTGAGAAGAAGGGGATGAATGCACTGGCATAGCTGCTAAGTTTATATATTACTTAATCTTCCGCTTGACATGCCTGATGCAAAAGAGGTGTATGTGAACTGCGATGTGCTTGAAAAGCTACCAAGGCTGAACAGAGAAAACTGGCTCTACGAAATTGATTTGCTCTGCAAAGAGCTTCCCCGCTCCTCTACAGTTCTTCAGGTAGGAAGCATGGATGGCAGCAGGATATTTGCTCTTCTTGATAAAAGGCCTGACCTTGTGCTCACAGGAATCGAAATTGAATCCTCTCTCATTGAAATAGCAAGGAAGAGTGCTTCTCAGTTAGGCTATCGAGCTGACTTTATTCTTGGCGATATTTCAAATCCTGCGGATTTACCGCGGTTCGACTACGTGATTTGTTTAAACAATACTTTAGGCTATATTTCCAATGAGAAACAAGCTCTTGAACAAATGAAACGGCTGGGAAGGAAAGTCATTCTTTCAGTTTACGGTGAGAAATTTGATGATCATCATGCTAATACATATTTCAAGTCAATAGGACTCATTCTTGAACAAATTAAAGGTAATTTGTTTCAGATAAAGGATTTCACAAGGGTAAAACGGTATACCAAACAAGAAGTCGATTCTTGGAATAGTGAAGTAATGCACACGCCCTTGGGGTATTTTTGCATTCTTGATGGATTGGATGCCTAGGGCCTATAAATTCTTGAGAACGAAATCAATATTATTATCGTTGAAGCCCATCTCGCGGAGCTCTTTTTTGATCACTCTGGTAGCCACACCTAACTCCTTAGAGGTTTTCGCATATCGCATAATTTTTTTGCGCTCTGAATCGCTCATTTTAGCAGGATTTCCTTTTACTGTTTTCTCTTTTTTTCTGCCTGCCTGCTTTGGCTTTAAGGATATGGATGTGGATACGGCTTTTCGGGAGCCCGATCGTTTTTTCTTTTTTGCTGTCCCGACATTCTTCAAGATATTGCCCATGAACGATGCTTCTTCTTTGGTTTTCTGAGTGGAAAACTCTTTTGCTAATTCAGTGAGCAGCTTTCTTAACTGAGTAAATTCGCTATCTGATGGTTTTGCCCTGCGATATTCAAGCTGCTCAAACTGATCGCATAGTTTGATGGCCATGGACTTTGCTTGCGGAGAGACTTTTTTTCCTTTGATGCTCTGCTGTGCTTCGAGAAAGGTGTGGCTGCCGGAAACCAGAAATACATCACTTAGAATGCGGCGAAAAAATTTTACATATTCTTCAATAGACCGTTTTTTGGGAAGTTTTTTTGTATAATTTACCGTATGGCCCTCTTTTTTTTCCTGCATGAGCTTTTTGAGTACTGGCAGATATTTAAATGTTATTGCGTGACTCGCAGTATTACTCCTATACTGGGAGTTCACTTCTTTAGAACAAAATATATATATAGGGGAATGTCAGATATTGTGCTATGGGGAAAGTGAAGAGTGAAAAAAAGAGGGTTTCAAAGGCTTCGTCATCTTCTAAGCTTGATCTTCTGCGAAAAAAACTGGAATTAGAACAGGATATGCTTAACAAAGGAGATAATCCCTCATCTTCGGAGAAAATTGAAGAGATTGATGAGCAAATTGAACAGGTTGATGAACAGGAAGCACAGCCTGAGCAGCCGCAGGAAGAGCATCAGGAACCGGACCCCTCTCTTGAAAAAGAAGAGATTAGCAAAGTAGCTGACTTAATCAAGGATACACAGCAGGAGCACATCGTTGAGGAGCAGCATGCAGAAATACTTGATAATAAAAGCTTCTCAAAACGAATCCAGAGTTATCAAAAGTTGTTTCTTACTGTAAGAAAAGAAGTGCAGAGAATTCTTGTGGGCCAGGATGAGGCAATTACAGGGCTCATCCGTGCGCTTATCTCGGACGGACATGTTTTACTGGAAGGAGTCCCGGGAATTGCAAAAACTACCCTTATTCGAACTCTCGCACAAACGACAGGGTGTTCATTTGCAAGAATTCAGTTTACTCCTGATTTGCTCCCTACTGATATTATCGGAATCAGTACTTATCAGGAAGGGAGAGGATTCTATACCCTGAAAGGCCCTATCTTTAATAATTTCATCCTAGCAGATGAAATCAACCGGGCTCCGCCTAAGGTTCAGTCTGCCCTGCTGGAGTCTATGGCGGAGAAGCAAGCAACCATCGCAAAAGAGTCGTTTCCTATCCCTCTTCCTTTTTTTACTATGGCAACCCAAAACCCATTGGAAAACGTTGGAACCTATTCCCTGCCTGAAGCTCAGGTTGACCGTTTCCTTTTCAAAATTTATATGGGATACCCGAATATTGATGAGGAACAGCGTATACTGCGTTCAAATATTTCCACTCATTCCTTTGAAAATTTTAAAGTCAAGGCAGTTCTTAGCCCTGACTTAATCCTTAAGATTCAAGATGATGTAAAAAAAGTGTATGTCGACCAAAAAGTGGAGCATTATATCGTGAAGCTTATTGATGCAACCCGGTTCCCTAAAAAGTATGGTGTGGGGCTTGGCCGCTATGTTGAATTTGGTGCATCTCCCAGGGGCTCGATAGGGCTAATCAGTGCCGCAAGAGCTGAGGCAGTACTCAACGGCCAAAATTATGTTACTCCGCATCATGTCAAAACCATTGCTTATGATGTGCTGCGCCATCGATTAATACTTAGCTATGAAGGACAGGCAGAAGGAATTAAAGCAGAGCGCGTTATCGAAGAAATTTTGCGAAAGGTTCCTGTTCCTTAGCTATGTATATAGGTCTCTTGCAAAGAGCAGGATGAAACATGAAAGAAATAAAAGTTGATATTCTTCCACTGATTAACAAGCTTGAAGCTGTTCTTAAGAAAGGATTCTCCAGGGAGTTGCTGGCAGGAACCTATCAATCGGTTTTCAAGGGTAAAGGACTTGAATTTGTCGGTTTTAGAGAATATTCATCCGAAGATGATGCACTGCTTATCGACTGGAGAGCGACCCTTCGTGCACATCGCTCGATGGTCAAAGTAATGGAAGAAGAGCGGGACCTTACGGTGTTTTTTTTGTTTGATGTTTCAGACAGTATGCTTTTTTCTTCTCATAATAAACTGAAGTGTGAATTTGCTGCAGAGCTTATAGGAACATTAAGCTATGCGATGCATCAGGTAGGCGACAATGTAGGAATGGCAATGTTTAGCGATCGCATAAATCCTGTTATCCCTCCGGCTATCGGAAGAAATCAATTCTATCGTATTATCAGGACACTAAAGGACCCTTCTTACTATGGAGGAAGCTTTGACCTGAATTACTCTCTCAATTATATTCTGAATCTGGGTTTTGTCCCCAAGGAGGCAATTGTATTCATTATCTCGGATTTTATTGGCCTCAAGCCAGGATGGGAAAACCTGCTGAAAGTTGCAGGATTGAAGTATGACCTTTCTTTGTTTGTCATAAGGGATCCGGTCGACATGAGACTTCCGGATATGGGGGGCGAGGTGTACCTCAAGGATCCTTTTTCACCACAGAACGTACTAATAGACCCCGCTCAGGCACGCCAGGATTATGAGCAGGCCTCTAAGAGCCAGATCTCAAGGCTGCAGACAGAACTAAAGAAAACAAACTCAAGCCTGCTTACTTTTGAGACCGATAAGGATTTCACCGGCGCCGTTTTCGAATTTTTTAGAAGAAGGCAAAAATATAAGAGTTGAGAAGTATACACCATGGTCGAGCTTACCTTCATCAATCCAGGATATCTTTGGATATTGTTCATTATTCCATTCTTGATTCTCACTCATTTCTATGGCTTAAAATTCAGCAGAAGGAAAGCTATGCGATTCGCTAACTTTGAGGCCCTGGCACGGGTAAGCGGGGCAAACAAGCTTTCGATGAACCTGCCACTGCTTTTTCTTCGTTTTTTTACGCTGCTGTTTCTTATTTTTGCTCTCTCCGGACCTATTTTTTGGTATGATGGTGAGGGAGGAACATTTAATTATGTGATCGCTCTTGATGCATCCGGAAGCATGCTTGCAAATGATTTTGACCCTAACCGGTTAGAGGCGGCAAAAAATGCTGCACTTGCTTTTATTGACAGGGTTCCTGCTGATTCAAAGGTGGGCCTGATGAGCTTCTCAGGCACTACATTTGTTAAGCATGAGCTTAGCGATGATACGGATGCTGTCAGGGAATCAATGAACAGCGTAGAGATTGAATTTGCATCAGGAACTGCTGTTGGCGATGCTATCATCAGCGCAGTTAATCTTTTGATATCAGAGGAAGAAGGAAGGTCAGTAATCCTGCTCACTGACGGGCAGAGCAACGTGGGAACGTATGTTGAGAAAGCTATTAACTATGCAAACGAAAAATTTGTCACTGTTAATACCATCGGAATGGCAACTTCCGAGGGAGGTCAACTACCGGATATTGAAGCAGTTTCTACTCTTGATGAGGATTCTTTGGTTAGTATTGCAAGGAATACCGGAGGGAGCTTCTACAAAGCGGAAAATAATGATCAGCTGCAATCTGCATATGCTGAAATTGCACGCACTTCAACAAAAAAACTGCCCGTTAAACTGACTCTTTGGCTGATCATTCTTACCTTTATCACACTCTCTGTTGAGTGGGTCATCGTGAACACGAAGTTTAGGAGCGTACCATAATTTTTTATATGAAATGTTTTTCCTAGAAAGAGGGTGATAAACCATGGCAAAAAAACAAGCAGCAAACAAGGACGAACAAATTGGCTTTCATAAAGGGGCATTAAGCACGCTTGCAAAAGAGCGCGAAGAAATGCTGAAGATTCTCAATGTCGTTGAACAACTCATGAAGCTTCATGTTAATTCTCTTAAGGATCTTGGTGTCGATCTAGAAGCAGCAACTCAGGATAGCCCTGCAGCCTCCAAAGGAGCAAAGAAAAAGAAAAAAGCAAAGCCTATTGAGGACCTGCTTCGCTAATAGTATATGCAGTATTCTTTTACCTGCTTTGGACACCGCAATGTTCTTTGCCAGCACCGAAACACTTTGGAGTTTACGAAGGATGCTCAACTTACCCTGAGAGGAGACTGCATTGTAGGTGTTCGCGCTGATTATGATTTTGAAAAATTGAAGCAATTTATACAGATAGTAGGGGAGAAGAAAACTTATGCTCAGGTGCAAGTAGATGGTGTCACTGAACAATTTTCCTTCTTTCTGAACGCTTCTTTTTCTGATGAGCATGAAATGGTCATTCGAAAGACTGGTTTTCTTGATTCGCGCACACTGGGAATACTTGCAAGCAAAGCATCTAAGGACTTTGATCGCGTTCTTGTGCAAAAGTTGCAGAAGAGTACTGCTAAAGCGGAAATCTTATTTACTATTGGTTCTGATTGACTGGTTGCAATGAAGAAAAAAACACTCAGCAACAAAGAGAAGAGACATCTCAATGATGATATTAGCCCTTTTGGTTTTTCATTTGATAAAAAGGATGTTGTTGAAAAACTTGAGGATGAGAAATACTGTGTTATTGAACAAGATGGAGAGGCGGTATTTTTCTATCTTGAAGATAGAGTTAGCCCTTCTCTTCGTCTTTTGCTGAAGGAAAAAGCAACACTGAAGGCGATTACTGTGGATATGGGTGCAGTTAAGTTTGTGGTAAATGGCGCAGATATTATGAGGCCGGGAATTGTAGCTATAGATTCCGGAATTGCTCAGGATGAGTTTGTTGTTATTGTTGATGCGGTGAATAAAAAGCCGCTTGCGGTGGGCGTTGCTTTGTTTTCATCAGAAGAAATAGAGTCCCAAAGTTCTGGAAAAGTAGTGAGAAATATTCATTTTGTTGGAGATGAGATCTGGAATTTAGCTAGAGACCTTTAACCTTCGGTTCTTTGGAACAAAATTTAATAGTCTGTTATTGATGCTTTTACCGCAACCAAGAAAATCATTATTATATTTGAGAAGAAGGTATGCTCTATTATCACTTTCCTTTTCTAAATCTATTCCCTTCAGCCAGTCTTTTGCTTCTGCTTCATTTAATTCCAAAATGTTTTTTGTGCACTGATTGCCTATTAGCTGGGATCCCTCAATGCTTAGCCGTATTTCTGAATCATTCATTTCGCCAAAGTAGAGGCCTAGTGAGTTTATTCTCAAGTTTTCTAAGGAGATGTCTGCAATTCCTTTATTGATAAGATAAATTTTGTTTTTGTTATTTATCAAAAACGCATAATCAAGCTTTTTGGTATACCCAAACTGCTTTTCGAGAAAGCCCAATATCCTTTTAACCTCTTTTGAATTGAGAATTTTTAGGTTTTGCATCCCTAGATTCCCCAGACAGGATTTTCCTGCCTTTTGATTTCAGCGACCTCTTTGAGCACCATCTTCTGCTCTTCTTTGAGATGCTCCTTGAGTTCTTTGAATTTCTTGAACTCCTCTTCCGGAATATCAGAGTAGAGTGTATCGGACTCGTTAATCTGCCTTCCGACGGTTATATTCGGAAGGGATATTGCAACTTGCTTTCCTTTTTCTGCTTTGTCAACACTTTCCTTATTTTCCTGTATGTTTTTGACGCTGGAGACTTGCTGGCCTTTTTTGTTCATCATAGGGCTGTTTGCTTTTAGAGTGCCATTAAGAACTTCTACACCTACTACCGCAGGGTTGCTTTGCCTAAAGATATAACCCTTGAGTATTTCAATCTTGCAGGGTGAGGTGAGATCATCAATATGCTCTGCTTCTTTTTTCTTGCGCTCTTCTTCAGCCCATTTCTTATAAAGATCAATAATTTCGTAAATGACTTCTGATGTGATGATTTTTACTTTTTTGTCATCGATAGCTGAGGTGTCCTTGACATTGAACCCCAGGATAGCACAGTGGAATGGGTCGGTCTCAAAGTTTGCACCCGCATCTGCAATATCTTTTTTTGAGATGTCACCGATAGACGCTTTTTTGATAGGAATGTCTTCTTCTCTGAGCAGCTTGATCAATGCTTCAAGAGAGCCCAGAGAGTCTGCTTTGATGATAATGCCTAACTTGTCGGTCTCAATAATCACTTCTTCAACCTGGCTTTGCACTTCTTCTTTTGCTTCTTCTACGTTTTCTGTCTGAATAAGCGGCATTCCTGCGACTACTTCATCAATATTAGGTGCTGAAATTTTTACCCCGATTGCGGCGGTTACCCGTTTTACTGAAGTGAAGTTCGATTTTTTATCTCTGATTTCAGAGAGTGGTGCGGGCTCTAACAGTGCTTTGACCTTGGTGACGATTGGCTCATGTAATCCTCCTATAACTATAGTATCGTTGACATTTAGTGTCCCATCATGCAGAATAGTGTCCATTGTCTTGCCAATACCTTTTTCTTCTTTGACCTCAAGAATGATTCCTTTGGCATCGCCTTCTACGTCACAACTCAGGCATTTTTCCAGGTATTTCTGCGCAAGGCCTATTAATACCATTAAGAGCTCCGGAATGCCTTCCCCTGTATGCGCAGATGCCGGTACAATAGCAATTTGCTGCGTATAGTCTGAGACCCTGTCGAAGCGATCCGCATTAAGCCCGTATTCTGCGAGTTTCCCCACGATTTCGTAGAGCTTTGTTTCAAATTCTTGTGTTGCCTGTGGATTTTGATTATTGATATTCGCTAATAGTGATTCCTGATTTTGTTTCCAGCCACCTATCAGGTCTAACTTGTTTGCGACAACAATGAAGGGTGTCTTGTACTGCTTGAGAATTTCAATGGACTCGATGGTCTGCGGCATGATGCCCTCTTTTATGTTAATGACGAGAATTGCGATGTCTGCAAGATTCCCTCCTCTTTTCCTGAGGTTGGTGAACGCAGCGTGGCCCGGAGTGTCGATGAACAAAAGCCCGGGTACGGTAAGGTCGAGTTTTGTTTGCTCGAGTAGATCGCCGCAGATTTTTTTGATGGTGTCTAAAGGGATTACTGATGCGCCTATTGCTTGTGTGATTGCGCCTGCCTCGGCTTTTACGATAGCAGATCCTCTAATTTTGTCTAATACTGATGACTTTCCATGATCAACATGGCCAACTACCGTGCAAATTGGGCTTCTTAATGGCATGAAAATAAAGATTGGATGATGGTTTTTAAAGCTTGCTGATAAAAAATACTCTCTCACTAATCCTTGATAGACTAGAATGCAAAAAATAACAACAAGGGGCTCAAACACGGATTTTCTCTCTGAAAATCCTATTCCGAAAAGAAATTACCATACTTTGTATGGAAATTTCTTCTCCAGTCACTTTTCATCCTTGTTATTTTTTGCCTTTTCCTATCTTTTCTCTACCATAATCTTTATATATCAGTTAGCATTATTGAATAGTAACTAATGATCGAGGGGTGTTCCATCATGAAGAAAAATCTATCTGTTATCCTAACTGCTTTTCTAGTGCTAAGCTTTTTTGGGCTTGATTTTCTAGGAAGCATTCACTTGCTTGAGCCGGTGAATGCAGGCGAAGAGCTGGAAATGCATGTTAACGTAAATAATGGTCTTGATAAGAAATTTGAGGGAGTTACTGTGCAGGCATACTTTCTGGATATGGGAGATATCATGATTTCCAGGCCTTTTACCCTGGATAATTTTGAGAACAATGGTTTTCTCATGCACATGCCAATCCCTGCAAGTACGCCTAAAGGCGATTATACGGTAAAAATTATTGCCAGCAGCGAAGATATATATGATAGCAAGCATGTGTATTTTACGGTAAGGTAAGGCTTGGCCGACTTACAGAAATTTACAAACCTTTTTAATTCCTTTTTTCTTTTCGCTTTCTCATGTCCCAAACCATTATAGAAGGAAAAGCAAAGATACAGGTTACCCCACAGAAAATTGTTTCTAAGGACATGGAGGTGTTTTATAATCCGGTGATGGAATTAAACCGGTCCGTTTCTGTTCTTTTGCTATCCTGCCTCGGAAGGAAAAATATGCAGTTTGGCTTACCGCTGGCGGGGTCTGGTGTTCGGGGCATTCGATTTCTGCTAGAACTGAAAAAAAGCATGATTAAGAATGTCTCTTTTAATGATTATGATAAAGCTGCTCTTAACTCTATTAAGAAAAACCTTGCGTTGAATGAGATTAAAAGTAAAAAAGTACTTTTACGCAATGATGATGCAAACTTATTCCTACTGAATTCTTCCGGGTTTGATTATATCGATATTGACCCGTTTGGAAGCCCGAATGCTTTTTTGGACTCCTCTATTAAGAGAATATCCCGGGACGGAATTCTCGCTATTACGGCAACAGACACTTCTGCACTCTGCGGAACCTATGCGAAGGCTTGCAAGCGAAAGTACTGGGCAACTCCTCTGCGTAATGAGATCATGCATGAGATTGGTCTTCGTATCCTTATTCGAAAATGCCAACTGATTGGATCTCAATTTGATAAAGCGTTGATACCTCTCTACTCATATTCGAAAGACCACTATATGCGGGTGTTTTTTTCCTGCCATAAAGGAAAGTCAAAAGTTGATGCGGTTCTGAAACAGCATGGAACCTATGGGGATGCCGGCCCCCTCTGGCTTGGAGCATTATGGGACTCTTCTCTTGCTTCAGATATGGCTGATTGTTTTCTGAAGAAATCTAAAGGAAAAGGATTAGAAGGAATGGAGAAGGAGCTCTATCGTTTTTTAGAATCGATTAAGAAGGAATCCCTCATTGACTCTTTTGGTTTTTACGAAATTCCTGCTCTTGCAAAAAAATATAATCTTAAGAGCATTCCTAAACAAGAATACCTCACCTCTGAGATTATGAAGAGAGGCTATAAGGTAAGCGAGACGCATTTTGTGCTTAATAGTTTGCGTAGTGATATTTCTGAGAGAGAATTGGTTTCTTTGATGAAAAAATAGGTAACACTTTCTTAGATTTATTGTTGTTGTTTGTTATGTTCTCTTACTGCTAGTGATTTAAGATAGGAAATTTTAAATATCCACTCTTGTAAGGACTCTTATGCGAAAAAGAGGGTTTCTTGTGGTTATCGTATTATTATGTTTTAGTATGTCTGTTTTTGGTGCGTTTCCTCCACCCCCTTCTGCTCCGCCAACCATTGGCTCAAGCGACGCTCCCAGCGGCACCTCTTCAGGCGATTCAGATGATAATGAACCGACCAATGAGAGCGATAGTATTCCTATCATAGACCTGAGCTATGGTTCATCTTCCCGATCCTCTTCTTCTCAGAGTGATAGCAATGATAATTCCTCTTCTCTTGCAGTAAAAGAAATTAAAGAAGATATTGCCCGGCTGGAGTCAAGTGTTCAAACCGTATCTGAGAGTGTTGATAGCCTGAAGGCAGAGATTAATACTCTTGAGACGAGCTTGAGTGAGCCTTCAGATAATCATATTATTCTCTATAGTGTCATTGCCTTAGGTGTTGTTCTGCTTACAGCAATTTTTTCGCTGTTTTATTATATGAGGCAACACCTCTTCGGAACTTCCTCTCACCCACACCCTTCTACTAAAATGGATTCTGCAACTGCACAAAGAATGCAAGGCCTCAAACAATATGTTTCTTATCACCGGCAGGGAGGAGTGCATCCAGCTCAAATTAAGCAGGAGCTTCTCAAGAATGGACATGATCCTAAGGAGATAGATGCCGTTATTGGTAATTCTTAATTTCAGAGTAGGGAAATATTTATATACTAGTATGGTTAAAAGTATACTTTAAATATTCAAATTTCCAACAAAAAACTAAAAGGTGAGATAATGAAAAAACTGATTTCTGTTTTACTATTGACGCTAGCACTAATGCTCGCTGCCTGCGAGCAATCTGATTTGCCGCCAGAACCTGGCTCGCCAGGTGAGGGCAATATTGTTTCTGATTTGAAAACCGGAGCTGCGCGCTATGTTCCGCAAGGATATGCACCCCCCGAAGATGTGTTTGACGATGACAAACAGATCTTCTTTTTGAATGACTACTTTTTTAGTATCAATCCAGAGCAGGAAGGTATTGAGCTTGTCTCTAAGGTTTCTCATGATAATGCTTATGTGTATAAGTATGGCTATATCTGGCGATACAACCAGTGGCATAAGTATGAGTTCCCGCAGGAAACTGTTGGAGACAGCAACTGGATTCGTGATGATGCGAAAGCTAATCTAGAGCTTTCCGGCAATGAAATAATTCCTGGTGAGAACTACATTGTATCTTATTCCTGTAAACAGCATGACGGACAGTGGAAGTGCGGTTGCCGAAACCAGCATGACTGCGGTTACTGGATGCTTCATACCTTCTTATATACTCCTTCGACGCTTCCTCCTGAGCCAGAAGAGCCAGGAAGCCCTACAACGATGCATATAGATATAATTCCTAGTCAGGAAATTGAGGAGCAAAATAAGGAGACACCTTTCTTTCTCTATTTTTCTACCTCTTGGGATATTTCTCAAACTCTTAACTTCGATACGTTTCCGCTTGCTTTGACTAAACCAGATCAGAGTACTGAAGTACTACAGTTGGAAAGATTTGGAGAAGTACACTGCGATACTGACGTTGAAGATGTAAGATTTAGTTGTGGCATTGTTTTTTCGACTTCATATACCCCTACGCAAATAGGTGATTATACATTAAGTATAACCGGAAACACAGAGAACCTTCCAGAGTATATTCGGATCAATGAGGGAAGCCTTAGAGTGTATAGCTCCGAACAGCTTGATGAGATTTTGATTAGAGAAAATATTGAAAATTATAAGGTAAAAGTGGGAACTTATGGATGGTACTCAGACTCGGTCGAATCATTCTATGCTAGATACTATCAGGACCCTGAGGAATACGATTGGGTTTCTGTTCGGGTATCGAGAGGAGACTCAGCAGTATCCCAGCACTTTGATTCTTGGCTTCGTTATGGTGAAGATATTGAGCAAAGGACTATTATTGTTGATGGTATTAGCCATACCGTGTATTGGTTAGAGACTGTATATCAATATAGTGATGGAGATGGCAAGGTTTATTCAACCTATAGTAACGAAGTAAGGTGGCCAAGTAATGATCGGGTAGTTTCAATTAGTGTGAGTAGCGATGGAAGCCTGCCTGATCTTGAACCGATTGTCAGGGCATACCTGCAAAGATACCCTGCTGATGAACCAATCCAATGTAATAGCAATGAAGATTGCCCAAGCGAAGGTTCAAACTATTGTAACGGCTCCAGTGCATGTACTTCATACACTCACTATCAGTGTGAGAACAACCAATGTGTCTCTTATGGTGGCGGCGGAAGCTGTCAAATTTGTGAGCATGGCTGCAGCAATGGGAAGTGCGAGGCTGGTGGTCCAGAAGGCGATGAGTATGGTTTTGCTTCGACAACTGATAAGCTGAACCTGTACCAGGAGTTGAGAACTATTAAGGCTATCCTCACTTCTGAGGAGCTAAGTACCCTCGGTGACGGAACATTCCGTGGAAAGGAAACCGTCTCTTACACCCAAAGAATCAGCGCACCAGATGGTGCTCGAGTTATCTGGGATCAAGATGATGAAGTCAGCGATGATCCAGTATTGATGCTGAACTTTCCCAGTAATAAGAATTTGATAAGCTATGAGCTTCGCTTTGTCGAAGATGCCGTCTCAGATGTAGACAGCGATAGCCATCTTGAGGATTTTGAGAGTAGTACGATTAGTATGCTTGGAAAGGAGTATGCAGTTACTAATGCTGAACTAAAAACCGGCGGTGTAGAGCTTATCCTTATGAGAGGAGATGTACAGGATACAGTTGAAGTAGGGCAAAATAAGACTTATACTATTGAAGGGAAGGAGTACGATACTATTGTAATGATTGTTTCTGGAAATTCCTCAAAGACTGCTACAACAAAGTTTGTCATTAATGATGAGGTAACTCCCTCTTTGTCTGCTGATGAAATGTTCACTCTGAAGGATGGTACAGTACTAGGAATTAAAGAGGTAGTTCCTGTAAAGAACGGAGATGTCGTACAGAATATTGTCGAGTTCTATCTCGGAGCTGAGAAAATCGTTTTTGATGGCGTAAATAATGAGCTTGATATATATGACAGGATCGGATTGGATGATATTTATGTCCAAGTAGAGCATGAGCTTAATAGCGGGGATGTCCACCTAAAAGAAATCGTTGTTGCCCTTATTCCTACCTCCGATCTAAATCTTGGAGATTCACTAATAGAGAGCGCGAAGAATAAAGGGGAGTCTGATTATGTTCTATTCCTGGAGACTTTTGGGCTAGACTATCACTACAGAGGATTTCCAATTTATAAATACCCAGGTGAAATCAAAATAGATCGTCTTTCTGACGAAAATATGAGGCTTTCCTTCACTAGCAAAAACGGAATAGATTATAACGCTCCACTCGTATTCGCCTACCCCCCATCTACTTCGTTTATTCATCTTGGAGAGAAGAGCGGAAAGGAGCTTCATGTGAAAGAAGGGTCTTATATTTGTGATGAGAACTACTTTGTTGTGGAAAGTAATGAGAACTCCAGAGTGCTTCAACTGACTAATATCAAAAACGCCGATGATAGCAAGCACGTTAAGATAAAGGATATTGGGAGCGGTGATGTTATGGAGTTCGATTTTGACCCGAGCACACGAGTTGCTGATATGAATATCGATGGCTACACCTACAAAGTAAGAGTTGAGAATCTTTCTGAGCCAAGGTGTGTCACAGGCACTGAGCTAACTGATGATGGAGATGGAATTGCACGACTCTGGACAGTGACCGGCATAGAAATAGAGTTGACAAATTCGACGGAAAGTCCTGACCAATGTAGTATTTTCTTTACTGAGCCTGAGCAAGAGGACGATGGAAGTCAAGACACATTCTGTTTTGCTTTCACTCTTGAAGAATCAAATCAGAATATTGACTTTGATGGATCCGTTAAAGAACTACCTGACTTTGAGTTGTCAATGCTTACTTTTGATAGCAACCCTGCTATCTCAAGAGGATACACTAAGTTTGGGAACCTCCTGCGCAGAGATACCAGTGCTGATCAGGATGTCTGGACTATTTTTACACATCCACATGAGCTTGCATTCAAGGTTTCCATCATCTCTAATGGTGGTCCCGGAAGCTCAGATGAGCCTGAATATGAAGGTGATGTTGATGACTACATTATCAGAGAAGATATTGGAGACTTCAAGTATGAGGAATATGATGTGGATGAAGGAGACGACGATGTAGCTTTCCAAGCTGAGTACCTCTATAATGGTTCTGAGGCTTTCGGTGTAGTGTTCTCCTTTTCAAATTCTGATAAGGCCACTGAATTTCTCTCTGACTTAACTGAAGAAGCAGAAGGAGTAGGTTGTGAACAAATTGATCCTGACTCCGAAGAAGAGACTAGCAACCAGCTAAGACACTATACCTCCTGTGATATTAACGATGGGCAATATGACTTGGATATGTGGATTAGTAATAATCTCTTCGTCTTTACCTACTATCCCTCTGGTTCCCCATCAGACCTCTACGATGCCTACAGGGAGAAGCACGGAATAAGCTCAAGTAGCAGCTCATCTTCATCAAGTGGAGGAGGAAGCGGTTATTCAGGAACCACTGTTGCAGCAGAAGGATCGACAGGTCTTTCAGCAGATTCGTCTAGCTTTGTAAAGAGGCTGACTTCTTAAACTGTTTTTTCTTTTTTATTCCTTCTTTTTTCTAACAATTCTAAAACATAAAGAAATAGATTAAAAAAATATACTTTTATCCAAGCGCTCTTCGCACATCAACAATTTCGGCAGAATTTACTTCTTCATACTTTGCAATAGTTTCTGCAACGGGATCAGGTGATCCTTTTGCCTCATCCACTACAAAGGTAATGTTTAGTGCTTTGAGACCGAATGCAATAGGCTCAATTGCCGTTTTTGTCTCATCACTTCCTGAAAAAGTGGTGATTTCACTTACTGCTTTTTTTTCTAGTGCTTCAATGTCTACATCAGGTGACGTAGGCATGATCTTAACGGTTGCTATTACGGATGCCATTTTAATTAGGACCTGTGAACCCGCACTTCTTGCAGGTATATTTTACTGCGAGTTTTCTGCAGGCAGAACATCTAATGATAGTCTCTGTGCTGCATTTTGGGCAAGCAAATGATGATCTTCCCGGATCGTTGGTTATCCTTTTTTTGCAGGATATACATACTGGTTTTTCTTCTGACATTTTCTAGTTAGAATTTGAAGGGCATTTAAAAACCTATCGTTTGATCCCCCTTCGTTGAATATATGAAAATAGCAACAACAAGAGCAGGCAAAACGGTTTCTTCGCCTGCTCAGAAACCTTCGCAAAGATATGTCAGAAAGCAACAGATTAATTTGGTTTGCTTTCTGAGCATGCTAGAAAACCTTGTTTTCTATCACTTTGCGATTTGCGCTATTGTTGCAATTTTAGCGGGAAATATGAGTATTAGTATTTGCTATCTAAAGTATCGATCGAATTACTGCTTTTTCTTCATCAATCTCAATCACATTCCCTAGGAATTTTTTGCAGACATAGGCATTTGCTCTGCAATGATCGGTTATTGACGAAGTGTGAATTTCTCCTCCAAACAGTGCAATAAAAGGAATGAGCTGATCTGCAAGCATAGGGTCTGCTGGTTTTTTGCTCTCGATTCCTTCTTTTAGCCCGACTGCAGCTTCTTTGCCTACATCGAGGGCACTTTTTCCTTTTTTCCCTAGAATGTCATTCCCAATGATAATGGGATCCTGTTCATCCGTCTGTGTACCATCTTTCGAAAATACTGCCCAAAGCGCAATTCCTGATCCTGTCGAGTCAGTGTTTTGATAGCTTGTCTGAATGGAAACCGGGCAATGCAGTGGATTGAGTGCGTGTTTTGCAGCATCAGCTTGCCGCTCTGCTACCTGAGCCCTGCTTAGATCTTCTGATGCGTGTGAGACTCCCCTGATCTGCATTAGAGACCCCTGATTGATGAGCTGTATTTTATTTGCTTGCTGCCGCTCTTCAAAGGTACCCTTTGGCTTTATGAGCAACTCTACTTCGCCATTTCCTTTAGGATAATACCCCCTCTTTTTTATGGTCAGCTCTAGCTTTTCTGTATATTTATTCAGATGCGGAAGAAATACTGATTTACAATAGTCCATTTGGGGCGACCATTGCACATCTGTCCCGCCTTTAATGGCCAACTTTGTTTGATTTTTCTGAAAGAGGCAAGGGATAACCAAGGATTGGAGTATCAGTGATATGGACCCTGCAGTTCCAATATCTATTTCTACTGATTTTTGATGCTGAACACCTGGGTAAAACACTAATTCTTCAGAACCTAGCCTTGCATATTCAGATTTGGAATTGAACAATGACTCTAAGGCTTTGATCCCATGCAAATGCTGGGCTTTCAATCCAGGTTTTGTTCTCCCTTTTCTGATGTGCATTGCCCTGAAGGCTTTCCCTGTAACTGTGGAAAGTGCAAGTGCAGTCCTGATAATCTGCCCCCCGCCTTCATACTTTGACCCATCTATTTCTATCATTACTCTTTCAAATAGCGATCCCTTTTTATATTTTGGTAAAGCCAAGAACTAGAAATAAAAAAAATAAAAAAATACTTTATAAGATAGCCAATCTTAGAGCTAACCAGTTTGATTAACCCAACTCTTGTGGATCAGTCTTTGGTTTATAAACATTCTTTTTCTTTGTTTTGAAAAAAACCTATTTAATGAATTATAGTGCCTTTAAAACTTTATAAAGCTTTATAACGCCTTCTTTTTAGGGAAAGATTTTTAAACTATGATCGGTTTAAGAGGAACATGTATAGGAGATTATTCTATGTTCTGCTCTTTTCGTTACTTTTCGCTTCTTTTGTAGAAGGTGCAACCATTCATGGTTCAGCATATGATTCTTCCTTTCAGACAATTACTAATGTTCAGTTTGAAATTAACACAACTCCTAAGCAGAGCCATGTATCACGAAATGGCCTGTATTTCTTTTTTGTTCCTCCAGGAACCTATGAAATTATAGCAGAGAAATACTTTCAGAAAGAACTCATCTACTCTTCCCTTGAGATCGTTGAAATAACCAGCGATGGTGAATTCAATATTGATATTGTACTGGATAGAGTGTCGAACACAACTATCCCGGATGATGATGAAGACCTGGGACCTTCACTTCCAACCTTGTTTTTCGCGCGTTACGGGAGATATATTCCTGCGTTTATTATCGGATCTATTGTTGTGCTGGGCATTCTTTCTTATTTTGGCTATCGCTTCCTAAGAAAGAAACGAAAGAAATCTTCCTCAGGCCAATCTTTTTCTTTGGCTATGCCTGAGAGCACTGAGGTTGTGGTGAGTAAGACAGAGGAAGAGGCGCAGAAGGCTCCTGAAGAGAAGAAACCAGACCCTGTGACGGATGACTATTCCGGAGATCTGGAAGGAGTACTCTCAGCCATTAAAGAGGAAGGAGGGAGAACAACCCAGAAGGATATTCGAAAGAAAATTCCTCTCTCCGAGGCAAAAATAAGCCTCATGATTTCGGAGCTGGAAGCGAAGGGCAAGCTTCAGAAGATTAAGAAAGGGCGCGGCAATATTATTATTTTGAAATGATTTCTATTGAAAATCTCGCTAGAGATTTTAGTGGGCTTAATGCCCCATACTTCATTGCGAAACTTTCAATTCCAAAAATATGCTCATCTATAGTGCTTGCCTAGAAAATATTGAGCAAATTTTTGTTATTTGAATATGGTCTGTACTTTTTTCGTGTAGGTCGTTGTTTTCTTTCCTGCTAATTGTTTATTCACATTGATGAACGGCTCTATTTCTTTGTTGATTTTTTGATACAGTGCTTTTCCTTTCTTGGTGAGCGCAAGTTCTTTGTACTGGTAAGAAACCAGTTTCTTTTTTTCGAGTGTTTCCAGATTTTTGTACAATGCCCTTTTTTGCTTTTGCGCAATTCCGGACTTTTGAACCAATTCAATGAACACCACTTTCGATATGGATACTTCTAATGGCTTCCCTTTAATTTTCTTGTTTGCTTCTTCAAACCATTTACCCAGGCTGTAGAGAATGAAATTTTGGGTCTTGGTGGTACTCATAGAGTTTACTTGAAGAAAAGAATATAAAAATATTTGGAAAAATTATGCAATAGCCCGTTTCATTTTCACGGCAGTCTCCACTGCACGCTTGGAATAGGCTTCAATTCTTTTGAGTGCCTCTGCCCGGGAAATCTTTGGACCCATGATGCCCAGTGACACTGGCTTGTTATGCTCTATTGACAAGTCCATGATCTTTCTTGCGGCATGCTGCGCAACAACGCTGTCATGGTCAGTATCACCTTCAATGATGGCGCCGAGCGTAACCACTGCATTGATTTCTTTGCTTTCTATTAGTTTCTTTACGCCAAGCGCAACATCAAATGATCCGGGCACTGTTATTGTCTTTACCACTTGCGCACCAAGAAACTTTGCATGCTCTTTTGCAACCTGCTGCATCACTGAGGTGATCTCTGCATTAAATTCTGAAACTACAATTCCTAAGTTTTCGTTTGTCATTTTATTTATTTCCTCCACTATGTGCAAAAATATGATACCTATCTATGATCTCACTCACTCCTACTTCTACTAGCACTTCAAGCTGTACGTTTTCTTTTGCAAGATTGCTCCAGTTATCCTGCAACCACTGGCCAGCAACTTTCTCACCTTCTTTATTGAAAGGACCGATGTTTCCTGATACTAAGAGGTAGCTTTCAACACTCATTTTTGTTCTTCTGTCTAAGTCCAATTGCACTAGCTCTGTGAATCCTCTTTGAGATAGTTCATTTACTCTTTCAGTAGAATAGACTTCTGGCTGCATTGACCCAAGATAGTTTCTTGGCATTATTCAACACCTCCGACATCTCCTTTCCCCTGCCTAATTCCTTTCCCTACCCTGTCAGACAACTCTTCTTTTCCTTTTAACAGAGCAAGCGCATTCGTGGTATGATAATAGACGCGATTTTGAACGATTTCTTTCAATTCTGAATCCGTTCGTGCCTCATCAAGATAGATGAATACTTCAATGATGTGCTTATTGGTCATGAGCTGTGCCTGAATCAGTCCTTGTGATGCCTCATGTGCGCAGGTTTTATCGATGGGCTTATCGCCAGGCATGCCGAGCGCAAGGACGATATCGCATTGATACTCCTGAAGTAATTTTTTTGCAGCAACCGGAAGGTCCTTGATTCCAGGTACTGCATATCGCTCTACTTCAACGAGCTCCAAGCTATCATCAATTGCTTTTTTTACAACCTGAGCCATGTCTACCCGTGCAAACGTGGTATCTGCTACTCCAATTTTATGTCCCATGTTCTGAATGAATTTCCAGCTCATCTCCGTCTTTGAGCCTGAATTGCTCGCGCAAAAACTCATGAGCAATTATTTCAATAGTATCCTTTGTATGAGAGGTTCTCTCCGGCAATATAATTGCAGCATTAACCTGATTTATTTTTACTTTGTAAGCTGCAAGCCCGCCGAAGGTTCTGTTCTTTAGGGTGAATCCCTCTATTGCTATTTTTTCTTTTGCAGAAACAAACTGCAAAAACTCCGTGTAGTCTACCCTTAGGTTTAGTGTTCCCGGATAGGGTTCGATGCCGACCTTTTTTTTGAACTGGTCCTGATATTCTTTGAGAGAGATGTAGTATGCCCCCTCCCCTAGTCCTGACTCAATAGTTCCTGTTAGCGAGTCTTTTTTCTCATTAAATACCGACTTTAATTGAGCGTACCATTCTTTGAGGTACTCCATTCCCTTCTGCGTTATCGTAAGCTTGATACCTCTTGTACTGGCAACCCGCTCCACAAACCCCTGCTCTTCGAGTTCAACCAATTTTCTGCTGATCGTTTGCTGCGTACTTTGTATATCCTGGGCTATTTTAGTGGTTGAGAGCTCGAGCTGTTTAGAGATAATTCCTTTCTTTGCAAGATAGAGGAGAAGGGTGTTATTGTCTGGCATAACGGGAGTAAGCCGAATTTACTTAAAAATCTTTTGCTTACCAAAAATGAGTAGCTTTTATCTCTAAACATTTATATATCCTGTACCGTGCTTATTACTATGCCTCGAATTCCGGTTATCGTGGGGATAGATCCGGGAACTACAACGGGATATGCAGTACTTGATGTTTCCGGAAATCCCCTTGAGCTTAACTCATTCAAAGAGTTTGGACTTAATGATTTGGTTAGGAAAATTTCTTCTTTAGGGGTTCCGATAATAGCAGGAACAGATAAGCACAAAATTCCTGAGTTCCTGAGCCAATTTTCTAGGAAAACAGGAAGCAAGATATGCTCTCCTTCGAAAGATATGAAAGTCGACTTCAAGCGGGATATTACTTCTTCGTATGCCTTTCAAAATGATCACGAGCGCGATGCCCTGGCAGGAGCTCTAGAGGCCTATCGGTCATACTCATCAGTGCTTTCCCGGATAACACGCTTTGCGGTTAGCCAGCATAAGCGAGAGATTCTTCTTCTATTAACACAGCTTGTCATAAAAGAGGACATTCCTATTCGAATTGCTGCTCAATTGCTGGAAGAAAAAGATACAGAGACTCTCATAGTCAAATCAGCAATAAAAGAGAGGAGCTTTACAAAAAAGGACTTTCTGCATTTGTACAATCAGCTTAAGATAACCAAAAAAGCTTCATTACACTTGAAGAAGCAGAACCATCAATTGAAAAAAGAAAATGAGAAACAACGGCTCACCATTGCCAAGCTCGAGAAGAAAAACGCGAAAAAGCAATCCTATGATTCGAAGAGAATCGATACCTTATTTAGTCATAAGGAGAAGCGCTACACTGAATTGCGTAAATCACTAAAAGCAACCCATGAGCAAGTGTCTGGTCTAAAGGACGGCGTACTGCAGCACCAGCGATTGCTTATTAAATTAAGTAATAGCTACTTGTTGAAAAGATTGCGTAATTTGAGCAATTCAGAATATGAAAAGAAAAAATCAGCCCTCGGGATTGTTCCAAACGATATGCTTTTTGTAGATGATGTGGGAATTTATAGTAAGAGGGTACTTGAAGAGCTTGAGGATAAGGTCACTATTATTGTTACTTGCAGAAAGCCCAGATCTGACCTTATTGCTTCTTTTCCTTTTGTGATTGTCTTTGCCAAACCTAGTGATCTTATGCAAGTGGGAGACTTCTCTCTTATCAAAAAAACCTTGGTTGATAGATCTATAGGCCGGCGAGATGCACTGCAGAAAATTGTTATGGATTATCAGAAAGAGCGATCATTATCTGGGTAGATCACTGAAATCTAGGTGGACTTTTTTGTTCGTTTGAAGGTTTTTCCCCAGGATTTTCTTTCCTATCGAGATGATTTTAATTTCATCTCCTTTGATAGTGATGGTCTCGCCTTTTTTTATGTTGAAATATCGAAAGAGCACGCAGCCGCGGTACACTTCCTTGCTGGTTAACCGGTTCACACTGAATAAGGAATTGCTCTCTATGAGCTCCCCTACAAAATTTTGCTTGAGCTTTTTCCCGATTTCCTTGAGAAATCTATTTGACGAGATATAAAGATCCACACCGTTCTTTTGCTTTGCTGTCTTTGCAATCCAGACATTATTCTTTTTCTCTATCTGCTCAGCTACAAAGTCTACGATCTGCTGGGTGGGGTTTCTTAATTGCAGTACTCCCTGGAAGTATTGGGGATTTTTATCCATAAAATGGAGTTAATAGGAATCTTTTTAAAGGTTTAGCAAGGTCGGGAATTGATGGCTTATTTTGAACGATTCAATAAAGGAAAGTATAAGGGTAGAGGTAGATGGGGTAAGATTTGGTACTTCATCTGGCATGAAGATAGTGTAGAGAGCTGGATCGTCAACATTATCCTTGCATTTTTTCTTATCAAGTATTTAGTCTATCCCGGCCTGGGTTTTGCTTTTGCTACCAGCCATCCTATTGTTGCGGTAGTTTCCGGGAGTATGCATCATGGCCAGGGTTTTGATGAATATTGGGCAAACGCAGGGTACTGGTATGAGCAGAATGGAATTACAAAGGATGATTTTCTCTCCTTTAGCATGCGTAATGGCTTTAGCAAAGGAGACATTATGATTTTGCGCGGAATTTCCGCAGAGGATGCGCAAATTGGTGATATTATTGTTTTTCAGGCAGTTCGACCAGACCCTATCATTCACAGGGTAGTTGCAAAGAAAACTATTGAAAACGGCTATAGCCTCCAGACAAAAGGGGATAACTATCGAACAAACCCGGATTCTATCAATAATCCCCTCCTCAATGAACTTGATATTCGGGATGAACAGATTATAGGAAAAGCTTTTATACGGGTGCCTTATCTCGGCTATATAAAGATATGGGCGGTAGATTTTATCTGCTTATTCAAAAATTTCAGTTTTTGCATACCAGGGTGATATGTTTATGTTTTGTCCAAAATGCGGCTCAATCATGATGCCAAAAAAGGAAGGGTCAAAGAAAATACTTGCATGCAGCTGTGGCTATAAAAGCAAGGATATAAAGCAGGCGACAATCAGGGAAGAAAAGCTTGAGAAGCCCAAGGAAATTGAAGTTATTGACAAAAGTGAGCTTGATACTCTTCCGGTAATGGATGCAGACTGCCCGGAATGTGATCATAAGAGAGCACATTTTTGGTTAGTACAGACTCGTGCAGCAGATGAGCCGGAGACGAAGTTTCTTAAATGTCAAAAATGCGGCCACACCTGGCGTGATTATGATTAATTTATTATTTTTAAGTGGTTAGTTTTATATATTCTGAAGCATTTTTCTGTGTTATGGTTACAAATCTAGCATTAGAACCAATGCCGTCTATCTCCTTTAAGAGGGATCAAAAACCTGTATCAAATACCCCATTGTATAATCAACAAGGCCTGCATGATCATCAAGTATATGGGGCCGTTGATCTGACAAGTAGTTCGGATCTAGATGCTATTGATACAGTTCTCTCAAGCTCTGTTGCAGGAACGATTGCTGCTGCATTAGTTATTAAATCTCCCACCAGGCACACTTCTCGAATTCAAGATGATTTCTACCTAAAAAATTTTGTACTTGATTTATTGTTGTATGATTCGCCAACACCTGCTCCTAACTCAAGGGATGATAGCGGACGGGAAGGCCACGGAAATCAGGGAGGCTATCATCCAAGGCAATCAATTGACTTAATCGCATAAGCAATTGTTGTAGCACTACACTTCTGCATATTCTCTAGGAAAGGACCCAAACTTTTATAAAGAATAAGAGCGAATTTCGCTATAAAAAGGGGTGAGGAATGCTTACAATTATAGGGTTAACTGTAGTGAGTTTTGTATTGCTAGTAGGGCTGCTACTGCCTCTTCTTATTCTTGCAGCAAAAAAGGAAGTAGAGATAAGGCCTCCTTCTCCACCACCTCCAAGCTTATTGACTGAGGATGAGGTCAGCTACTATGAGAAAATAGAGCAAAAATTAGAAGGCAAGCTCGAAAAGAGGCTTGCACGGGAAGAAAAACGATTGCGCAGGCAGAGGCTTGAAATTCTCAACAGAAAGCTTAAAGAGCGTGAAAAACAGAAGCGGGCACAAGAGCGTGCAGAACAAAAACGCAAAGAACTGCAGCTCAGGAAGGATAAAGCAAAGCAGAGCGTGCTTGGTAAGACACCACATCCTTCTCAGGGTCTGAAAAGAGAGCCGGCCACTAAGAAAGTAAGATCAATAAAGAAAGAAATCGTCTCTAAGGTAAAGCCTGCCGAAATCGCCAGTATCGGCAGTAAAATCAAAAAACATATTCCTTCGGTGAACATGAAACACCATACGGAGCGCGTTCTCAGGAAAATAAAAGACTCACACCGGTCTATTCTTGCAACTCAGCAAGAAGTGCAAAGAAAGCGTGAACTAAAGCGTGAAGAGCTGATAAAACAGAGGCTTGAACAAAAGAAGCAGAAAAAAAAGGAATTCATGGAACTCTCCAGGAAGCGTGAGAAACAGAAAGAGGAAAGGGCACTGCAACGAGAAAAAGAGAAGCAACGAAAGCTTGCTGAACTTCATTCAAAGAGAAAAGAAAAAGAGAAAATTCTTGCCAGGCAAACAGAAGAAAAAGCGCGATTCTTAGCACTGCAGGCAAAGGAGAGAGAAAAGGCCAGGTTAGAAAAAGAGCGAGCATCGCAAAAGAGGCAAGAAGAAGAATTGCTGAAGAGAAAAAAACTGGAACAGCAAAGAATCCTGGGTCACAGGCAGGCAGAGTCTATTCGAAAGCAAAAAATTGAAGAGAAGAAAAAAGCAGAGCAGCAAAAACTTCGTGAGCGTCAGGAACGTTTACATCGCAGAGAGCTTCAAAGAAAAGAAGCACAGAGGCTCAAAGAGATGGTGCGAAAAACAAAGCTTCAGGCAAAACAAGACAAGATTGAGCGTATGCGTGAGAACAAAGAACAACGCTTAATGGAGAAAAAAAATCAAGAGCGCGAGAAGCTTCTTATTGAGAGCGAGATCGAAAAAAGGAAGCTTCGTCAGTTTTACGAGCTGCGCAGGCGTGATGAGGAGTTGCAGCAGCAGGCAGAGCAAAGAGCAAGAGAACAACGTCACGATAGGCCTTCTTCTCAGCTACAAAAGAAACCAACACTTTCTTCCCTTTCTTCTACTTCATCTGAGATCAAAAGGATTAATGCGGTAAAGAGCCGAAAGGCAAGGCATGAGAGTACGATAAAACGAATGCTAGAGCGCCAAGCTCAGCGAGAGCGCAAGAGAATTGAGCGGTTAATAGCGGAACGTGAAAAAGAGCGCAAAAAAATCGAACTCTATTATGAGCTTCAGCAAAGGGATGAACTACTTGAGCAGGAAGCTCTAAGAAAAAAGAAGGATAAAGATATTAAGGGAAAAAAACCCAAACAAGAACAAAAACGAATCTCTGCAACTCCTACCTCAGCAGATACACCTGTAACGGCATCTTTTTCAAATAAGATTAAAGAAGAGAGACAGAGCAAAAGAAAAAAACAGCGCGAGCAACGGAGCCAGGCTCTTCAGCAGAAAAAAATAAAGGATCGTGAACAACAGAAAACCAAAAAAGAGTACAAAAAGCAGCAGGCACGACAGCTCAAGGAAACTACACGCAAAAAAAAAGAGCAGGCAAAGCAGGCAAAGTTTGAGCAACTGCGGGAAAACCGTGAAAAACGTATGCTGGAGCGCAAGGAAAAAAGGATGCAGTGGCTTATGGAAGACCTCAAAAGAGAAAAGGAAAAACTGCGGATCATTGAAGAACTTGAGAAGAGAGATAGGGCTTTTGAAGCTAAGCGCCTGACAAGAAAATGAGTAAAAAGCGTAGTCAAATGACAAAGAAAATTCCCCGAAAGGAGAGAATTCGCCAAAAAAGAGCAGAAAAATATCTCGAGAAAAAGCTTCAGCTCTCTGAGAAAAAAGCCCGCAGGCAAAAAAGCCGAGAGAAAAAAATAGAGCGCAAGGTGAAGCGGCTCAAAGGCCTTTTTGTTGATTACTACGACGGAAGCAAGAAACAAAGTTCCTGGTTTATGCATAGGCTATCCAGGCATATTGATAAGCTAAAGAAGTCTCTCTCCTCCTTCTACACCTATGAGCTGCATGAAGATGAGTTGAAACTACGGCGGGAACTTCGCCAGGTTAAATTAAGCCTCAAGGCCAAAAAACGGGAGTTAGCAAAGAAAAAAAAGAAAGCTGACAGAGAAGACCTGTTATGGGAAGAGCGCAGAGAAGAGCTAAAGAGGCTTTCAAAACAGGAAGAACTTGAGAAAAACTCCCTGGAAAAACGCCTAAAGCATGACCTTGAGATGGAAAAAAAAGTAAACGAATTGCTTGCCCCTGAAAAAACTATAAAATCAAAAATCTCTTTCTGGAAAAAGCAGCCAAGCGAACATCGCGAGGATAAAGAAGACCAGATAAAGCGGATGATTGAAGAGCGGCAAGCTAGGAGGGAGAAACGCCTTGCGGAAAATGCCAGGCGAGTTGAGGAGGAGAATAGGAAGCGCGAGAATGCGATTCGGTTTGAGCGTGAAAGAAGAGTCCTTAAACACGAGCTCATGCTTTCTGCAAAGCACAAAACTCCTCTTAGCGTCATGCCCATGCCGCCGCTTCCGCCTCCTGATTTTCAGAGAAAACTCAAAGATATTCCTGCTGAGAAAAAAACCAGGGCTATCAAGAAAAAAGAGCCTGAGCAGAGCTGGCTCCGCTCTTTGTTCAAGAGAGACCCTATCGAAATTAGGGTTGACCTGGATAAGGTAGTTGATCAGCAGAGCGACCCTAACACTGACTCATTGATGAAGAAAGTCGAGGTGCTGGAGCACCGGGAAGAGAAAAGGCACGAGCACGAGCAATTACTCAACGAGAGGCTTGCAGAAAAGGAAGCGCAAAAAATAACTCGGGACCTGTCCAGAATCCCTCATTATGCTATGAATAAAAAAATGGACCTCTCGCAGCAGAAAAAAATTGCCAGCGACAGAGAAAAAATCCAGCATGAAATCGCTGCTGTACAGGAGAAAATCCGACAGGTTGATGCGTCAACTAAATCTGAAATTGATCGTGCTGTAGAAACTATCAAAAAAGACCATTTATTATTCAAGCCGCGTGAATTGGTTCTTGAGAAGGAGCATCTTATTGCAGAACACCAGCATCAGGAAAAGACGACGTTTCTTCTTCACCAAATAGCTCAGGCAAGAAAGGAAATGATGAAACTGCACTTACGAAAAGTGGAAAAAATTTACAAGAATGTTCTTCAAGCATATCTTACGTTACCTGCAAATGAACAGCGTGTGGTTTATGATGAGTTAAATGACCTGTACTCTGAGCGCAAAAAAGCTGAATTGTTACTTGTTAAGCATTAGGACTTTTAGTAAAATGTTACCTCTAAAAAAGAAAGCACGCAAATCTTTACACCGCTTTCCTTTTCTTCATGAACGCCACCCTACAATCTCTGATCATCATCCTTCAAAGGAACCAACTTTGAGAGTAAAGAGAATGCTGCATGCTATTTCCTACTCTCAGAAACACCTGGAGCATTCGCAACTTGAGAGAGCCCGAAAAAACTATTTTTCAATGTTTAAGGATTATATGAAACTGAGTTCTCATGAGCAGCATCTTGTGTACCCTCACTTATTGTCGTTATTTCATGAACGAAAAAAGGCAGAGCAGAATCTCTCACATAAGCCAAGCCATAGCTTAACGAAAAAACCCAAACCGAAGATTCCCGTTCCCCGCCACTCTTCAAAGAAATCCTTTTCCTCTTCTCACCCTGACAAGAAAAAACAAAAAAAGAAAGCGAGAATTGACTATGACCATATTAAGCCAGCCTCTTACTTCCTTTTGTTCCTTCTTTTCATCATTTCTTTGTTCTTACTGGCTTCTTACACTTTTAGGAGTGCAGGCATTGATGCAGCTGATGTTTTTGACGTGCAGGAGATGATCTTTCTTTCATTGATACCTTTCTCGATCCTTTTATCCCTGCTTGGCATCCTGACTGCTTTTTCGAAGGGAATCCGCACAACGTTCATTCGAATAACCGGCTATCTTTTTTCAAGCAGGTCGATAAAAATTGCAGTGTTCTGGGGAAGTATTTTTTCTACTGTGGCCTTTGCTTTTGTGATGCTTATTGATAGCATAGTATTTGAAGACCTCTTCGCATCCTTAATGTCTTCCTCTTCTGCCGGAGGAATGGACTTATGGAGAATTGTTTTTCTGGGTGCCGGAAGCTTGCTTATTATATTGTTTGTGTTTGTTATTAGAAGCTGGATGATGGGTGATTTTCGTTTAAAGAGGAAAAAGGAGCTGATGTCAAAGGAGGCACCGCAATTATTGAGTGATAGCGTGGTTTCAAACCTGCTTGTTGCTGAAGATTCTGCTGCAGGAAAATTAATAACTATGCTTAGCTCGAAAGGAAAAAGAGAGGCATTGCCCATTAAAACTCAGCTTAAATTCCCTCAGTTTAAGGGTATACATCTTCGTCAGGATGCTTTAGCCCCCTTTTTTGACAAACTTAAAATCGTTCGAGAGCATATGGGGGAAGGTGAACTAGAAAAAGCACGACACCATTTACAGGAGGTCGAATTCTTGTATGAGAAACTGAAGAAAGAAGAAAAAGAACAGCTTCGATCAATCATTGGCGAGGTAACATCTGAAATCAGTTCCGCAGAAAAGTTATTCACTGCCCATCAGGCTACTAAGCAGGGTTAATACCTGCTCTTTGAGTTGTTCAGCGTTCTTACTGTTATTTATGACCTTATCCGCATTCTTCACACAATTATTGATGTCCTGGCCTTTCGTTTTTCCTTTATTTTCATCATCATCCATTTTTTTGAATGACTCAAATGATTCCGGATCGCCTGGCCTTGCTCTTTTCTTTAGGCGTCTGAACCTTTCTTCCTGCGGTGCTGTTACTGCAATGATGTACGCATCGTACTTTTTCAATTCGGTTATCTCATCCACGGTTCGAATGCCGTCAGCGACGATATTTTCCTTTTTTTCCTTTCTTGCGTTCTCTACAATGAGTCTGGAGAGGATTCCGGGATTACTGCTCTGTGCTTTAATGTCTGCTCCAAGCTTTTGCAGGTTTTCTCTGGTTTGCTCAATTCCTTTTTTTTTTGCTTCGATTCGAAGAATATCTGAGAACGTATAATACTCAAATCCTTTTTCTTTTAGGATTTCTGCAATGGTTGTTTTGCCAGAGGCGATAGGCCCGGTTAACCCGATAATCATGGTTTCGCTATTTTTTCTTTGTTTATATTGTTTTTGATGAAATTTGAGGTGATAGCTCTTATTTCTTATGTAAACCAAATAGGAAAAATATATAAACAACACCCCCCAAAAAGTAGCTAAGTTTACAAAAAAGGATACCCATGCGAAAAAAGAGTAAACGTAAGCGTAAGAGTAATACCTATAGGGCTACTACTCTCTTTGCACTTGTCTCTCTCTTACTTCTTCTGGCATTGTTTTTTCAGGGCATTTCGTCTATTTCTGGTAATGCTGTGAAAGAGAGTGAAGAGGATCCTTGGCTTTCGGCTGCTGTTGCAGGATTATTCTTGGGCCATTCTTCGACTGCGCAGGCTGTTCATTCTGCTTCTTCAAGTCCTTCACCTTCAGGCTCGGACGCTCCTGCTATTCAGGGGATGGTAGTAGCATCTGGCGATACGCTTTATGCCTCTTCAAGCGGAAGCGGTTCTGCTTGTTCCTCAGCTTCTCCCTGCTCTTTATCAACTGCCCGCTCTTCTGCTTCTTCAGGTGATACTATATTATTATATAGCGGCTCCTATGGTGCTGTCGATTTTACTTCAACCGATGTGTATGGCTCTGCTGATAACTGGATTATTTATCGTGCAGCATCCGGCGAGACCCCGGTTTTTTCACGCCTTAGCTTCGAGCCACGCACTGAGGGAATGTACCTAGAATTTGATGGTATTACTATAGATTACTCAGGTGTTTTGTCAGCGGTTTCTCTTCGTTTTGATGTTTCTTATCTTAACCTGGTTAATCTGGAGATTACCGGTGTTCATGGATCAGACGCTGATGATAGCTCCCATGCAGGAATTCATTTGATTGCTCCTACTAATCCTGCTAGCTCATTGTATGACATTACTCATTTTGACCACATTCTCGTCGAAGGCAACAGCATTTCTACATTTGTTCATGGTATTGCTGTCGAAGGGAATATTGGCGAGGAAGTTGTCATTAAGAATAATCATTTCAATAATCTTCTTGGTGATTCTGTTTTGCTCGACGTTCATTCAGGGAGTGTTGAACAAGGATTGGGTTCTCAGGACATTTCCTCACAAAACGGATTGCTTGGGACCACCAATACTCTTTCTCGATGGGGGATAACTTGGACTTTTGAGGATGCCTCGATTCCGGGAGCAGCAGTTCAATACGGCCAATTCGTTAATGGTGATTGGTGGGTGGTAGACCCTGGAAGCGGTGTTAAGGTGACTGCAATAAATCCATCTCCGAGTGGTGGGCGCCATGGTTCTATGGTGAACCCTCTTTGGTGGCATAATACTAATAATTTTGATAGTATCAATTATCAAGCATACGATAGCAGAATTAATCGCTATGACCCGATCCTTTTATTCGATGAAGGAGAAATTCTTAGAGCTAATGATTCCCTTGTTTCAACTGGAAGCTTCTCAACAAAAGTAGGCAATGCCTATCTTGAGAAAGCTGCTGTCTTAACGGTTTTGTCAGAAATACCTCCAGCAGATGCTTTTAGGCCGGGTTATGCAGGGACCAGCAAAGTAATTCACAGGCTCTCTGATGTTCATCAAGAATTATTGCCCCGTGTTCAGTTTAGAGATCTTCCTCCAATTGAGAACTACGAGCCGAAAATAGAGAAATTCTGGCTCGATCACATCACTAATAATCATCAGAGAGGTATCCATCCTCCATCGCACATGCCTGAATACGGAAGAGAAATTTCAAACCTTTTAGGAACCATTGCTTTGATGCTTATTGCTGATTATGACAATAAGACGACTCTCTTAACTCGATACTTGCAAATAGGAATTGACTATTACTATGCGGTACAGAGCGGCTATTCTTCTCCGGGAGATGGAGGTCAGGGGCATGGAAGAAAATGGCCGATTATTTTTGCAGGAATTATGCTTGATGACCCTCTCATAAAGAATGGGTCGCATGTTGGACATCATTTTGGGGAAGACGACCAAACTGATTTTTTTTATGTTGATGCTGTTGGAAAGACAGTAGCTTTATGGGGGGTTCCTAAATCTGCGGAATATTATCCTCCTTTGTGCACTCCTTTAGGAAGCAATCAATTCCCCAATAAAGAAGGAAGGGATCCTGATGACCAGTTTGATGCCTGTCCTTTGTATAGGGAATGCTGCTCTTCTAAAACCTGGTACGGCGCAAATCTTGCTGCACGAATTCTGCGCGATCTTGATGGGAAAACAGGAAAAGAACTCTGGGGCCATGATGCTCACTTTGATTATCTTGACCGGCACTATAATCGCGATGATCAGGGATATACAAAAGATGGGACTACTTTGCATGGTATAGGCTCCGACAGCTTTTTCGGCAAGGCTTGGGCAGATTATCGATATTGTGAAACTGATGCTGATTGTGCTGGCAATCCGATGGGATCCAGTTGCGTTTCTATTCCTGATCCTTGTAGAGACTGCAGTTGGGACGGCAAAAAAGAATGCCAAGGGCTTCCTATATGTACAGTGGATGCTGATTGCAATGATGAAAATATGTGTACCACTGACGTTTGTGATATTGACAATCCTTCTGCCAATGCACGAGGTTGTGTGTATTCCAATGTCCCTGTAGGTACATCTTGTTCAGATGGATTATTTTGCAATGGCGAAGAGGTATGTTCTGCTGGTGTATGTTCTTCTCCCGGCGCAGCTTGCGCTGATGATGGATACTCTTGTACTTCAGAGTGCAATGAGGCAACAGATAGTTGTGAGGTCACGTATAATCATGCTTCCTGCAGTGATGGAAATGCCTGCACAGATGATTCCTGCATTGGTGCTGGTGGAGATGCCAATGGCTGTTCCTTTGTTAACGATGACTCTAATACTTGCTCGGATGGATATGAGTGTACTACATCAGATAGTTGCAGCAGCGGTGTCTGTGTTGGAGGCGGGAATGATGCGAGCGTTTGCTTAGGTCATCATGCTGACTGCAGCTCTGCTGAGTGCAATCCTTCTTTGGCAGGTGCCGACGTTTACGGATGTGCTAATTATGCTCCTGCCCAATGCGATATCCCTCCCGGGCTTGAAATTCATCTTCGGGCAGAGGATGATTCCTCTGACGGTGCAGACGATTCTTCTCCGAACGGATATTCTTTGACTTGTTCTGATTGCCCCGGATATGTCAGCACGGGCAGTCATGATGGTTCTGGTTACTATCAATTCTCAGGATCAAACGGGTTATCTATCAGTGACGGTGCACTCTCTTCTGCTGTTCCGGGAGTCTCTTCCGGCTCTGAGAGCTTTACGGTAGCTGCCTGGATTAAGAGAGATCTTACGGGGGCTCGACATCCTATTATTACAAAGGAAAATAATCAAGGAAGAGGGATAGTGTATGAAATAAACGATGCAGACTATCTTAGGCTGCAGGTAAGAACTACTTTAGATGCTAATGCTGAACACGCAATTCTCTCCGATATATTTATTTCTGACACTGACTGGCATCATGTGGCTGCTACTTTTGATTCTGGTAGTGGTATTGTGCAGCTGTATATTGATGGTGCAGCACATGGGAGTGGAAGTCTTCCGGCAACTGTGCGTGGAGCCAGCGCTCCTCTCAGGATAGGGCAGTATGTTTATAGCTCGACCTATAATGTCTCCTTTGAAGGAGGCCTTGATGATGTGCGGATTTATTCTCGCGCTTTAGATGCTGCGGAGGTTGCTATTCTTGCAGACACTCCTCCTCCTGTTGTGGAGCCTTGTGTACTGAGTTCTGCTGCCTGGAGTGCCTTATCTGCAAATCATGGCGATACGGTTTCTCTTAACGTTGTTGGCTTGAACTGCGTTGGCAAGGAATTGAACTACACTATTTACGAGGATGATGTTTTTGATGATGATTTTATGACATCATTTATTTCAGCTTCTCTTACTCCAACCTGGAGTGCTGTCTATGATGATGAGGGAGGATTAGATCCCACTCCTGAATATATATACACGGTTTCAGAAGTTGCCGATCCGACAAATACGGTAGATAGCAGTGGAGGAACACTTTCAGTTTCTGCTCCAAGTACTCCTACAGTGATTTTTAACCCCATGCCTGCTGCACTAGATATTGGTAAAAACACCGAGTTCATGATGGAGTATACTGTCACTTGTGAAGGCGGAGACTGTGGTGATGTGAGCGTTACGCTGGATCCTGTGGTTACTACTCCGAGCGGAACTGTAAACGAAGAAGCGGGGACGATTGAACAATGGGGTATTACTTGGGAGTTTGATAAGCCTCTTTCAACGAGTGGTTCCTCTGGCACATATCGTTATGGTCAGTTTGCAAATGGAGATTTCTGGGTGCTTGGACCAGTGACTCTTGATAGAATCCAGCCAGATTCAAGCGGCGGATTGAATGGCTGGGAGGTTGATCCTGTTGCACAATCTAACGATCAGCCCTTTGATAATAGGATGGATTGGGTTTCCTATGATGCAGCATTGCAACCAAGTTTGCCTTACTTAGCTAACCCTGCAGGGCAAGGGACTAATGTCATGTCCATTGTTAAGTCCATCAGCCGTACAGATGGCGGCGCATGTAATCGACAGTGCCTGAAAACCGCTTCGGTCTTGACTGTAGTTTCTGAAGTTCCTGAAAATGGGGGAATAAGTTTATTTAGGCCAGCGTATATTCGATCAAGTAGTGGCAATAAGGCCTTTTATTCTGCTAATGATCTTCGGTTAGATGTCCTCCCTTCCCTTCTATCTCCACCAAATGGAACTCCTAGTCTTAGTTGGGTGGAGAATAGATATAGAAGAGTGCAATTAGATCATACCAAATCCGTTATCGGTGTGCAATGGCTGCACCCTCAAGAGAATATGGCTGAGTATGGTAGGGACTTGACAAAAAATATCGGAAGAGCAGCACTCGTTTTAGCAGTAGAGTCAGCAGAGGATAAGCATGATGCAGCTATGCATGTTGCGCAGGCAGGAATTGATTTTTATGAAATGCTTCAGTCGGGAAGAAGGTGGAGTGCTGACGGTGGACATGCATCTGGTCGAAAATTTCATATCTTATTTGCAGGTCATTTACTGAATCATGCGGGTATGCTTAATATTGGCAAGGCCTATGCTCCTATTGATAAGGCATTTGCAGAAGATACTCAGGTTTTCTATACCAATGATAACCCTCATCTTCCTGGTGTCCCCAGTGCATCCAGTCTTTGCTACCCTGCGCTACCCGCAGGGTATGGTCCTCCTTATGCAAGATATGCACTTGATATACATACTCAATATAGTAAGCTCTCTAATTCTGGAGAACCTCGTCGGTGCGATGGTAATACAGGCCCCTCTCATCAAACATACTTAAAAGTAAACGCTCCTAGTTGGGTTGGCCAGGTTCTGGCTGCTCATATGTATGGACTGGCTGACGAATGGAATAATTCTGCATATTTTGATTTTCAGGATCGTTATATGGAAACGGACGGATACATGGCGGGAAGTAATCATGACAGTTTTAATACAGATATGTGGTGGTCCTACCGGGAAACTGCAGGCCAGTGTCAAACTGCAGCGGATTGCCTGGATAAGGTCTGTAATACTGTGGTTGCGTGCGATGCAACCCATCCTCAGGCAGATGTTCAAGGGTGTGTGTATGCTCCGGTAAGTGATGGGACTTCTTGTGCTGATAATCTCTATTGTAATGGAGAGGAAACCTGCTCAGCAGGATCTTGCCAATCAGGAGTTGCAGTGAGTTGCCCTGTTGGCGATAAGTGTGATGAACCCACGGATAGTTGTGTTGAGGATCTGTGCTTTGGAATTACTTCTTGCGGCCAGATAGGTGATGCAGCGACTTGCAGCGCAAACGAATGCTCAGGCGTATCTTCTCTTTGTACGTGGACGGGTTCTGCATGCGAAGAGTCTACTTGTATTCCTACTCAGGCTACTTGGGTGAATATTCCTTTCCCAGAGCGGTCTAATGTGGTAACGATTGAGTTTGATGCGACACCTTCTGCATCAAATGTAGATTATGCAATCGGGATTACCCATGGTGATGGAAATTCTTATAGTGACTTTCCTGTTATTGTTCGATTGAATTCAACAGGATTTATTGATGCAAGAAATGGCGGAAGATATGGGTCTGATGCATTACTTTCGTATAGCTCAGGCACGACTTATGAATTCCAAATTATCGCTGATCTATCACTAAGTACATATGATGTTCACGTGGGCCCTGCAGGCGGACCGAAAACACAAATTGCAGATGATTATGCTTTCCGCTCTGATGCTCCATCTGCTAGTACACTGAACCGCATCGGAATGTGGGAGAGCACTCAATCAGGAATCCATAATTTGTGTAATGTGGAGACTAGTGAGGGCGGCTCACCTCCTGTAGCAAAAGGAGTGGTTCCATTAGATTCGGGAACTCCTTTCTATGTATCTTCCGGACTTCCTTCTCATGCAAACCCTATTACTTGTACGCTTAATGAAGGAGAGAGCTGCATGGTGAGCTGGACAGTCAATGCAACAGGCAGTGCTGGCTCTGCATATGACATGTTTGCCATAGCAGAATTTTCCGGTGGTGTGCAGAATTCTGATACAACTTCGGTGAGCATTGATAACCCTCTTAGTCAGCCTCCTCCTGATTGTGTGCTTGATAATGCAATTTGGAATCGCATTTCAGTGGTTGATGGGGAATCTGTTGATTTGCTTGTTTCTGCATCTAATTGCGGAGAGCTTAATTATACTATTTATGAATCGGATCCTTTTGTCGCTGATACTATTGTTGAATCATTTACTTCGACAAGCCTTAATCCTTCCTGGACTGCTCAGCATGTGGGTGATTGGTCGGGCGATCCTGAATTTTACTTTAGGGTACAGGAAGTTGGAAATCCAGTGAACCGAATTATCAGCTCAGGAAGTATGCTGCAGGTAGTTGAAAGCGCTGGAACAGGCACCTTGTCTTTTGCACCAGTTGCCTCAACGCTGGATATGCCCCAGGGTGAAACAACGACCGTGCAATATGAGGTTACTTGCTCAGGGGGAGATTGTGGTGCAGTGAATGTTACATTGGATCCTGTGTTTTCCTGGACACATTACGGCTTTGATATTACGGTTGCCGGCGCGACAAGCATGGATTATTGGAATGATAATACTCATGATCGATATTTGATTGTTCCTGCGGGTGATTCTGTTGACATCACCGTTATTCGAAACTCTCAGATGAGGCTTGCTAATGGGGCATTAAGTGGCAGCGGACATACTCATTATCATGTTGGACCACTGTCACTTCCGACACCATCGAGCTTTTGGGATAATGCAGATACATACTCAGGAACATTTAACAGTGGACCGATTACTTCTCCAACTCCTGTGAAACTCTGGAATGAGCATTCGTCAGTAAGTTATGATACTTCGGACTGGAAAAGCAAATACTCTAATGCGGTAAATATTTGGCTCATCCCTGACACTCATGCAGGGCAAATTGGAAATATATATCCTGTAATTTATACGAATGGCCTTATTCCCTACGCTACGATGGGCAATGCTCCTATGGGTGAGTACCCAGCGCTCTATTATAATGCAGCAGATGAGGCCCGCCTAAGAAATGCTATTGATAATCTCAACAATGATGATGTGAAGACCAGTAGAGGTGCCGACGGAACTTATTTGTATCATGGAGGCGGAAATTATTTGGAGGAGGTGGCAGAAGATGCTGCTCTCAATGCTCTTATTGGTTGGCATAAAGGAAGCGCAGCACATATTGCTGAGGCTAAGGAACAACTCCTTGCTATTTTTTCATCGCATCATTTCGGAAATGAAATGAGCGGATGGAAGCGAAGTTCGCATACTCCTTCGCTACACCGTCAAAATGCATATGGAAGAGATGTGACTCAGGTGTTCTTTGAAGCAATGATGGCTGCAAGTGCGCTTGGACCAAACATGGTAAATGCTCTCACTGCTGATGAGCTTGAAACTGTTAATGCACATCTGTATAGTTATGCTATCCATAACTTGTATGCTTCGGCAATTAATGCTATGGAGTATACTGCAGATGGAGGCCATCATCTTCATTTTCATCCTATCATTGTTGTAGCAGGCTGGAACTGGGATTATGAGCCTGCTAAACGAATAAGCCTGGATTATTGGAGCAAAATTTCTCATAGCGAGTGCGTGTGGTATTATAATGGAGGGGATCACTCACAGCCAGATTATGCAGTTCGGGCATGCCAGGGAAATTGGGCGACAAATTACTATAATGTTGGTAATATTCAGTCTACTCTTTATTTTGCCCGCTTTGGTGAATACTTTAGTGAAGATATGCGTGATTATGGTGAAATATATCATAATGTAGAGGGACTGGGTCATGAGTATGGTCTGCATGCGATGTATGATAATGCACTGGTGAAGTATGAGGGTCAAGGAGGAGACATAAAATCTCCAAAAGATTTACTCGCAAACGCTTGGGCGCCCTTGGACATGAGCCAACCATGCATCTCTGATGCAGAATGCTCTGGCAACGCTTGTAATGATGCTGTCTGTGATTCTACTCATCCTCAAGCTGATGCAAAGGGTTGCGTGCTGATTCCTAAAGCAGAAGGAACTTCTTGCTCAGACGGACTATTCTGTAACGGAGATGAAACCTGTTCAGCCGGAACCTGTACTGACGCACCAGATCATTCTTGCCCTGTTGGTGAGACGTGTGATGAACCCTCTGATAGCTGTGTTGCTGACCCCTGCTTCGGAATAACTCATTGCGCAGATTATGCTGATGGGGCATCATGTAATGCAAATGGCTGCTCTGTTGGAGCAGTGTGCGGTTGGTCAGGATCAGTATGTGAAGAATTGCCTTGCTCACAAACAGACGGAACATGGGTTAATATTCCATTCCCTGACAGATCAAATATTGTTACGATCGAATATGATGTGTCGCCTTTTGCTCTGGGATCAGATTATGTTATCGGTGTTAAAGAAGGCGATGGTACAGCTTATAACCAATTCCCTATCATTGTTCGGTTCAATACTACCAACCGAATTGATGCAAGAAATAATAATAGATATGATGCACTGGCAACACTATACTACTCAGCTGGTTCCACCTATCATGTTCGCATTGTTGCTGATCTTTCGGCCAGCATTTATGATGCCTTTATTACTCCTCCTGGTCAGAGTGAAGTGCAGATTGCAGATGACTACGGATTCCGAGATGGTATGAGTGGCTTTACCACCTTGAATAGGATTGGCATCTATGATCCTGTTGCTAGTAATGTTCATAGTATCTGCAATATTGAGACGAGCGAATCGGGTTCTCCTCCGCCTCCTCCTGCAAAAGGAGTGATCCCCCTTGATTCCGGAACACCATTCTATATCTCTGATGGTACTCCTTCAAAAGCAAATCCTCAAACTTGCAACCTGAACAATGGAGAGAGTTGTATTCTTACTTGGGACGTTGTGCCTACTGGAACAGTGGGATCAAGTCATGATATGTTTGCTATTGCAGAATCTGTGACGGAGACTCTTAATTCAGATACAACTGTTGTTACGATTACTGCGGGGACTCCTCCTGTTGGTGACAATGTCTATGTACGTGATGGTTCGAGCGGTGATGGATCCAGTTGGTCCTCGGCACTTGATGATCTTCCTTCTACTTTAGAGAGGGGAAAGACATACTATATTGCAGCAGGAACATATGCAGGTTATACATTTGATGATGCAGCAAATGGGCAGGATATTACTATCAAGAAAGCGACAATTTCAGACCATGGAACAGCTATTGGTTGGTCTGATAGTTATGCTGGGCAAGCAACGTTCGGACCCCTACGGTTTAATGCAGATGATATTCTCTTTGAAGGAGTTGATCAAACACTTCGGATCTTAGGCACCGCAGCCAAAGAGCAAATTATGGTCCATGTAACTGGCGATAATGTTCGCATTAGAAACGCGGATCTCGATGGTAATTTCCAATACTCTGGAAGTTTCTCTAGTGGGACTCATACAGTAGGAGCATGCAATGCTCTGGAGCTAGCAAGCACTTCTTCAGGGACTGTTATTGAGAATAATCATATTCACAATCTTGCAGATGATGGCATGAGTATCTCTGGAAGTAATCAATTGATTAAAAATAATGTTATTCATGGTATGTATAGTTATGGAACAGATGGGTCAAACGGTAATGGGCCTTGCAATAACGGACATAGTGATGCATTTGAAGTCTGGCCAATTTTTGATAGCGTTATTGAAGGCAATTTCATCTATGAGCTTCCGCATGGTACCTCTGGAATATTGTTCATTGGTGGGGTGACCAATTCTAACAATTTGGTTATTAGAAATAATATTTTCTACACCTACGATGTAGGATTAGTTTGGACTATTCGCGATGTCGATGGGTTGCATGTATACAATAATGTCATCATGGGTTCGAACCAAGGAGGACATTATGGTGGCATCGGATTTGGAAATGATTATTCTGATATTAATTTGTATAATAACATCATAACAAACATCAAGTGCGATCATGCAGTTCCTGGTTTTAGCCCAGGATATTGTGATCAGGCTGATTTCGATTATGATAATAACTTGTATGTAAATAATCCTACTGGAGTAAACCAGTTCTGGCTGAATACCAATGATAAAGTAGATTCTAATCCTGGATTTGTTGGTATTGATCCTGCTGTTGAAAACACTAACCCTACTTTAGCTGATTTCGCTTTAGTTTCAACAAGTCCTGCAGTTGATGCGGGAACATCTACAGGTGCTCCAGCAGCAGATATGCTTGGAAATGCACGAGTTGGGCTTACGGACATCGGTCCCCTTGAATTCTCTGATACTTCTTGTTCGACGAATGCGGATTGCAGTGGTGCTGATATGTGTATTGCAGGTGAATGTCAACCGCCTGCTGGTCTTGTAGCACACTGGGATTTTGAGAATACCTTAGTTGATGATATAGGAGGACACACCGGAACATTTGCTGGTGATGCGGAGATTAAAAAAGAACTCTTTGGAGGGAACTCTCTGTTCCTTGATGGAGATGGAGATTATATGAGTGTTCCCCATTCTTCTGATTTGAATTTACAAAAGCATTTGACGTTAAGTGCCTGGATCAAGCCCTATGGTTGGGGAGAAAGTGGCTTTGGCAGGATTGTTAGTAAGGGCGTGTTCCAAGGACAAGGATATTCATTCCATATCCGAAATATTACACAAAGTCTAGGATATTTGAGCTATGCGGGCCCAGCTTCAAACTCAAATGAAATTCCACTTATCGAAATTGAGCAATGGAGGCATGTGGTAGTTACTTATGATGGTGCTAACGCTCGCTACTATGTGAATGGCTTGCCACAAGGCAGTCCTGTTTATACCGATGATCCTGGAGATTCTGTAGGTGAGCCTTTGATTATTGGAAATAGAGGAGGAGACTTCGCGCGCGATTTCCATGGATTCATTGATAATGTGATGCTCTTTGATCGACCATTGTCCTCGACAGAAATTCTTGATTTGTATAGACAGCAAACCGTTATTTGCCAAGACACGGATGAAGACTTTTATGGTATTGTTGATCTTACTGGCTGTGCATCTGAACAGACTTTAGATTGTAACGATAATAACCCTAATGTATATCCTGATAACACTAATCAGTTCTGTAACTGCAATGATGCAGATGGTTTTGTCTCTGGGCCAGAGGTTTGTGATGGTGCTGATAATGACTGTGATGGAATCATTGATGGTGAAAGTGTTTGTGGCGTAGTGCAGACCTTCTATATGGACTCTGATCTTGACACTCACTTTGAGCCTGTTCAAAGTAGCTGCGCAGCACAGGGATGCTTTGCTCCTCTTAATTCGAATTCGGTAGCAGGTAATGACTGTGGAGATAATGATCCTAACACTTATCCTGGTGCTCCGGAAATTTGTGATACAATTGACAATGATTGTGATGGATTAACGGATACTGAAGATCCTGATTTCGTTTCCTGCAGTGGGTCAGAGCAATGTATTTCGGGATTATGCTGTGAGGATACTGTTGCACCATTTGGAGTGTGTGATTCCTTTGTTGCAGACGCTTCTTTAAACACATCAGTTACTCAATATGGTATAACCTGGACATTTGACAAACCTTACTTTGTTGGTCAGTTCATTGGTGCTAATGGAGTTGGGACAGGTGACTACTTTGTTATTGATGATGGCAGTGGTGTAGTCGTGGATGAGGTGAGTCCACTTCCTTCAGGAGGAAGGCATGGATCTATGATTAATCCAGAAGCACTCGTTAGCAGGGCACATGCTTATGACAAGGATATTGAACATTACGACGCTAGTTATGGAGTTGGCTATCCAGTAACCCTGCATGCAGGTGATTCATTAATAAGCACAGTAAGCTTGCTAGATGGAGAGCCTCGTAAAACCGTGGTGGGAGATGAAGCAAATAGTGGAATAAAGATCAAAAAAGCTGCTGTACTTACTGTTCTTGATGCTGTCCCAGCAGCAGATACCTTTAGGCCTGCCTATGCAGGGACTGACAAGAAGTTGTTTAGGAAAAGTGACATTGACTACAGCAAGCTTGCTAAATTACCAGTTCCTACGGGAGGTGAGGATTACGATTTTGAAGATATCAATGCTATTGCCAAGGACAGGGACGATAGCTATGACACCATAGCTGAGCAGTTTAGCAGATATTTCCAGAGACCTTGGATACTACATGTTCATCATGCTACTGGGCGCTTAACTCATGCTATTGAAAACATGCCTGATTATCACTCTGATGTTTATAATATCATTACTGAGACAGCAACTCTGCTCTTATTAGACTTGGACTCACATTATGGAGTTGCAGAAAACGAACTCACTGACAAACTTCTGATTCCTTTTTTACAACTAGGAATTGACACGTACTATGTTGGACAAAGTGGAGATCGCAAGGCTGATAGTTCTATGCACAGGTTCCCTACCTTGTTTGCAGGGCACCTGTTTGGTGATGCTGATATGCTCAATGATAATTATGGGAGTTATCGACATCTGAGCAAGTTCTATTATATTGCTCCTAAAGGTAACCCTTATGATCAGCGCTTGTCTCAATATGATAGTGAAATGATTGACGATGGCCAAATTTGGACAGGATATCCTGAAGACCCGGATGGAAAAATCCCTGCGTTCAGAAAACAGCCTGATAAGAATTATGAACATGAGCATTTGCACCCAGATCCCAAAGATAGTTGTGAGTTGGCAGGAACTTGTGGAGGTCACAAAGTAGGTGGATGGTGCAAGCAGGAATCATACCGAAACGATGTGAGTGGGAATTATGTAGGCATTGTTTTGGCTATTAGGAGCATGAATCTTGAGTCTGCATGGAATTATGATACTCTTTTGGATTATGTTGATCGCTGGAAGAGCGAAGATAATTCACAAGGCTCAAACCCTGCATGCTGGGCACATTGTCCAAAAGAGTGTTCTTCAGGACGAGGTTCAGGTTCAGGGTTTATTAGCAGGGTATGGAATGAATATAGTGCAGGAATTGCACAGTGTACTGATAATGCTGATTGTGTTGATGCAAATGTGTGCACAACTGAAGTTTGTGACCCAACACATGTTGATGCTAATGCCCAGGGTTGTGTCTTCAACCCTGTAGCAGATGGAACTTCTTGTGCAGACAGTTTGTATTGTAATGGTGAAGAAACTTGTCAGGCAGGATCGTGCAGTGTTGGTACTCCGGTAAATTGTGCAGTTGGTCAAACTTGTGATGAGCCAACTGATAGCTGTGTTGCTGATCCTTGCTTTGGAATTTCCACTTGTGCAGATTATGCTGACCAAACATCCTGTCTTGCGAATAGCTGCCCAGTTGGCGCGGTGTGTGAGTGGACTGGTTCAGCATGTCAAGCAGTTGCTTGTACTCAAACAGCTGCATCCTGGGTAAACATTCCGTTCCCTGAAAAAAGTGGAGTAGTAACTGTGGAATTTGATGCAATTCCTGTAGCACAAGCAATTGATTATACTATTGGAGTGAGCAATGGGGCTGGAAGTGCTTGGGGAGATTTCCCTGTTACAGTTCGCTTTGCTGGTAATGTTATTGATGTGAGAAATGCAGGTACGTATACTGCAGATGCTACCGTTGGCTACACTGCTGGTACTTCCTATCATTTCAGAATTATTGCGGATTTATCAACGGATAGCTATGATGTGTTTGTTACGCCTCAAGGATCTAGTGAGGTTCAGTTGGCAAGCTCTTATGCATTCCGAACAGGCCACTCGGGTTTGACGAGCCTCAACAATGTGGGAATATATGATGAACTACAGCAAGGACCGCATAATATCTGCACTATCGAAGCAAGTGAAGGTGCAGCTCCTGAATGCGTAATCAGCTCAGCTGCCTGGAGTATGGTAAGTGCGGTAGAAGGAGATGTAGTACAGCTCAATGTAGCGGGATCAAATTGCGTGGGTAAGCAACTGAATTATACCATTTATGAGGATGATCTTGTTACTGATGACTTTGTATACTCCTTTGTCTCAACTTCTGTAAATCCATCCTGGACAACACAATATGTTGATGATGGCGTGGGCGATCCAGAATATTATTATGAAGTGCACGAGGTTACTGATCCTGCAAACACCGTACAGAGCAGTGGTGGATTGCTCGCGGTATCAGAGGGGGCAGGCTCAACTATTCCTCAAGATTATACTGCCTACTGGAGATTTGAAACTGATCCTACTGTGGGTGTTGTTGATGAGACAGGCAATTATGGTGGAACCTGTAGCAGTTGTCCATCTCAACTTTCAGATCAAATAGTATCAGGAAATGGTGCCTACTATTTTGATGGCACTGATCAAAAGATAACAATTACTAACTCTTATACTCCTGGTTCAACAGGAACTGTTCTGTTCTGGGTTAGTGTTGATGATATCACTCGGAGAAATAGAATTTTAGGTGGAGCAGATAGCTTTGAGTCTGTTGCTCAAAGTGGTCAGGTAAGAAATGAATTCTTTGCAGCAAGTAGTGCGTTTACAGCACCAAATGAACTGATTGCTAATAATGAATGGAAGCATTATGCCCTTACCTGGGATTCAAATACAGGGTTGCAGCAAATCTACGTTGATGGAGCATTCGATAACTCAGGTTCACATGCTGATGATCCTCCTGGATCCTTCAATCTTTTGATAGGCCATCGGCCTTCAGCTTCCGATGCTGAGCACTTCCAAGGAAAACTTGATAATGTGATGATTTATGATCGCGTGCTAACTCCGCAAGAAATTGCAGCAATTCATTCTGAACAATCTTCTGGAGTGGTCGCACCTGAGTGCAGCATTGATGCCGATTGTGATAATGGATTATATTGTGATGGTGCAGAGACATGTAATGCTGGTAGTTGTCAGGCAGGAACGGTGGTTTCTTGCCCAGTTGGACAAACGTGCAGTGAAATTGCTGATGCTTGTGTTGAACCTGTAGCGGGGGATATGTATGTGAGCTCATCTGGTAGCGGTACAACTTGTAGTTCTGCAGATCCTTGTTCCTTGGATTATGCCAAATCAAATGCTCAACCGGGAGATACTGTCATTCTTAAAGATGGAAATTATGGCACTCATACTTTTGATCTTTCTGGTAGCAGTGGTCAGAAAGTAACTTTTGAATCTGAAAACAAACTAGGTGCATTATTCACACAGGTAACTCTGAACGGTGATTACTTGCTCATAAAAGGAGTATTGGTTAATAATTCCCTTGTTCCAAGACCAAGCGTGGATGCCCCTCAAGAAGGAGTTTCCATGAATGGAATGCACAATGAATTGGACGATAGCACAGTAATTGGTGCGGGTCGGCATACTGTTCAGCCAATCGCCGTTAAGATGGGAGGTTCTAGTAATATCCTTTCAGATAGTGATGTAAGCCAAGGGCATAAAGCTGTTGAGGTTACTGGAAATAATCACATTATTCGCAATAATGATCTTCATGCATCTGCAGGGTCTACACTTCGTGTTTGGGGAAGTGGTCATCTGATTGAGAGGAACTTAGTACACGATGCACACAAAACAAAAGCACAGGATGCTTGGTGTGCGGGCGGAGATTTAAAACCGGAATGGAGGATGGAGATTCCTTTTGATGAAGATGGTAGTGGCGAGATAGAGTGGGGAGAGACGGTAACTTATTGTCCTCCTGGAACGGTACGAGATGGTCAAGAAACAGGATATAGTTGGAATGGTCCGCACCGCAACCTTATTAGTGGTCGAGGCGTAAGCGATATTACGATTAGAGGAAACATCTTGTGGGATTCTGATATTCCTACATTGAGAATTCGAGATACTACTGGAGGATCTCCTTCCGGCGCTAATATTGTTATTGAAAATAACGTTCTTTCACAGTTCTTTGGTTATAGCGGCGAATACACTGTTCGTAATAATATCATCTCGACAGCAAGCTTTGGATCTGTAAGCGGATCTAATGGTCCTTGTAAAGTTGATGAGTTCTCAAACAATATTGTGAGGAAATTTGAATACGCTACTTCCGGAAATTCTATCTGCACACAGTTTGACTATAAAGACTATAATATCCTTGTTCCGGCTTGTCGCAATAACTTTGGATGTTCGACAGGGTCGAATACGGTTACTATTTCTTCTACTTCAGAGATGGAAGCACTATGGTCTCAACTATTTGTGGATTACCAGGGAATAAATGATCGGAGTGACTTCCACATCAATTCTGATGTAGAGGTTGATTCAGGCAGAGTTGCAATTGACTTTGGTCCCACAGCTCATGCAGCCCTTACCGATAAGGATGGCAATACTCGAGTTGATATGCCAGGAGTAGGAAACAATGGTAATGATTTGATTGCCGATGCAGGAATTTATGAAATGGATGGAGAAGCACCGGTAGAATGCACTGTGGATGCAGATTGTGATAATGGGCTCTATTGCGATGGTGCAGAGACATGTAATGCTGGTAGCTGTCAGGCAGGAACTGCAGTTTCTTGTCCTGTTGGTCAAATTTGTGATGAGACTACTGATGCTTGTGTTGTGGTAGTTACTCCAGATGAATTATATGTAAGCCCCTCTGGAAGTGGTGCTGCATGTACTTCTGCTGCTCCTTGTTCATTAGATTATGCAAAAGCAAATGCAGCTGCAGGAAATGAAGTGCTTTTGAAGAGCGGCAATTATGGTGATGTTACGTTCACGAGCTCAGATACGAAAGGAAATAACTGGGCTGAAAGTATTGTATACAAACCAGATACTGGGGCAACCCCTGTATGGAGTAGCTTGACTATTGATAATATTCCTAATGCATATATCGAAATTGATGGAATAACGATTGAATATTCCGGACCTACCGGGAGCTCGACTGCAGCAGTTGACCTAAGAAATGATATCTCTTTTTTCAGCCTGAAAAATATGCTCATTGAAGGAGTTAACTTCAACACGAATAGCAATGAAAATTCAATAGTAGGCACAGGAATCCGCTTTGTCAATGGTGCAAATCTTAATAATATTCTTGTTGAAAATAATGAGATAACCAGATTCAACAGAGCCTTGCAGCTTGGATCAAGTGCAAGCATTGGCCCCATAGTAGGAGACAATCTAGTGATAAAGAACAACAATCTTCATTATGTTGCTTCAAGCGGTATGAGAATACATGCAAAATTAGGAAACCAGCAAATTCTTATTGAAGGAAACAGAATTTATGATCAGGTCTCAGTGTATAAAGGAGGCGGCACTCCAGGCAGTCCTACAGAAAGAACCCATTCTTCTGGCATAAGCATAAGAAATGATAATCTCATAGTAAGAAATAATACTATTCACAATATTGGAAATACTGCGGCTATTAGAACGTACCAGAGCATCTTCCCTGTTTCCGGATACCAAAATATGTTATTTGAAAATAATTTGCTCTATGATCCTCATGCTTTCTTCCCTTTAAGCTTCCATGATATCGGGAGCAATTTTATTATTAGGCGAAACACCGTGATAGGCCCTGATTGCAGTACTACCGGCTGGACATGCGGATCAAACGAGCCTTACTTCTTTGGTGTCTGGTTTGAAAATACTGTTGATGCAGCAGATGTTAACACCTTAGTCTTTGAGAATAATCTTATTGTAGGGAATGTGGACATGGATAGTACGTTTAGACAGAGCCCGAATATCGCAAATAATATCCTCTATGATATTGGCCCTGACTGGAATGATGGAAGCCCTAACGCTGTTGACCTCCCTGCCGATAATGTTGTGTATCATCCTGATCTAAATGCTTATGATAATTTCTTTGAAGGGAGTGTCATTTATGATTTTAAACATGGGCAGAATTTAGATAATGAGTTTGTCCCTAACTCAGCAACTGATGCTTGTCCAGGCGGAACTAATCCTCTTGACTTAGGTGCAGGAGAATTTGTCGGAGCATTCGATTGTCCGGGAGTCGTTGTCCCTGCAGACTGTTCACTTACTTCTGCAGTCTGGAATACAGCGGAGTCTGTAGAAGGACAAACTGTTCAACTCGTTGTTCAAGGAAGTGATTGCAATGGAGAGGAAGTACAGTTTGCAGTCTTTGAGGATGATACTCCAGCAGGAGCAGAGCCTGCTCAAACGAATCCAGCTACTGTAACCTTTAGTGGAAACTCTGCTACAGCAACTTGGACAACAGAGTGGCAGTGTGATGGGGATGTCTTTGGTGTATGTACCTTTGGCAACCCTGAATACTATTATGTTGCAACATTGGCTTCTGATAACACAGAAACTATTCAGAGTGCTGATCCCTTATTGGTTGTTACTGCAGTTTCACCAACTTGTGGCAATGGAATTGTAGAAGGAACGGAAGAGTGTGATGATGGCAATAGTGACACTACTGACTCTTGTACTAACGTGTGCATGACAGCAGAGTGTGGTGACGGTATTGTTCATGCCGGAATCGAATCCTGTGATGATGGCAATTCAGATAACACTGATGCTTGTACTAACTCCTGCGCTGCTGCAGTTTGCGGCGATGGTTTTGTCCATATAGGTGTTGAGGATTGCGATGATAACAACTCGGATAACACTGATGACTGCACGAATTCCTGCGAATCCCCTGTTTGCGGCGACGGCTTTGTTCATGTCGGCGTTGAGGATTGCGATGATAGTAACTCAGATAATACTGATGACTGCACGAATTCCTGCGCTGCTGCAGTTTGCGGCGATGGCTTTATCTATGCTGGCTTTGAGTCTTGTGACGATGGTAATTCGATGAACACTGATGCTTGCACCAACTCTTGCGATGTTGCTACTTGTGGTGATGGCATTACTCAAACAGGTGTTGAGGCTTGCGACGACGGTAATAGCCTCAATACTGATTCTTGTACTAACTCCTGCACTGCTGCAGTTTGCGGCGATGGTTTTTTCCATGTTGGTGTCGAAACCTGCGATGATGGCAATTCGGATAATACCGATTCCTGTACTAACTCCTGCGCTGCTGCAGTTTGCGGCGATGGTTTTGTCCATATAGGTGTTGAGGATTGCGATGATAACAACTCGGATAACACTGATGCCTGCACGAATTCCTGCGAATCCCCTGTTTGCGGAGACGGCTTTGTCCATATAGGTGTCGAGTCTTGTGACGATGGCCCGCAGAACGGTGAGCCATTCAAGTGTAATGCTTTATGCAGCGGCACAACTGATCCTTTATGCGGAAACGGCG
>JANQND010000001.1 GCA_028279765.1 Candidatus Nanoarchaeia archaeon | reverse complement strand
CGACTTAATACAATAGTATTGTCTTCATCAAAACCAAATTCATACTTGGTATCTACCAGGATCATGCCATTTTTGAGAGCAATTTTCTGTCCTCGCGCGAAGACTTTTTGGGCAGTTTCCTCTACTTTACTGATTAACTCCTGGCTCATGATTCCCTGCTTGACTATCTCTTCCTTGGAGATAGGCATGTCATGGCCTTCTTCAGCCTTGGTTGATGGAGTAAACAATGGTGTTTCGAATTTCTGGTCTTTTTTCATTCCCTCAGGAAGCGTGATTCCCGAGACGGGATTTCCTTTTTCATAATCACGCCAGGCAGAGCCGGTCAGGTATCCTCTGATAATGACTTCAATCGGGATAATCTTGAGCTTTTTTGCGATCGTGACGTTTGGGTCAGGGATAGCAATCACGTGATTGGCAACGATATCCTTGGTCTGCTCAAACCAGAATGCAGACATTTGGTTAAGCACCTGCCCCTTGAAGGGGATAGTGGTGAGAACACAATCAAACGCGGAGATACGATCAGAGGTAATGAGAACTACCTTGTCATCACCGATATAGGTATCGCGTACTTTTCCCGTATATTTTTTTCCGTAACCGATATCAGTTTCCTTGAGTGTGTTTGGAATTTGTTCTTTTATGATTTCATCTGATACCATTTTTATTATTCTCTTATCGCTTTTTTACTTCTGCATCATCAAGTGCTATCTTTGCTGCTTGCTTTTTTCTGTACTCTTTGAACTTTTTACTGAGAGGATTTTTAATTCCCATTACTTCAATTGCTGCAAGCGCAGCATTTTCTCCCCGGTTCAGCCCTACCCAAAGACCATGCTGTGAGTTTTTCAGGGTATTGAGTGCTGCCTCTGCTTTATCATGCTCCTTGTCCATTACCGGAACATGAATCATCAGGTCCTCGCTTTCCTTTGATGGCTCATCGAGCGGAATGAAATTGATATTAAGGCTGTTTGCGGTGAATCCCTGATTGATCTCATAGGGAACTTCAAATTCGTCAAGGATTGCGATTGCCTTCTCCATTGCTTTACTTTTCTCGCCCATGAGATGCACTTTGTCATACTCTTTGAGCATGAGTGCTGCCTGCTGTGCTGCAATGGCTGATCTGTCAACGCCAACACTAAGCACCGGAATTCCGGGTGGCATCTGCATGACACTGAGCAGTGCATCTAATCCGTGGTAATTGCTTTTTACCGGAACACCGATGATCGGCGAGACCGTTTTTGATGCGCACACACCTGGAAGATGTGCTGCAAGCCCTGCACCTGCGATAACGACACTGAATCCCTGGCTGAGCAGAACATCCAGTTCATCAGGAGTTCGATGCGCAGAACATACCCGTGCCTCATAGGCAACGCCTTTTTCCTTGAGCACTTCGATGATGCCATTGAAGATATGCTCATCTGATTTCGATCCGAATACAATTAATACTTTTTCCACAATTACCGTCAGTGTTTTTTGTTTTTTTTTAGTATGAATGTTCCTTTTGCTCTTTTTCAGTTCTTATCCAATGCAGCCCTGATAAACCCATAGAAGAGCGGTGCCGGAAACTCCAAAGAGGATTTAAACTCAGGATGTGCCTGTGTTGCGACGAAGTACTTGTGCTCTGGTAATTCTATGAATTCCATGAGCTTAGTGTTGTCTGATCGCTGATGATACCCTGAAAAAACCATTCCTTTCTCCTCTATCTGAGATACAAACTGAGGGTTTACCTCATAGCGGTGCCGATGTCGCTCCAGTACAATGTCCGTATCAGTATCATGGGTTCCCAGGCGAAATGCCTGTTCCTTCTTACCCTTTAGTGTTTGTACTTTGTTCTTCTCCTCTTTGAGTCTTCCCAGATCTTTATACAAAGAGTATACTTTCGTATCTTTTTTGAGCTTTGCTGCATACGCTCCCAATCTCATGGTTCCACCATAATCTCCTTTATCAAGGATTTCCTTTTGGGATTCGAGTACATCGATAACCGGATACGGAGTTTTTTGTGCTATCTCTGTGGTGTGTGCATCGCTCATTTGGCAAACATTACGCGCATATTCCACTACCGCAAGCTGCAGGCCATAGCAAAGGCCCAGGAAAGGAATATTGTTTTCCCGTGCATATTGTATTGCCCGTATTTTTCCTTCCACACCACTCTCGCCAAAGCCCCCCGGGATAAGAATTCCCTGAATATCTTTGAGTAATTCTGCAGGATCTTTTTTTTCGAGCTCTTTTGCGTCTATCCAGACTATTTCCACTCCGGCGTCCAGGCTTGCTCCTGCATGCAGCAGTGCTTCATTGACCGAGATGTAGGAATCTTTTAGGCTATAATTACCAATGTCCAGGTATTTTCCGACCATGGCAATCTTGATCTTGTGCTTCGGATTGACGATTTTATTCACTAAATCATTCCAAACTTTATACTGCGGTTTTTTCTTGAGCTTCATGCGCAGCTCAGAGAGAATCTTATATCCCAGGCTTTCCTGCTCTAAATCCAGCGGAATTCTGTAGATCGTGTCCACATCAGGCTCGGAAATTACGTAGTCAGAGGGGATATTACCATATACCTCTATTTTTTTCTTGCGCACGTCGTCTAATGCAATCTTTGATCTGCAAATAATAAAATCAGGGAAAATACCACTCTCTGAGAGCTGCTTGATTGCCTGCTGTGTTGGCTTGGTTTTCATTTCGCCCATATGCCCGGGAACGGGCAGGTACGATACCAGAATATAGATGACATGCTCTTTTCCGATCTCGCGCTCCAAACCCTTCATGGCAAAAAGGAACGGAAGATTCTCGAAGTCCCCAATGGTTCCTCCGATTTCAATGATCGCAAAATCATAGCCTTTTGCTGATTCCTGTATTCTGTTTTTAATTTCGTTTGGAATATGTGGTATAAATTGTACGGTCTCGCCAAGAAATTCTCCTTTTCTTTCCCGATCAATCACCGTCTTGTATATCTGGCCAGAAGTTATATTGTTTCTTCGTGGAATCTCGATATTAAGGAATCGCTCGTAGTTTCCAAGGTCCTGGTCAATCTCACCACCGTCGTCGGTTACCCACACTTCGCCGTGTTCTGTTGGCCTCAAAGTCCCTGCATCATAGTTTAAATACGGATCAATCTTGATTGCCGTTACACTGTACCCATATTCTTTCAGAATTTTTGCGATGGAGGCGGTTGTTACTCCTTTCCCTACCCCGGAAATTACCCCGCCTGCAACGATTATGTATTTTGTCATTCCAGCACCTCTCTATATTCCCCCCATGACTTGATGGACAAATCTTTCTCCCGATATTTACTTATCGATGATATGAATAGTTTAGCTATCTGTGTATCGGTTATCAGCGGAACATTATAGTCCACCGCAGCTCTTCTGATGCGATACCCATTGGTGAGTTCTTTTCGCTCGTTTGATTTCGGAATATTAATCACTAAGTCAATCTTTTTATGTTTTATGTATTCAATGCAATCAGGGGATTTCTGCTCCAGCGGCCAATGCAATACTGTACAGGGAACCTGGTTTTCCCTCAGATAGTCTGCTGTTCCCTTTGTTGCAAAGAGATTAAAGCTCATATCCTTTAATAACCTGCAGGAATCAAGCAGCTCTGCTTTACTTTGTGCAGGACCCGTAGAGAGAAAAACATTTTTTTGCGGGATGCGATAGCCAACCGAAATAAATGATTTGAGGAATGCTTCCTCAAGGTCATCACCAAAGCAGGCTACTTCTCCTGTTGATGCCATTTCTACGGAAAGTGTGGGGTCTGACCCTTTCAGCCGTGAAAAAGAGAATTGAGGAGCTTTCACTCCGACGTGCTCTAATTCAAAGGCAGATTTATGAATTTTTGGAATAGGCTTGTTCATGATAGCTTTGGTTGCCATATCAATAAAGTTAATATTGAGCACTTTTGAGACGAAGGGAAAGCTTCTGGAGGCTCTCAGATTAAGCTCGATTACTTTAACGTGATTTTCCTTGGCAACGAACTGAATATTGAAGGGACCGGTAATGGATAAGGCCTTTGCCAGTGATTTTGCTATTTTTTTAACTTGCCGCGCTGTTTCCTGATAGATTCTCTGCGGGGGAAGCACAATCGTTGCATCTCCGGAATGCACTCCTGCGTTTTCTACGTGCTCAGAGATCGCCCAGCAGACCAGCTCTCCATTTTTTGCTACGGCATCAAACTCGATTTCTTTTGCACCGGTGATAAATTTGCTTACCACAACGGGATGTTCCTTGTTTACTTCTGATGCTTTAAGCAGATAGTGCTCAAGGCTTTTTTCATTGATGACGACGGACATGGCAGCTCCGCTAAGCACATAGCTTGGCCGGATTAATACCGGATAGCCGACGGATCCGGCAAATCGTTTCGCCTCTGTTATGGTAGTGAGCTCTTTCCATTGCGGCTGGTCAATCTGAAGCTTATCGAGCAGACTGGAAAACTTGTGGCGATCTTCTGCATTATCAATAGAGAGCGGCGATGTTCCCAGGATGTTTACGTTTGCTTTGTGCAGCGGCAGGGCAAGATTATTGGGAATTTGGCCACCCATGGAAATAACGATGCCATTAGGATTGTCATATTCATAAATATCCATGACAGTCTCAAAACTGATTTCATCGAAATAGAGCTTATCGCAGATATCATAATCCGTGCTCACGGTCTCCGGATTAAAGTTGAGCATGATAGTTTTATACCCTTGGGCTCTGAGGGTCATTACGGCATTCACGCAGCACCAGTCAAACTCAACTGACGATCCGATTCGGTATGCTCCCGAACCTAATACCATGACTGTATTTTTCTCTTTTCCCGCAGTATCATTCTCTGTTGCATTGTAGGTTAAGTAGAGATAGTTTGTTTTGGCAGGATATTCTGCTGCAAGAGTATCTATTTGCTTTATCTTGGGGAGAATATGGAATCTTTTTCTTGTTTTTCTTACGGCAAGTTCGGTTGAATTGAGCAGGATTGCAAGTTGCTTGTCAGAGAATCCGTGCTGTTTTGCCGTTAGCATAAGATCCTTGTTTAACTTGGCAAGCTTCTTTGCTTTCTTAAGCGTTTTCTCCAGGTCTACGATATTCTTAATCTTATAGAGGAACCAGGGATCAATTTTGGAGAGTTTCTGGATTTTTTCTACAGCATATCGTTTTTCGAATGCTTTTACAATAGCAAAGATGCGCTCGTCAGTTGGATCCTTGAGCTCTTTGTCCAGGTTCTGAAAGCTGATCGTGTTACAGACTAACCCCTGCATGCCTGTTCCGAGCATTCGCAGTGCCTTCTGCAGGGTTTCCTCGAAGGTTCGACCGATAGCCATGACTTCTCCTACGGATTTCATTTCTGACCCGATCTCGCGCTTTACCTGGCGGAATTTTTGCAGGTCCCATCTTGGTATTTTTATGACAATGTAGTCCAGTGCAGGCTCAAAGCAAGCCTTGGTTGCACGGGTTATGGAGTTTGAAACATCAGTGAGTGCATAGCCCAGCCCGAGTTTTGCTGCCACGAATGCAAGTGGGTATCCTGTTGCCTTGGATGCTAAGGCAGAGCTTCTGGATAATCTGGCATTAACCTCGATAACGCGATAATCTTCGGATTTGGGATCAAAGGCATACTGGATATTGCACTCCCCAATGATTCCCAGATGCCTGATCGTTCGAATTGCTATCTCCCGTAGTTTGTGATATTCTCTGTTTGTGAGTGTTTGGGAGGGAGCAACCACAATACTCTCTCCGGTATGAATGCCCATGGGATCAAAGTTTTCCATGTTGCAGACCGTGATGCAATTATCATATTGATCTCTTACGACTTCATATTCGATTTCTTTCCAGCCTTCCAGGTACTCTTCGATAAGAATTTGTGGGACTTTGGTGAAGGCTTTATCAGCGCGTTCCTTGAGCTCGGCTTCATTGTAGCATACGCCTGACCCCAACCCACCTAATGCAAAGGCGACCCGGAGCATGACCGGATAGCCTATCGTTTTGGCTGCTTTTTTTGCCTGTTCTGTTGATGTTACTGCTTTGCTCACTGGCGTCTTCACTTTTATCTGATCGAGTTTTTTAACAAATAGCTCCCGATCTTCCGTGAGCTCGATGGATTTGACAGGAGTTCCAATGACTTTAAGATTGTGTTTTTTGAGGATGCCTCTCTTATCGAGTTCTATTCCGCAGTTCAGCGCGGTTTGCCCTCCGAAACTAAGCATAATCGCCTGGGGCTTTTCTTTCATGATTACCTGCTCGACAGTCCAGGGAGTGATGGGCAGAAAATAGATCTCATCAGCGAGATGCTCTGAGGTTTGGATCGTTGCGATGTTTGGATTAATGAGTACGGATTTTATGCCTTCTTCTCTCAAGGCTTTAAGACACTGCGACCCGGAGAAATCAAACTCTCCTGCCTGGCCGATCTTGATGGCGCCTGATCCGAGTACTAAGACTTTCTTGATCGGTTTTTTCTTTTCGTTTTTTGATTGTTTTTTTGCGATCATGGTTTTTTGATTTCTAGGTATTTTTCATAGGTTCCTTTTGCGCTGGGAACAAAGGGTAATTTATCGAGTAACGATAGTAATTCGTTTTGAGAGACGAATTTTATTTCACTCATTTCATTTGGATCGAAATTGACTTGTTTTTCTGTTGTCAATGAAAAGATCGTGTAGATCCGTTTGGTTTTTTCTCCAGTAAAATTATGTTTACAGACAGTTTCAAAGGTATCCTCTGGTTCAATAGTTATTCCTAACTCTTCTTTTACTCCTCGAATCGCTGCAGACTCATATGATTCTCCTGCTTGAACAGTCTCAGCTGCGCCAAAATCCCACAGGCCTGGGTAGACTCTGCCTTGCTGCTCTGAGCGCTTGTGGATAAGTAAATTGCCATTTGCATCAAACACTAATACTTTTGATGCGCGCATTCTCAATACCTTTTCATCGGCGTCTTTGCGCTCTATCTTATCAATAACAGTATCTTCTTCATCTACAATATCAACATACTCAACCATTTTTCACCTCCTTGATGAATTCATCAAATAAAAACGACGTATCCACCGGTCCGGGCATGTGCTCAGGATGGAACTGCACACTGAAAAAGGGTTTTCTCTTGTGTCTTATCCCCTCATTGGTTCCGTCGTTTGCATTGATAAACCAGGGCTCAAATAATTTAGGAAGTGTTTTGGTGTTTACAGCGTATCCGTGGTTCTGCGAGGTAATGTAGCATCGTTTGGTTCCCACTTCAATGCAGGGCTGGTTCTGGGACCGATGGCCGAATTTGAGCTTGTAGGTGTCTGCGCCTGCGGCCAATGCCAGTATCTGATTTCCCATGCAGATACCAAAGATGGGCTTTTCTTTATCCATTGCTGCCCGTACGTTTTCGATGGCAGATTTTGCTTTTTTTGGATCTCCCGGCCCATTGGAGATAAAGACCCCGTCATGCCTGATCTTTGAGAAGTCATAGTTATAGGGAACTTGCGTTACCTTGATTTTTCTTTGCAAAAATGATCGGATAATGTTATTTTTTATGCCGCAATCAACGAGAATGACGTGTGTTTTTCCTTTTCCATAGGTTACTGGTGTCTTTATGCTGACATATTCCTGCAGAATTTCTTTGTTGGGATCGTAGAAATTCATTCTCCTATTGTCTTTTTCATGTACCAGTTTTCCCAGCATGGAGCCACTGGATCGCAGCTTCTTGGTCAGTGCCCTGGTATCTACTCCGAAGATTCCGGGAATGTTCTCTTCTTTCATCCAGTCTGAAAGAGAGGAATCAGCACTCCAGTGACTGTATTGGTGAGAATAGTCAGTAATGATGAGTCCCTTGATCTGGATTCTACTTGATTCGAGGGTATCGAGCAGCTCGTCAGTTTTCCTGGAAGGAACCCCATAGTTTCCCACTAGAGGATAGGTGAGTACAAGAATTTGGCCATTATAGCTTGGGTCAGTGAGTGTTTCCGGATAGCCCACCATTCCGGTATTGAACACGACTTCTCCTGCAGTGCTGACTTGCGCACCAAATGATTTACCAGAGAAGACTGATCCATCTTTGAGAATAAGGTTTGCTGTGCCAGATTTGTTTTGTTTCATATCTGGGATATTTGAAAAAGGATGGTCCTTTAAATAGTTTTTTGTTTTGGATTAGGCATTTTATCGTCGAGAAGAGAGCGCTATCGCAAGCGGCGTTGCGCTGGATATAGGGATTGTGTTTTTGTTTATAAAGGTTAGGGATTTGGTTTGTTTGTGACTTTTCTTGTGAAGAAAATACTACTACTGGCGCAAATAGAATGTCTCATTCTAAGATTTTTACGAAGTAAAAATCGGTTTGCCTGCCAATAGTAGTAGTATTTTCACCATCTTAGTACACATCCCATAATGTACTTTTCTTTCAATTCTCAAAACAAAACATTAAAAAGTGTGCTCTTTTAAGATGTCCCTATGGCAGATCGTATTGAAAAGGATTCGATGGGTGAACTAAACGTCCCTGAGAAAGCGTATTATGGGGTGCATACCCAGCGCTCGGTGCATAATTTTCAGATTTCATCGTTAAAATGGAATCCCCGTATACTCAAGGCTATTGCTCAGCTGAAAAAAGCGTGCGCAAAAGCAAATTATGATCTTGAGCTTCTGGATGAAAAAAAAGCAAAAGCGATCTCCAAAGCGTGTTCTGAAATCATTAAGGGAAAGCTGTCAGATCAGTTTCCACTTGACATTTTCCAGGCAGGGTCCGGGACCAGCACGAACATGAATGTGAATGAAGTGATTGCAAATCGTGCTGCGCAGATTCTCGGGGGAAAGAGAGGGGAGCGATCCCTGGTACACCCCAATGATGATGTGAACAAAGGACAATCAACCAATAATGTGATTCCTTCTGCTATTCGGGTTGCCTGTGTTCAGGCGTGTGACCTTCTGGAGCAGGAATTGATCTCACTAAAAGAATCACTCAAGCTTAAGTCTGAAGAGTTTTCATCAGTTCTCAAGTCCGCACGCACTCATTTACAGGATGCAGTTCCTATTACTCTGGGCCAGGAGTTCAATGCGTATGCAACGGCAATGGGAAAGCATGTTCATCGGGTACGAGAAACGAAACTGTATCTTCGCGTGCTGGGTATCGGAGGCAATGCCGTTGGGACCGGGCTGAATACCTATCCTGAGTTTCGGGAGAGGATTATCGTACATCTTCGATCGGATACCAAAAAAGAATTTCAGGTAACCGAAGATGGGATTGAGTCTACGCAGTTCTTAACCGATATTGCGGGACTTTCCGGTATATTGAAGCTGATTGCTATTGATTTGAACAAGATTGCTAATGATCTTCGTCTGATGTCGTCGGGTCCAAAGACCGGACTAAAAGAGATTGATCTTCCTGCAGTAGAGCCTGGATCATCCATTATGCCGGGAAAAATCAACCCCAGCATTGCTGAGGCCGTAAATATGGCCTGCCACCATGTGATTGGAAATGACTCCTCGATCACGATGTCCTGTGCGTCAGGAAATCTTGATTTGAATACCCATATGCCGATTATCGGGCATAGTGTGATCGAATCGCTTGAGATACTCGCGCATACTATCCAGACTTTCTCCGAAAAATGTATTAGTGGTATTACGGTTAATAATGATAATTGCCAGTACTATGTAGAGCATTCCATGGCTCTGGCAACAGCGCTTAATCCGCATATGGGCTATGATAAGGCAGCAGCAATTGTCAAAGAATCCCTGAAAACAGGGAAAACGATTAAAGAGTTAGTTCTGAAGAAAAAACTGCTGAGCAAGAAAGAGTTGGATAAGATTCTTGATCCGAGTACATTGACTAGTCCTAATTTGAAGAGGAAGAAGTAGACCTATTATTTGAGTATTTCGTAGCTCTGGTAATGTTTGTTATACAATAACTCTTCGGTTATTTTCTTTGCAGTCTCTTCAGGATTCCCTCCTTCGATATGCAATTTCCACAGTACGCCTTTCTTCATGGATTCCAGATGCTTGAACCCCAGCCGATGTTTCAGCGTAGAGAGGAGATCTTCATGTGCATCATCTGAATCTGTTACCAGGACATGCACTTCATGCTCTTCTTTTTTATCTTCTAAGCTGTAATAATGCTTATTTGCATTGACCAGAATATCCACTGCAGGGAGCTTCTTTTTGTATTCTTCGTGCTTGCCTGCTGCGGTAAACTCATAGTAATCCTCTCGGGTGAGTTTTTGCAGTGAGTCATAGCTCAGCCTTTGCAGTGTTTGAGCTGCGGTAATTGCCGTGGTATCCGGTATCTTTAGTCCGACGAAGAGTTTTATGATAGTCATGAGCTTTTCTTCTCCTCTATGTATTTCTTCATGGATTGGAATATTTTTGCTGCGCTTGCAAAGGAGAGCGCGTCTTCATAACTGCTCATTTGCTTTTCCGGTAACTGCTTTTTATAGAATGCCCGCTCAGGATGCGGCATCATGGCAAGCACATTTCCTTCTTTATTGCATATCCCTGCGATATTGGCTGTGGAACCATTGGGGTTTATTGGGAAATTATCATCGATATTTCCTGCTTTGTCAGAGTATTTGAATACAATCTGACCGTTTTGCTCTAATTGATTAACAAGGGAATCATCACTGGTTACGAACCTTCCCTCTCCATGCGCAATTGGAATATCGATAATCTCATTTTCCTCATAGAGCAGATTGAATGCATTTTGTTTTCCTGTATTTTTTATTTTAATCCAGGAGCAATAATAGCCGCTGACAAAGGGATTGATGTTTGGGGCTAAAGCAAGTTCATTGCCGCCCTTTACATCGGGTACTAGTCCTGACTCCACTAATACCTGGCAGCCATTGCATATTCCTAAGATGGGTTTTCCTTTTACTGCTTCTGCTTTAAGGAGTTCCATAATCGGATCTTTCGAGGAAATGACTCCTGCCCGTACCCTATCCTCATAACTCCAGCCACCGGGAAGCACAAAACCGTCGTACCCTGAGAGCTCACTCGTTTCATTCCATCGAATTATTGAGGCATCTAGGCCAGCTGCATCGCATACTCTTCTGGTCTCCTCCTCACAATTGCATCCCGGAAACCAGATGACTGCTATTTTAGGTTTCATGTTGATCCTTTTTCTTTGATGATGGAAAAAATAATACTTACTTACTGTGCTCGGTAACACTCCTCTTTGATTTGTGTTAATGCATTGATTCTTTGCTCGGAAGGATTCATTTTCTCCTTGAGTTCTTTTTTAAGATCCTTATCTATATCCGGATATACCAGCCTGAATGCGTTCATGGTCATGCCCATTTTTTCTGCTGGCTTGATGGTATTGCAGGATTCTGTTTGCGGCTGCACCCCTTTCGCTATCAGGTCCTGCACGTAGGTGGTGTAACATTCGCTTTTAAGATGAATAGTCTGATCACAGCTTCCTTTTGCCTCTTCGTGCATGTTCAGAGAAGAGAACTGGACGGCATTCTGATAGTATTGCAAATCAAGCCTATACTGCTCTGCAAGCTCAATATCTTTTTCTGAAGTACAAGCTAAAAAGAATAAGGTGATCGCAAGCAATAGTGAGGTAAGAAATACTCTCATTTGAGCGCCTCCGCAAATCCTGTTGTCCAGGCTTGTTTGAGATTATCAATAGGCAGTGAGATGATCTTTTTTTCCTTTGAGCTAATAATAAGGTCTGATCCCTCTACTTTTCCGATCTCATAGAGGTCCACACCGTTGAATAGTTCTTCAATCTCTTCCTTGTTATGAGGAGCAACCTCGATGATAAATCCTGAGCTTTCAGAGAAGAGTATTTTTGACAACGGCAGATTTGAGAAGTCCAGATTCATGTGTACTCCCAGAGCGCCATCTGCCTCTGCCCCCAGCATCATTTCAGCAACACAGGAAAACAGGCCGCCATCAGAGATGTCATGGCAGCTCAGGACCAGTCTTTTTTCGATTGCATCGGTAATCGCGTATATTCTTTTTCGCTCTTTTTCGAAATCGATTCTGGGAACGTTTGCTCCAAGTTCCTTATGAATATCATAATAGACTGATCCGCCGAGTTCATCTTTGCGCTCACCTACCAAATAAAGTATGGATCCCTGTTCTTTGAGCTTCATGGTGGTTGCCGTGCTCAGATCATTGATTTTTCCAAGACAGGCAATAATCGCAGAGGGATCAACACTCTTTCCCGCTGTACTCTCATTGTAGAAGGATACGTTTCCTCCTACAAACGGAAGCGGGTCAGAGGTTCCTTTGGTGTAGAGTTGCTTGGAGGCATCTGCAAGTCCTCTCACTCCTTCACAGAATTCGTGGAATGCCTCTGGCTTCTCGGGATTTCCGTAGTTGAGACAATCGGTCATCACCAGCGGAACAGCACCGACTGCTGCGACATTTCGCATGGACTCCGCAGCGGCATTCACGGCACCCCAATAGGGGTCAATGCGTGCATATTTAGGATTTGAATCCACGCTAAGCGCGATAGCACTTTTGTTTCCTGGCAGCGGTGCGATCACTCCTGCATCTGCCTCTCCTGGCCGAATGATTGTCGATCCCTGCACTTCGGTATCGTAATGCTTGTAGCAGGCAGCCTTGGATGCTACGTTTGGATGAGAGAGGATCTTGAGTGCTGCGTCATTATAATCTGCTGGCTCGTCAATAGATGGCTCGCTGAGCTTTTTTTCTTTTTTTTCTGCTTTTCTTTGATACTTGATGCCCTCGGTTATTTGGCAGACATGAGCATTGCAGATTACTTTTCCTTTATGGCGCAGTACATAATCTTCTTCTTTGGTTACTTCTCCCACTACTGATGCCCTGGCACCTTTTGAGACATTAGGAAGATCAAAATCCTCATTATAGATATTCAGGATCGTGTCGGTAAACGATTTTGGGCAAATCCAGGTGAACCGCTCCTGCGTCTCTGAGCAGGCAATGATATACGGCGGAAGGTCATGCATGGAAACGTGCACTCTATCCAGATCAATGCTGGCACCGTATCCTGCAGAAGAGACCAATTCTGTGGTTGCGCACATGACTCCTCCAGCACCCATATCCTTGAATCCAAGCTCTATGTTTTGTTCCCGCGCTACCTTGAAGACAGCATGTGTTGCCCGAAATAATACATTTTTCAAAAATGGGTCAGGAACCTGTACTGCTCCCCTGTTTGATTCACGGTCATCTTCATCCAAAATTAATGAGGAGAATGCTGCACCCCCAAACCCAGAGTTGTCAGTTGCTTTTCCTACCACAATAATATCGTATCCAACTGCATTTTTTGGGGCACTGCTATGAATAATGTCTTTTTCCTTGATTAATCCCAGGGTTACGACATTGACCAAGCAATTATCATCGAAAGATTCGTTGAAATAGACGTCCCCTGCGATAACTGGAACACCAAGCGGATTTCCGTATCCAGCTATACCGTCAATGACTGCGTTCGCAATGTACTTTGTGCGGCTCTTGTGTTTTCCTTTTGGGCTCCCGAACCTAAGCGGGTCAGCACAGGCGATGACTTTTGACCCCATGCACAGTACGTCCCGAACGTTCCCTCCTATCCCTGTTGCGGCACCTTCAAAAGGAACAACCTGAGAGGGGTGATTGTGGCTCTCATGGCTCATAACAATACCGTATTTTTCTCCTTCGTGCTCGGTAAAGAAGGCAATTCCTGCATCCTCGCTGGGACCGAGAATGACATTTTTTCCCTGCGTTGGTAACTGCTTGAGTACATCCCTTGAGCTTTTGTAGGAGGTATGCTCACTCCATTGTGTATTAAAGATATGTAACTCAGTAATTGTTGGGTTCCTGCTAAGAATATCAGGCAGTTTTCTTGCCTCTTGCAGCTTAATGGATAGTGCGTTTTCTTTAAGAAATTCGGTGAGTTCCTTCTCACTCATTTCGCGTATATTGACGGTTTCTACGGTGACGTCCCCCATAAAAAAACAGGGCGCTGATTGCTTTATATAGTTTTTGCTAGATCTCGAGCAAAAGATTTATATACTATTTGGTATCTTTTGGTATCATGAACACGCAAATTAATCTGCGGCTTTCAGAGGAGATATTGGTATCGGCAAAAAACTATGCCAAAAAACATGGATTTGCATCTATCCAGGAATTCATTAAAGAGACAATAAGAGAAAAGTTGTTTGAAGGGCCTGACATTACAAAGGCTGAGTATTCCCTGGTTCAGAAATTAGCTCAAGTTGCAGAAAAAGAGAACCTATATGGAACTGAAGAGGAGCTATTCAAGAAAACGAAGAGAACATAGAGATGGAATATGTCCTTATGCCCTCTCACTTTTTTCTGGAGCAGCTTGATAACTTAAGTGATAGTACAGCAAGGCATATCGAGGAAAAACTAAGGCTAGCTAAAAGTAATCCTTTTCGGTTTAAGCGAATACAAGGATATGGATTGTTCTTATTTAGAATACGATTTGAAGAGAGTAGGAAAGAAAAAAGGGTTATTTATCTTGTTGATAAGCCTTATGTCAAAATATTGTGTATTCTAGATAGAGATAAGGAGTATAAGGATCTTAAGGCATATCTAAAAAAATTGGGATACTAACTGGCAGTTTTTGACGACTTATTTCCCGACTCCTGATAGATAATCCACATACCGGATGCAACAATCAAGAATCCGCCGAGCCAGCTTTGGGCAGGGGGAATTTCTGAAAAGAAAAGGTACCCAATTAGGATGATGAAAAATATCTCGACATATGCAATAATACCGATGTGCTGGCCCTCCACGTAGCGCACACCCAGAAAATACAGCACTACTCCTATAAGGTATGGGCCGAGTACTAATGCTGCGATATAACCCAAGTCAGCTACTGTGGGGAGTTGCTGAGAGGTGAAGGGAATCAACACCAGCAGCGCGGCAATACCCTGATAAAACATGCAGGTAACCACTGGATTCTTCTGCACAATTATTTTGATCACAATCATCAAAATTCCATAGCACAGCCCTGAGGCAAGGCCGAGGAGAATTCCTATCCAATGCTCCGAGCCCAGATCAACCCCGGAGGTAATCAGCACAATGCCGGCCGTGGATACAGCAATAGCAGCAAGAGATTGCCATTGAAACTTCTCCCTGAGAAGGAGGACTGCCAGGATAAAAGCAAAAATAGGTGCAGTGTAGTGAGTAAGCGTGGCGTTTGCTGCGCTGGTTAATCGCAGGGAGAGAAAGTAAGTAACCTGATTTGCTATCCAGATAAGCCCTGCAAGGATCATTATCCATTTGTATTCATTGATCCTGAAAGTCTCGCGTTTCCACCCCAGCATATAGATCAAAAGAATAAGCATGTAGAATATCTGTGCATAGGCAAGAAGAGGCAGAATGTCCAGTGAAATAAATCGCGCAAAAATGACTTGCGTGGAGAATACTACCATAGACAGGATAATAAGCAACCCTCCTTTGAGATGGGAGTTCATAGCGCAATAATACTGCCAGAGGTATTTAAGAGTAGCGGGATAAGTTATTCATAATAGTATTCTTTATAGACTTCATTTATTTTTTGCTTTTCCTCTGTGGAGAAAGGAACAAGTTTGTCCTTTACTATTTCCATCATTTTAGCTTGAGTTTCCATTGAGGAATCACAGAATTTCGAGGATTTCATTGCAAAATTCTCCACACTCAGAACATTTGCTAAGGGGCATTTTGAATTGCTTGGCCTAGGATAACCAATTAGTCTTCCCACTGAAGATAATAGCTGAATCCCTAATCTTCTCTCAATTATTCTTTGCTTCTCAGGTGTGTCAAACAAGGTAGCATCAAAGCGGAGCTTTGAAACAACTCCTATCTGCATATATCCATTTGTTGTAGCAAAAACGAAATTCAGATCGTCTGTATATAGATCTTTGTCGGTAATTCCTATGCTCAACAATTTACTTTGTTGCCAGCGCTTATTGAGCCATCTCTCTAGATCCAGAATCATCTCCTTCGAATTATATTGATTTCTTTCTTCATTGTAGGTTTTTGTCTCATTGACGAACAAGGAACCCACCACTATACAGTCGACACGGAATTTACTTTTTATTAAAAGGCACATCTCCTCTAAAGGAAGATCATCATCTTGCCTACCAATGGGAAATAGCCGCACGGTATAACCCTGATAATAGGAATCGAGAAGCGGTTCCTCACTCCAGCTGTTTTCTCCTTTCAATCTGTTAATTTTCATTTGCACAATGATTCTGTCTTCATGAGATAGAGAGGTTTGGTCCAAGAGATCCTGATAGTGAGAAAGAGCTTTCTGAGAATCTCCTAATTCTTCAAAAAGATGCCCTTTATGGATCTGATAAAGTTTGCTGTCAGGCTTTATTACTAGTCCCTTATCGAAATAATCAATTGCTTGTTCCTCGTTATCTATGTCAGAGTACAAGAATGATAAAACAAAGTACGTGTCTGCATAATCTGACTGTTCAACGTTGCCAAGATTTGAAATGAAAGGTAGCATAGATTCAAATGACTCTATAGCTCCTTTTGTTTGGTTTAGCTGAGACTGGGCTGAACCCTTATAGATCAGGATATTAAAGTTATGGTCTTCTAGAGTATAATTGTTAAAATACTCATTTACTAAATCTATGATCTTTTGCTGTTCATCGCGTTCACGCAGATCATCAAGAGTTAATCGATAAATGACATAACTTAGCCCACTTACGTTTGATACATCTACTCCAAGTTCATTTTCTGTTCTTTGTCTTAAAGAAGAGTTCCTGGGAAGCAGCTCAGAAATCATTGAATAAGATTCAATGCTATCAACAGGTTTTAGTTCTCGTAGATAAAGATATCCTAAATTGTAATATACATAGGTAAATTCTTGTTGTTCGACTTTTTCAAGCTCTTCAATGAAAGGTAAAGTTTCCTCGTAGTCTAGAATTGCCCTGCTATTATTCCCTAATTCTAAGTAACTTCTCCCTCTCTGATGCAATAAATAAAAGTTGTGTTTGTTGGGCTCTTCGGTCTCGTAGTACAGGTTTACCTGTTCAATAATGTCAGTATAATTTGCATTTTTCATGTTCTCATCTAATGACTGTGATAAGAATTTTGCTTCAATAAGATCCTTTCCAGCGAAATAAGCTACAACACCAAGAAAGAAAAATGAACTGATTATGAAAGTAAAGATAGATATAATGCAGGCGATTATTGCTAGTGGCATCAGTGTGTTTTGCTTTCCAGTTCCCTTAGTGATGGAAAAAATAGCCAGTATGAGAGCAACAAGAGGCGCAAAGGGTATAAAGAATAGAAAACAAAGAATTATACTCCAAATCGCAGCTTTACGAGCAGATTTTACATCCCTATCATGAATCCATTTGAAAGAGAGTTCGACTTCTTCTGATCTGTGGCCATGAGACAAGAGTAGTGCCTTTATCTCCTCTTTTTTTCTCTTTTTTTTCAGTGCACGTAGGATATATGATTTAACTTCGTCCATAGTATATTTCTCGTACTAGGGATTCTGAAAACCTTTCTATATAAAGCTTCCTTTGGAAGGAAAACTTACAGCACCTTCACAATAAAGATCACTTCAATGATTCCGATGAGTAATCCTCCAATGATATCGGTAACAAAGTGCTTTTTACTCACGTATCGCTGAATATATACGCTGATCGCAAGAAGCGGGCAGAGAACCAGTATCCAGGTGAACGGATAGGTGATACAAAGCAGCAGTGCAAGTACCGTTGCATTGAGGCTGTGCGTGCTGGGAAAGGAGGAGGCAACTACTTTTTCCATGAAGATTGTGAATTCTTCCTTTTGCGGCCTATCCTTGTAATGGAAACTCTTAATGGAAATAACCACAATCATAGAGAGCATGAAGCCATACCCTAAGCGATACAATAAGCTGAGATTTCCCAGAAAATACGTAATCAGCATGACTAATGCATAAAAAGGAATGCTGCCGAAAATTCCGAAGTCGTCTAAGAAGTTGTTAATGATTTTTTTTGAGATTAATTGAGAGTGAATTTTCCTTAGCTTTTGCATACTATTTAAGATGATAGAGGCTGTTTATAAATTTTAGGATTTGTTGGGCTCTGTTGAAAATCTACGCTAACGCTCCGATCAGTAGCTGTAAAATCCTAGGGAGAGAAACCTAAGGCTGACATTCTCCGAAGGTCATGGAAAGCGACAGACTAGCCATACTGCTTTCCAGGACTCCTGGAAATCTTTGATTTCCATGAGAGCCAACCCTCTTGTCAGCCTACTATCTTTTAAAAATAAGATTTTACCTTAGGCTACTGATGACACTTTCAACAGAGCCCATTTGCTGAGTTATTACTTGAGAATATCTCCTACCATATAGATAGAGCCGGTTACGACAATAAGGTCATCAGGTGATGCGAGTTTTTTGGCAAGCTTGAGTGCCTTTCTCGGGTCAGGGACAACCTGTGAGGGTATGTCCGTTGTTTTGGCTAATACCTTGGGATCTGCTGATCGTGCTGAGTTTGGCAGGGTAAAGATGAAGAAATCAGCAAAGGTCTCGAGGATCTGCATCATTGCCTTTGTGTCCTTATCCATAAGCATACCCACGACTGCGATCACTTTTTCATATTTGAGTGCCACGATTTCTTTTTTGAGTGTTTGCAGGGCCTGTGGGTTGTGGGCGCAATCGACTACAACATTGTTCTCGACGAATTCGAACCTTCCCGACCACTGTGTTGATTGCAGCCCCTCCCGAACGGATGCTGAAGAAACAGCATACCCCTGATTTTTGAGGACATCTATTGCTGCGATAGCAAGTGCAGCATTTTCTTTTTGGAATGTTCCCTTGAGGCTGATGTCAAAGTCAGGGTAATGCTTTTCTGCAATGGTTATCACCTTGGATTGTCTTTTTTTGGCAACAGACTTGATGACCGAGAGCGCACCATCTTCGGTTGAAGTAACAATAGGAATGCCTTCCTTGATAATACCTGCTTTTTCGTGGGCAATCTCTTCAACGGTTTCACCAAGCAGTTGAGTGTGATCGAGTGAAATGGAAGTAATAATGCTAACTAAAGGGATAATCACGTTGGTCGCATCAAATCTCCCTCCCAGGCCAGTTTCTAATACTAAAAAATCAACATCCTCAAAGAAGAGAAATGCCAGCGCAACGCTTACTTCGAAATAGCTCTGGTCGGTATAGAACGGCTTTATTTTCGCCAATAACTGGTCAATTTGCTGATCTGTAATCTGCTTTCCATTAGTTTGGTATCGCTCATTGAAGCTTTTGAGATGAGGGGAAGTGTATAGCCCTGTTTTATAGCCTTGTTTTAACAGAATTGATGAGAGCATTGCGCATACGCTTCCTTTTCCATTGGTTCCTGCTACATGAATACACCTGAGTTTCTTCTGCGGGTCTCCCAGCAGTCTCAATAGTTCAGTAATTCTGTCCAAGCTGAGGTTCCATGGTTTTGCGTGCAACTCTTCAAGCCATTCTCTGTTTGTTTGTGTAGTGCCGGTCACCTTCCTTATGATCGCAAAGATATTTTATAAAGATTGTGCGTTTAATCAGGAGATTATTGAGTGTTCAAAATAAAATTATGTTCCTAATATAATAAATATAACTTAATATCAATTTAATATTAACTTATCATAAAAAAGAAAAGTTTATAAGGGTGTATACTATAAAAAGACTGAAAAAGAGTGTCAGGCAGAGGAAAACGAACCTTCAGGGAACTGCAGAAGAGAATTCTTAAGAGTCTGCAGAAGAATCCTCTGACGATTAATGAGATTTCTGAGCGATCACAGATTAATTGGAATTCTACTTCGCATCAATTAGTCCTCTTGAAGGGCCATGAGTATGTAAAAGAAATTTTTTCTCATAAGCGATTACGACTCTTTGAGATTACTGATAAGGGGAGGAAGGAATTGCGATGAGGGCAGCGATTCTTTTCTTTCAAGTTGTTTTGCTTAGCTCTTTTGCTTTTGCCATTAGCAGTGGAACGTATGACATTTCCCCTGATGGCATCAATACAGAGATACAGATAGGCAATGTGCATAAGCAACCTTTTCTGGTCCTTAACAAAGCAAATTCGGACTTGAGCGTGGATATAAAAATAGAGGGAAATATCTCACAAATTGCTACTGCTGATACAAAGAGTCTTAATCTTTTTCCTACTGAAAACGCTACTTTCCTCGTTAATATCTTTGGTGAGGAGGAGGTTTCTTTTGACGAGCAGGACCCTATTTTTTATCCTCGCACCTATGAGGGGAAAGTCATCCTGTCTGGTGATATTAATGAGGAGCTTCCCTTAATTGTGAAGGTTTTCAAGCAAGGTAAGAAAGAGACTAATTCGCTGATCATTGAGCTTGAACCCTTGAAGAATACAGTAATTATTGGTGATGACCTACTCTATGTTGTTAATCTTAAAAATGTTTTTGCGGACCGCGAGTTTGATATCAAACTCATCCACAGCCTCGTCAAGCTTGATGAGGAAGTAAACCGAAGCAGCGGCCTTGTGATGTTTAGCTCTGAGGAGATCAATGACAGCATCGCGCTCGATGAGGAAAATCTTACTCTCGTGCAGTCTTTTTCTGTCCCCAAGAGCTTTCCTATTTCAAAGGACTATATCCCGGGAGAATATATTCTGCGTTTGGAGGCAAATTATCTGGGACTCTATTCAGAGACTGTTGCCCTCATTGACATTCAGCTTCCCTGGCTGCAAAGAAAGGCATTTGGCGTGGTACCATATTGGGTGATTATCACGGTGCTCAGTGTAGCGCTTGTTGGGTTCATTGCCTATAAGCTCATCAAGCGTCACCTGGACAAGAAGCGCAGGTTCGCCGTACAGATTGATTATAAGGAGTTGCCAAAGGATGGAGAGCGGAGTTTGTACGTGGGCAT
>JANQND010000014.1 GCA_028279765.1 Candidatus Nanoarchaeia archaeon | reverse complement strand
TGTCCAGGATATAGTCTGCATTGAGAATAGTCTCTTCGTCATGCTCTACAACGATAAGAGTGTTTCCCAGGTCCCTGAGAGTGTGCAGGGTTTCGATTAATTTTGTATTATCCCGTTGATGCAACCCGATTGATGGCTCATCCAGAATGTATAACACACCCATGAGGTTGGAGCCGATTTGTGTAGCAAGCCTGATTCTCTGTGCTTCTCCACCGGAGAGCGTTCGTGCTGTTCTGGATAAAGTGAGATAATTCAACCCTACATTGGAGAGGAAGTTCAGCCTGTCATTGATTTCCTTGAGCACCTGCTTTGCAATAATCAGTTCTTTTTGTGAGAGCTTGCCTGATAGTTTACCGAAAAATTCTTTTCCCTTATCGATGCTCATGTCCGTTACATCAATAATAGATTTTCCCTGTATCTTTACGGCAAGCATATTGCTCTTGAGCCGTTTTCCCTCGCATACATGACACGGCGTATTCACCATGTATTTCTCGAGGTTTTCTTTTCTGTAGTTTGATTCTGTCTGCGAATATAATCGCATAGTTTGAGGGATGACTCCTTCCCAGCCGTCTCGCATATTCATTTGCGCGCCGGTGCTCCATCTTCCGTAAATAGGCTCTGTGGTTCCGTAGAGAAGAACATTGAGCTGTTTTTTTGTGAATTTACTTATTGGTGTTAAGAGATCAAAACCGTATTTTTTACCAACCATGCCTATCTGCTGTGATCTCCACTTGAGATCCATTTTCCCGTATACTGCCAAAGCACCGTCAAGGATGCTCTTGCTTTTGTCCGGAATGATAAGATCAGGGCTTACTTCCTGTTTTTCTCCCAGCCCGTGGCACTCTGAGCAGGCACCAAATGGGGAGTTGAAGGAGAACATCCTCGGTTCCAGCTGCTCAAAGACAATATCGGGATGATTTGGACAGGCACCGAAATTGGAATAGATAGTCTCTCCTGCGCCTCTGGCAATCTCTTTCTTGTTGGTGTCCTGTTTTTTTGGATCAAGAATGATAAGGGTTCCCTTGCCTTTCGCCAGGGCGTGTTCTACGGATTCGGTTAGTCTGTGGCGGTTTTCTTCGTTGATTTCGAGTTTATCCACTACGGCTTCAATCCAGTGCTTTTCGTACCGCTTGAGTTTTGCTTCCTTTGCAGCTTCATCTAATCGGTAGATTTTTCCGTCAATTCTTGCCCTGCTAAAGCCGTCCTTGAGCAAGTCCGTAAAGAGTTTCTCGTATGTTCCTTTTAATCCCCTTACTATGGGCGCAAGAACGATGATCTCTTTTCCCTGCTCTGCCATTATCAGATTGACTATGTTTTCTGCAGATTGCGGCTTAATGGAGGAGTCGCATTTAGGGCAATGAATCGTTCCAATTCGTGCGAATAATAATCTTAAGTAGTCGTAGATTTCAGTCACCGTTCCGACAGTGGATCTTGGATTTTTTGATGTTGTTTTTTGTTCTATTGATATGGCAGGAGAGAGTCCATCAATAGAGTCAATATCCGGCTTATTCATTAGGCCGAGAAATTGTCTTGCGTACGCAGAGAGTGATTCCACATATCTTCTCTGACCCTCAGCATAGATAGTATCAAACGCCAGCGTGGACTTTCCTGAACCGGATAATCCAGTGATTACTATGAGCTTTCCTCTTGGTAGTTCTACGGTGATGTTCTTTAAATTGTGTTCTCGTGCTCCTCTAATGATGATGTTATCAAGCATGTTCTGCCTCCTTTTTTAGTGCGTTTAGGGTATCTCTTAGTTCGATTGCTTTCTCGAAATCCAGTTTTTCTGCCGCTGTTTTCATTTGTGCTTCCAATTCGATTATCTTCTTGTTTATGTCCTTTTTCGCCATATGCTTGATGCCTTTGATGTCTCTTTCTTTTTCCATGACCTTTTTTGTAATGGTCTTTGGCGTGATCTTGTACTTTTCATTGTACTGTTTTTGCAGCCTTCTTCTTCTTCTGGTGATGGCGATCGCTTTCTTCATGGAGTCTGTTAATACATCAGCGTACATGATTACTCTTCCATTGACGTTACGTGCTGCCCTGCCGATTGTCTGGATCAGGCTTCGCTCATTTCTGAGGAATCCCTCTTTATCTGCATCAAGGATAGCGACTAAGGATACTTCGGGAATATCGAGCCCTTCCCTAAGAAGATTTATTCCGACTAATACATCGAATTCTCCTGCTCTTAATTGCCGGATAAGCTCGATTCTGTCCAGGCTGTCGATTTCTGAATGCATATACCTCACATTGATTTCTTTATCAGCCAGGTATTTGGTGAGGTCTTCTGCCATTCGTTTTGTTAGGGTGGTTACTAAGACGCGCTCTTTTCGCTTTGTTACTTCTTTTATTTCTTTTATTAAATCCTGAATCTGCCCCTCTATTTTTCGTGTTTCAATTTCGGGATCAAGCAATCCGGTAGGCCTGATGATGAGTTCTGCTACTTGTTTTGATTGCTGTGTTTCATACTCTGCCGGGGTTGCTGATACGAATAGAGTGTGCCTGAAGTATTTTTCAAATTCTTTGAACTTCAGTGGCCTGTTGTCGAATGCACAGGGCAGCCTGAACCCAAATTCAACAAGATTCTTCTTTCTGGAATAATCTCCTTTATACATAGCATGGGCCTGAGGGATGGACTGGTGGCTCTCGTCAATAATGAGCATGAAATCATCCGGCATATAACTCAGCAGGGTGTAGGGGGGCGTTCCCGGTTTTCTTCCATCGAAATGCCTGGAATAGTTTTCAATGCCGCTGCAATAGCCAAACTCTCCTATCATCTCCAGATCGTATTTGACACGCTTATGCAATCGCTGTGCTTCCAGCTCTTTCATTTTCGGGAGCTGCTCTTCAAGCTCTTCTTTGATTGCATTCATTGCCTTCTGGATTTTTTCCTGTGGGACAACGAATTGTTTTGCAGGAAAAACACTTATTTTTTCCAGTTGTGTTACTGTTTCCCCGGTAACCGGATGAATTTCTGTCATCCGATCAATATCTTCGCCGAATAGCTCAATTCTAATAATGTTTTTTTCATAGGCGGGGATCACATCGATAACATCCCCTTTTACCCTGAATTTGCCTGCTTCTATGGCACTATTTGTTCTCTCGTATTGCATATCAATGAGCTTTGTTATGATTTCCCGCCTGCTTATTTTGCTGTTTTTTTCTAATTGCAGGGACATATACGCGAAATCACTGGGATCTCCTAAACCGTAGATGCAGGAAATAGAGCAGACAATAATGACATCATCTCTACTTAGCACCGCTGAAGTCGCTCTTAGTCTCAATTTTTCTATTTGCTCATTGACATCTGCATCTTTTTCGATGTAGGTGTCTGTGGTTGGCAGATAGCTTTCGGGCTGGTAATAATCATAATAGGAGATGAAATATTCTACTCGGTTGTGAGGGAAGAATTCCTTTAATTCTGCGTATAATTGTGCTGCGAGGGTTTTATTATGGGCAAGAACAATAGTGGGTTTGTTTACTTTTTCAATAATATTCGCCATGACAAAGGTCTTCCCACTACCGGTGATACCTAATAATGTCTGCATGGGATTCTTATCGTACCCTTTTGCCAGCTTATCGATTACTTCCCTTTGTGCGGATGTTGCCTTAAAGGGCGATTCCAGCGTGAATTTCATAGGGCTGATAGTCGGAAATTTCTTTATAAAGCTTGCGCAGGGGTAGTGGACAGGTCCAGTGGTGGGAAATGAGAAATTAGTAACTACTATAGAATTAATACAAATCATAACACTTATATACCTTACATAATTCTTATTGAAAATGATAGAAATCTCAAATACGGCTGAAATGATTGCATTGCTTCAGGAAAATGGAATTCCTGAGAATAGTAAATCAAGAACCCATTACTATTTTGACCCTAGTTCTGGTGAGTTTGTGGAAAAGACGAGTCATTCAGGATCAGAGCCGTACATTGGAGCATCTGAATTATCAAGATTACTTATTAAACAAAATGGGTCGAATATTCCTGGCTATCAAACCGAAAGTGAAGCTGAGCCTCTTGAAGTTCAAGTTTATATTGCTAATATTGTAACTCCTCCTGGAAGTGGTCCTATTGATGTGGGGGATATGAATCCTATTTTTGATTATGCTATTACCATTGGAGACACTAGAAATCACGATAAAAACTTGATGAGAACGATTGCAACTTTGTCCCTGAAACATGTGGTAGGCTATGCGCCAGGAGCTACTAAATTTCTTGAACAAGCTAAGGAAAATATCTAAACTTATCCTGAGATAAGCTGATATTGGCTTCCTTTGCAAATTCTGATGCCAGCTGGTCATACACTTTTTCTCTTGAGTGTCCGACTTTTATGTATCCCTGTCTTGCAAAGAAGTAAATGCTTGCTATTTCCTCTAGAGTGTATCCCACAAGTTTTTCTATCCTTTCGTCTGAAAGAGGAATCTTAGTTTTTGAAGAAGTAATCTTCCTTGCTTTATGCTGAAAGAGAGGACAGTTTCTGTATAGTTCATCAACGTGATCGTTAATATTACAATACTCCTTATTGTCAGATAAGTAGCTCCAGGTTTTAAGTTGAAAATTATTGTACTTCTTCTCTAATTCTTTCCCTCCTTGCAGTAGTTGACATTCTATATCGTTTCTTATTTCATAAGAATTTAGTTCAACGTTATAATGTTGGAGTTGATCGGCAATGATCGCAATACAGACTTCACAATCTTTGTACCCCTCAGTAAATCTAGGAAGCCAATCTATATACTGCGTATACAATCCGAACCCCATCCAGACTTTTTTGTTGTTCATTGTGGTATTTTGTAGATTCCTCTTGGAGCATAGAGTTTTCTTGCCTGATAGGCTAAAGCTTGATTTCCTGGAGATTGATCTTGTAGAATTTTTAGTGATCCTTCTGCTATCATGGACTGTGCTATAGCATCTCTTTCTTTGGTTGTGGTTTGATAGAATAGTTTGTTTATTGATTCGCAATGTTGAAGCAATCGCTCTGATGAAACATGGAAGTGATCCTTTGCATAAGTAAAGATAATCAAATCATAAAGGTTTTCTGGAGACTTGAAATTGAGATAAGAAGTAATAATTTTTCCCTGCTGCTCTGGTGTTACTCCTCGTCCTCTTCCGCTTATCTTGAAGGTACTAATCCCTGTTTCTTTCTGAAACTGAGAAATCTCCTCAGGCATGAGAAAACCGGACAAGTCAAGCAATCGGGCAGGATTTTCATAGGCAGTTGCTACGCAATGATGCTGCAAAACGTCAGGCTCTTGGTGTACTGTTTTGTTGTAATGGGCCTTACGCTGTATACATCGCTCGTAGCAGCTTTCTGTGATTAGGACCTTGGTATCGATTCCAGCTTCTGCTAATGGAAGGGCTTTGTCTTTGAGATTTTGATCTCTTGTACTATCGTGATGAAAACATAAATCGGTGATCAGCGGGTACTTATTCTTTAGCTTGAGAACTTTTTCTATATCTCTCTCACTTTGAAATCCGAAAATGGTGGAGAGATAGATCTTGAAATCATCATGATACTTCTCAATGTCTTTTTTGCTGCTTACGATGAGCTTGTCCGGAATTCCTTCCTTTAAGATCTCATCAAGGTCTTCTTTGTCTTCATTTCCATCACGTATGGTTATCGTTAAAGCAAACTCCAATCCGTTGCTTTTTGCATAGGATGCAATTTTTTTGAATTCATCTGACCCTAATTCTCTTACATCAGAAAGCCCTCCATACATCTCTACGATTTCTGAATGTTCACTCTCTTTTGAGTATGTAATAACTCTTTCAAGTGTTTCTAAATCTCTAATGAATGGAATGGAGTACTGTATTTTATCTACCATAGCAACTAAGAAGTAGTAAATGTATTTAGAATATTGTATTAAATTTTCAGAAAAAAAGAAAATTTTATAAAGAATTATTCCTTTTATTCTGGAAATGAAGTTAAGTGATCTGGATCAGAAGGACAGAAAGATACTCTACGAGCTAGACAGGGACGCGCGACAGACCTACCTGCAAATCGCAAAGAAAGTTCATCTGAATAAGGATGTAGTGATCTACCGGATCAATAACCTGGTCAAAAAAAATATTATTGCGGGCTTTCATGCTGTTATTGATACCATGAAACTGGGTTATTTTATCGCCCGGGTTTATGTTCGCCTTCAAAATGCTACACTGAAGAAAAAAGAGGAAATATTCTCAAACCTAGTCAGGGAAAAGAATGCACTATGGGTTGCTGAAGTGGAAGGACCCTGGAACTGTGTGTTTGGATTGTGGGTTACCTCTCATCAGGAATTGGATACTATCTGGCAGAGGTTTGAGCAGAAATACAGATCATACATCCAAAAGAGCGAAATCGCGTTCTTTGTGGAGTATTCTACTTATTCGCGCAATTACTTATTGACTACCTCATCAAAGCGTGACGTTTTGATTATGAGAGAGTCGCAGAGAATAGACATTGACGACATTGACCAGAACATTCTCCACATGCTTGGATCAAATGCCCGAATGTCTCTTGTTGAGATGAGTACTCAGCTGAAACTGACTTCAAAGGCAGTAAGCTATCGCGTAAAACAGTTAGAAAAGAAAGGAATTATTCTGGGCTATAAGGCAAACCTGAACCTCAATAGCATTAGTTACCATCATTATAAAGTTGATCTGTATCTGGAAAATTTTGATAAGAAATCGCTTCTCAGAGAATTCATTTCTTCACACCCTTCGGTGGTGTTATCTGAACGAACTATCGGAGGTTCTGATTTTGAATTTGATGTAGAGTGTCAAAGCTTTGAGGAATTCCTAAAGATTATGGATGAACTACAGGAACAACTGGGAGATGTAATTCGGGATTATCAGTATTATACCTCTTCAAAGATCCATAAAGTTCTGTATTTTCCCGTTTAACTCATCTCAAATACGTTACCGGCTTTACAAACTCATAATTTGTATTGTATCCACTGCATTTCTTTTTTTGGAGTTCTATGTGCAACTCTTTTTCACTAACCAGCTTCAGTAGAATTCGCTCTCCAATATTCTCGTAACAATAGATTTCATTACCAGGCCTAACATCAACGAACCTTCGATTGATTGATCCGCTTGATTCTGGTTTAAACTCCCATTTTTGAGGATCAGTGATTTTTCCTGCAATGGAAATAACTGCAGTTTGTGGGTTTTCATTATCATAGATGAACGCTAAATGCGTATCCCAGTTATGCGCAGCGTTAGCTGAACCATCACCATAAAACCAGTTCCCCTGCAGTGTTCCGGGGACATCCTGTGCTGAAGTTCCGCATTGCCTGTCATCATTTCTTTCGATTAATTCATAGAATTGGTTTTTCATGCCGATGGGATAATACTCATAGGGGCATTGAATGTATAACGATCTGATGCCATAGCGCTCTTCATTGGCAAAAGTGTGTTTTTTTCTTAGATCAATTAAACCAAAATCAAAATTACCCTGCAATCGCCCTACTTCTCCAATTACTTCTCCTGCTTTACCGTTGTAGAACATGTTTTTTGCACACGAGCTATCTGGTTTACTGCTCCAGTCCTCACATTCTGTGCTTTTGTATTCTCCTGCAAGATTCCCGGAGAGTTCTTTTACATGGTTATAATACCCGATAAGATCTTTGCAGAGGGCAAAATAGATGGTGTAATCAACAGGATCCTGAGTAATTCCCCGTATTTCTGAAATATGGACTACGGTTACGTCGGCTGGAGCACTCAGAGGTAGCGTTTCTGTTGTTGATCCCCCAGGAGAGATATGCAAGAAGGAATGTTCAGTGGGGAAGGTGTGGCCCGGCGGTGCGATGTTTCCTATAGGACTTATTTCGTAGATTTTGTTTAGATCGACAGGGAAATGGGTGAACTCTTTTCCATCACATGCAGGTAATAGCTCTTTTTCTGCTTCACTGGGAATTTCCGGAGCTTTTCTGAAGGACTGCTTTGGCTGAATGTAGGGTTCTTTTTTTTCTTTCCTCTCATGAGTCTTTGATTGAGAATGATTGAGGTTTTCGCTCTGCGTTTTTTCATTTTCTTTGTTATACTCTATTACTGGCTCAGGCTCTCTTTGTTCTTTAGTGTTGATTATTTCTTCTTGAAGGTAGGTCTCCTTTGGACTTGTGCAGGCGACTACAAAAAGAATGGAAATGATTATTATTATATTAAGGAGTTTCATAGAATCAATCTTCTGATGAAATACCTATAAGAATGTTTTGAAATAATTAAAAGAGATTTTAGGTATTGTTGCTCTTAGATTCTAAGAACTCCCATGGAGATTGACTTTGTTTAATCATCTCAAATGCTTGATTTGCTATTTGTCTTGCTTCAGTTATAGAGTACTTTGCAAGCAATGGTGCTACTCCATATGGGATGCTTTCTCTCCACTGAGGGAGATTCTCTTCCTGCGCCTTTAATGCTAACTCTATGAAGAACGGTTTATGCTCTCTATCAATTTCTTGGTGAAAACGATCTGTAAAAAACTCAATCTCCTGAGTAAAATTTTTTTCACCCCTCTCCATTTCCAATCGTAACACTTTGAAATAAGAGGAAGCAGTCTCACCATCAAGCTCTTCTGCATATTGTAGAAGGTCCTGATACTGCTCAGGATAATCAAAGAAACTATTATGTTGCCTGTTCTCTGCTCCATTTAATGAAGGAGATTTAACCAGTGCAAGGAACTCTGCCCTTGCTTCTGCAGGAACTTGCCTATAGACTTCGGCTATTGGCCAGAAGGAATGCTGTAGTCTATCGACATAAACCTCAACTACTGAGGAAAATGAGTGGTAGTCTTTTTTTATGCTCTCTATATCAATTTGTGGATTGTCCTGTCTGATTTTTTCTACTATTTCCTGCACTCTTTCTTTATCGTTTTCTGGAATCTCATTGAAGACTTCACCGGTAATTATTTGGTCTAAGTCTGTTTTTTTCCCTCTGAGCATTCCTTCTCTAATACTATCTAGGGTAATGGTTTTTATCTGATCTTCTTTTTCCTGGTATTTGGGAATCGTCCATTCTCTTACCTGACCACTTAGTTGCTGGCTGACTCTCATTCCTAATTCATAGAACGAGTCATACGTTCCTTTAAAGCCAAATCCATGTTCATGAGCTTTACCTACGGCTGTATTGTTCACATCAAAAAAATGCTCATACATGTCATCAGAAAATGCAAGCAATGAATAAATCGTTTGAGTTGTATTCTCAGGATCAGAGGGAGGGCTCTCAAAGACCCAGTAGTTGTCCCCTACCTTTTCAACAGATAATAGCTTCATCTTGATAGAACTACCCCTGTCCTATATAAGTTTTCTTACTTCTTAGTAAATAATAGAATATAGCCCCGCCCGGACTTTCGAGACGGTACGCGAGCGCCTAGCGAGCACGTGCGACTTGATGTCGCACTTTGCGTGTCGACCGCGCGTAACCAGTCGTTCGAACCGAGGTCCTTTGGCCCAGAACCAAAGATGAATGGTCTTCCGAAGAAATTGACCACTACACTACGGGGCTATGAAAAACATGAAAAAGAGAATTTCTTTTTAAAGCTTACTCAGCAGGCTTTTCAACCACAGCTTCCTGCTGCTCGGTTTCTTCAACTATTTCTTCTGCTTCCTGCTCTTTTTGCTGATCTTCAATCTTAGCAATCTTTTTTGCACCTCGTGCGATATTTTCCTTGATTTTTCGCAGGTCAACGGTTTTAATGAATTGCTCATATTTGAAGAATCGGATATCGCAAATCTTGATCGGATAGATCTTTTTGAGCTTGTCTTTAAGTTCTCTTTGCAGTCTTACTCCAATAATTTGCTCACTTAATTCAGCGAAATTTGATTGTGAGATTTTTTTGTGTACTAATCGGGTCAATTCAGTGTGCAGAGCAGTTTTAACTGATCCCTTGATAACGTTCTGCGTTATGAGCACGATCTTGATAGTAACTACTTTCTCATCCTTGGTAATTGCTTTGATGGTCTCATCAATTCTGGACCTGCCTTTACGAACGAATCGCTTAATAGAAGTAGGCATAAGCCGGTATCCAATAATAGAAGTTTGTGCCTTCTCACCATCAACCTTTTCAATAACCAGGCTGATTTCGGTGTTCTGCTTCTTCATATCATCAGTGATCGTAGCAAGATTTACTTTCAGTGTTCTTCCTACCAGTGATTTTGCTTCTAAAACAGGTGTTTCTCCAAGTATTCTCCCATTAAATGCTTTCGGAGCAACAATACTGTACCATTTCTTCTTTGCTGATGCTTTTGCCATGTGTAAGAAGAGGACTTTATTTTGATTTATAAAGCTATCGGATAGAAAAACTCCTTTGTGAACTACCTGAAGTTGTTCCAAGCACATATTGATTAGTATATATCTTCAATCGTTGTATGTGCAAATCTCTTTTCACATTTTTGGATGGCATGTCTCCTGATACTTCGTTGTAACCTAGCCGAACGAGCCCTTTTAATACTCTTTCTGTATCTATCATTACTTCAAGATCTTTTGCTGTATTCACTATCTCCATTTGTGCAGAGCTATGGGCAAATGGACGTCTTCTCGGCTTTCTATTATATCCATCTGCAAACGCGCCCATGGCAGTTTCAAAATCATGAACATTGAATTCTGGTATATCCGGATTCTCTTTGAAACCATATTGCCCGCTCTTGTTCCTAAAATCAGTACCAATTCTCTGAATGTTATTCGCTATCATGAATTCAAGGAACATTTCACTTGTTTCTAATGCTAATGTATAATTCATGAGAAGAGAATAATAGAAATCGCCTTTTAAGCCTTGTCCTATTGCCACTGAATATTTCTACACATCCAAATTAACCACTTCATGGGCATGGGTCTGGATGAACTGTTTTCTGGGATCGACTTCGTCGCCCATGAGTATGGTGAATATCTTATCTGCTTCTACGGCATCTTCAAGCGTTACCTGTAGCAGGGTTCTGTTAACAGGGTCCATGGTAGTCTCCCAGAGCTGGCCCGGATTCATCTCTCCCAAACCTTTGTATCGCTGAATACTGGTATTTTCCTTGCCGATTTCTTTCATTTTCTGATCGAGTTTCTCTTCATCATAGAAATACTCAATTGATTTTCCTTTTTTGAGCCTAAACAATGGCGGCTGGGCGATATAGAGGTACCCTTTCTCAATAAGCGGTTTCATGTGCCTGAAAAAGAAGGTAAGGATGAGCGTTCGAATATGCGCCCCGTCCACGTCGGCATCGGTCATGATAATGATCTTGTGATAGCGTGCTTTCTCGATATTGAATTCTTCGCCAATACCACACCCGAGCGCGGTTATCATGGTTGTTATTTCTTCGTTTTCGAAAATTTTGTTCATTCGCGCTTTTTCCACATTAAGGATTTTTCCCCGAAGCGGTAAAATTGCCTGAAACTTTCGATTTCTTCCTGCTTTTGCTGACCCTCCTGCAGAGTCTCCTTCTACTAAGTAGAGTTCCCCTTGCGCAGGGTCTCTTGACTGGCAATCAGAGAGCTTTCCCGGCAGCGAATGGGCATTCAGGGCACCTTTCCTTCGGGTAAGATCCCGCGCTTTTCGTGCAGCGTCGCGTGCTTTTGCAGCGTTAATGCACTTGTCAATAATCGTCTTAATTGCTGCAGGGTTTTCTTCGAAGTATGTGTTGAGTTCAGCACTAACCACAGAATCTACAATCCCTTTCATTTCAGAATTGCCCAGCTTAGTCTTGGTCTGCCCCTCAAACTGCGGCTCAGGAATCTTTACGGAAATAACAACGGTTATTCCTTCACGAACATCCTCGTTTGTTAGCCGAATAGAATCTTTTTTTTGTGCATAATTGTTGATTACCCTGGTGAGAGCAGTTCTGAATCCTGTGAGATGGGTTCCGCCTTCTGTCGTGTTAATCGTGTTGACAAAGGAAAAAATATTTTCCTGGTAGGAGTCGTTGTATTGAAGTGCAATATCAATAGCATTTCCGTTTTTTTCCTTGTTGAAGGAAATGACTTCGTGCAGAGGATTTTTGTTTTTGTTAAGATACTCAACGAAGGAGACAATTCCGCCATCGTACTTGAACACATGCTCTTTTTCGGTATGCTCTTCTTTTATTTTGATTTCCACGCCTTTGTTCAGAAAAGCAATTTCCCTGAGCCGTGCCGAGAGGGTATCAAAATGAAATTCAACGGTCTCAAATATTTCTTCATCAGGATAGAACTTAACTAAGGTACCTCTTTCTGAACAATCTCCTTTTTCTTCCAGAGATGTCAGCTTATTCCCCTTCGCAAAATCCTGCGTATAGAGTTTTCCGTTCCTGCAAACCTGCACATGCAGCTTTTTTGAGAGGGCATTGACTACAGAAATTCCCACTCCGTGGAGCCCTCCACTTACTTTATAGGAATCCTTGTCGAACTTTCCTCCTGCATGAAGCTTCGTCATGACTAATTCTACGCCGGAGATATTGTATTTTGGATGAATCTCTGTCGGGATTCCCCTTCCGTCATCCTGAATAGAAACAGATCCGTCTTTATGCAGGACAACGGTTATCGTACTGCAAAACCCAGCCATAGCCTCATCAATGGAATTGTCAACAACCTCATAGACAAGGTGGTGTAATCCCTTGATTCCGGTAGAGCCGATATACATCCCCGGCCTTTTTCGTACGGCACTTAAGCCTGCAAGCACCTGGATGCTGTTTGCGCTATAGTCTTTTTCAGTCGTCATTTGCAAGAATTGTATATGGAAAAAGGACTATTACGACATTTATATATCTTTCGATAAAATTTTCTTGATTCAAGTCCCAATTTGCTAAAATTTTAATAATTTTGTGAAACTTGCTCTTCTCATTTCTCAGTAAAATTCTCCATGGGATCATTGAGATTATAGGGTACGTAAAGCACTTCTTCCAGTGTTGGTTTTTTTACTTTTCTTTCCATGTTCTCACCTCCCATCCTAAACACCTCGTTTTATTTTTCTCTTTATTGGAGCATTTTTTCCATATCCACCTGAATAGTTCCCCGCTTTGTGGTGATGCTCATGACCCATTTACTCATCTTCATCACCTCTTCCCTCTTTCATGTAGCCCATCATGAAGCCAGCTTCCAAGCTACTGAGTTCATCGTTGTCCAGAAGAACTCCCAGGCTCTCCGAATAAATGTCTTCTTCGATATCTTCTTTCATTTCAACCACCCCGTCAGATAGTAAGCGAAAGAATTATATATGCTTACGCCATATAATATATATGGCATATAGATTATATAGATAAAACGAAATTTTAATATAAATTTTATAAATTATAATGGGGTGGTGTCGATGGATGTGCGCAAGCTTATCAGTTTCGGGAAGGGATCGTATGTGGTCTCCATTCCTAAGGACTGGATACAAAAAAACAACCTGAAAAAAGGAAGCCTCTTGTCTATGGAGGTTGACAGCAATTCTCTTTTGATTTCTTCTGATCTTGCGGAGTCACAGCAGAAGCTGCGTGTTCATCGAATTTCCGTGGATAAGCTTTCCTTAGATGAAATCAAAACAGAAATCATCACTGCCTACCTCAATGCCTATCATGTTATTGAAATTGTGTCAGCAAAACTGAACCATCAGGACGAGAAAATCAAGGAGTGCATCCTCAATCTTGCCGGCCTGGAGATTCTTGAGCAGACCTCCAATAAGATCACTGCAAAATTTCTTATTGACATGAAGGAAATTTCCCTGGATTCTATGGTCCGGCGAATGGATAACATCACCCGAAGCCTGATTGCAGATACTATTTCCTGTTTCAACGGAGCCTGCAATTATTCATCAATTCAGCAGCGTGATGCCGATATTAATCGCCTTGAGTTTTTATTGATACGCGCTGTTCGCACCGCAGCCAGCTCAGCGAGTGAACTGAAAACATCCGGTAAAACGATCTGGCAGCTCTATAGCTATCTGAGTATCGGAGAGCGGCTGGAGAAGATTGCTGATCGGCAAAAGCGTATTGCAAGGGGCCTTGAACAACTCAAAATATCAAAGAAATTTTCAGAGCGTTTCTTTGAGGTGTATAATTCTATTAAAGACTCTTACCTTTCTGTCATGACTGCCTACTACAAGGCAGATAAGAAGATTGCGCTGCAGATTGAGCTCTCCATCAGACCGCATATCCGTGCATGCCAGGATTTGTTGCGTGAAGATATTCGAAAGCATTATACTACTCTAAAAGACAGCAAAGTGCGCGACGGCTTGCACGAGTATATGATCATGACTGAGATTATTGATAATCTCAAAGCAATGATTACTTCCATTAAGATGATTGCCCGTGTGGTGCTTAACAGAGGGGAGAAGGATGCCCAGGACTCTACTGCTCTTTAGTATCCGGAGAACGCGATATCATCATTAAGAATGGTTCTTACTTTATCTGCTTTTTTTACTTCTCCTACTATTTGCCCTTTTGTTAATTGTAGGATGTCTTGTGCATCTTCTGCGTTTACTATCATGAAGAATCCCATGCCCATATTGAATTTTTTGTACATTTCTTCGGTTGAAAATTTGCTTTCCTGCTGGATGAGATCAAAGATAGGCTGAGGCTGAATGGGATCGTTAATATGAAATTCATGCTTCCCTGCTAACCTGTTGAGATTCTTGAGTCCATATCCTGTGTTATTGATGCCGACAACATCAAAACTTTTGGAAACCTTGGCCATGTCCTTGACATAAATAGCTGTGGGCTCAATTAACCTTTTTCCGATGGTTGACCCATCGAAATCATCATCCAGAGAAAATTTTCCTTTGTAGCGTTTTTTGAACCTCTCTCTGGTTTCGAAATCTCCCTTGAGAAGGGCCAATCGCGCATCAGTGTAGCCATTAGAATGCAGTCCTGATGAAGGCAGAGCAATGATTTTTTGGCCGGGCTTTACGGTAACATTGAACTTTTCTTTTGGCACAAACCCAATCATTCCTCCGGCCAGGTCAAACCCATACCCTTCTCTTACTCCTGACATGAGCTCATCAACCGATGCAGTCTCACCTTTTCCGAAGTTGACTTTGATGGAGTTCTTGAGTATGCTCGAGGCATCACATTGCTCTAATCCCCTGACTATTCCTTTGATGATATCACCGGTAAGCCCCTCTTCCTGGATCTTGTTTTCTACTGCCAGATAATCAATGAACAGAAAAGGGGAAATATTGCCAAAAGTTGCCAGGTCATTTGCAGACATGGCGACCAGGTCAATTCCTACGGTATCGTATACCTGCATGGCTTCTGCGAGGATTACTTTGGTACCTACTCCATCGATTGCGCACGCCATGTAATGGTTAGGGAATACTTCTTTATTTTCATACACTTCACAGAACATGCCTTTGCTTACGGAGAGCATGTCTTTTTTGAGAGAAGAAGGTATTGCTTTTTTAATGGCGCTTACAGCTTTTTCTTCGCGTTTTTGGTAGTCCATTAGTGATAATGGATAAAGAAGACTTTAAAAAAGTATTTGATTTTTGAGCTGTAAGGTTACTACTTGGAATTTCTCACAATCAAAAAAATGAAAAATCAATCCCTGACTTCGCAGCAGATTTTTTCAGGATATGCAGTGCCTGCTTCTCTGACAGATGATGCCCCTCATCGTAAAATATATAGACATTCTGAACTCCTAGATAATATCTTTCGGTAAGATAGTGGATATAGTGCTCAATGATGTCATCAGAGAGCATAATATATCTTCGGCGAGATCCCTGCTGCGACTGTATCACCAGTAGCTTATCGTCCAGATGAATATCTCTTGTGGTTATGGTGATTATCTCTTCTATGGGCAGCCCTGATGCGAAGAAGAGCTCTATGAGCAGCTTATCTTTTGTCTGGGGCATCACTTTGGACATCCTCTTTATTTGCTCTCGTGAAAGGTATTGTTCATCAAGACTTTGTTGCTTCATTTTCTCTAATTCGCTGAATGAGCTTCGCTTCCAGATGTCCCGGTAAAGAAATGTGATGGCAGAGATGGTCTCGTTTATGCACACTTCACTTTTTCTCTCTTTTTTTAGGTTCCGCACGTATTTTCGAACATCTGTAATTGTTGCTCTTCGTGGCTCCTTTTGGACATACTCAAAAAACTTTTTTACATGGTAGATGTATTTTTCCTGCGCTCTTCGGGAGAATCCCTTATGGTCCATTTCATATCCCAGCTTTGCTTCAATGGGGGCTGTGTATCGTGTTTCCTGCATTGTCTTCACCTCAATTTATCTATCATCTCCTGCTTTATATAGTTCACAGGGACCTCATTTATGTCCAGTGCGAGATGTTATAGCTGGATTATAATCTAGAACGCAAAAATTTAGAGAAATTAAGCAAAAAAAGATTGTCCAGTGTTATACTGTTATCCTTTGGACTTAGCAAAAAAAATGGAAAGTAGGGGGTAGCCTACTTATCCATAAATTCTTCCGCTGGGTCGTCATAATTGTGGGTAATTATTTCCATCTTTTTTCAATATATATTCTGAGCAGAATAATATATATACTTTTGCTACATATGCTATATAGTTGCAAAATATTTATATAATATTGATAATTTATTATAGATATGGCGATATCCCCAGTCTATAAGAGAAAAATTCAGCTCGTAGCGGGGACTACATACTCTCTTTCTTTGCCAAAGGATTGGGTGCGCAAGAACAACCTCAAAGAAAAGAATCAAGTTGAGGTCTATGAGAAAGCAGACCGATCGCTAATCATCTCACCGAATACTATAGAGGAAAAGGCTCTTAAAGAAATTTCTCTTAATATTGATGAGTATGTACAAAATATTGATCAGGTCATGTTTGCTGTCTATTATTTGGGAGTGGAAACGATTACCGTATTCTCAAAGAGCGAAATCACTAAGGATGCGAAGACAAAAGTCAGAAGGACGTTGAGCCACATGAGCGGAGCAGAGATTGCGTTTGAAGACAAAAAGAAAATACAGATACGCGTGCTCATCGATAAATCAAAAGTCGATATCAAGCAAATTCTTTATCGCATCGTGCTTATTATTGACCTTTCCATTACGAATATTTTAGAGCACTTTGACATCGAAGAGATTCGCATGAATGAATACGAAATAGATCGCCTGTACCATCTTATAGCTAAGATCATCTCGACCTCCCTGATTGACTCTAAGGTTCTCTTATCTTCAAACATTAAGAATGCCTCATTAATTCCCTCTTATTTTCTGATGAGCAAGAAACTGGAAAATATCGCTGATAACATCATGTATCTCAGTGAGTACCTGCATACCTCAAAGAGTACATTTAAACATAGAAAAGAAATCTTTGACTTCATCCACAATGCTCTTCTTAAGCAGAGTAATTATCTTAATGGAAAACAAAAAGGAATGTTCAAGAAAATTGAAGAGGACTCCCGATTGAATACAATAGGGCTTATTTCTTCTGTCAAAGACGTAAAGATCTCTACATACCTAAATGAAATTTTGGTGTTTATCACTGATATTGACCAGGAAATTGTGAATATCTCATTCTATCAAAAATTGATTACTGAGGGCGTGCTTTAGATTCCATAATCTTTTTAAAAAAACATTATTCTGATCTTTCATGGATTCCGCACATTATTTCTATGCTGTTTTTGTGATTACTATTCTTGTTACACGACTCTTCTTGTATCTCAGGCCGCAGGAGAGTCCTACTCTCTTTGGAATTACACTGCATCACTATCTGTATGGCCTGCTGCTGATCCCTGTCGGCATAGTATTACAAAGTGTTCTCCTCTATGCCATCGGGCTTGCTCTTTTTATTGATGAGCTAACGGATATTGTTCTTTATTTTATTAACCGCAAGAACAATTACTGGGGATTGTCTCCGTATGGGACACTTATTCTTGTTGCTGGAATGTATTTTTTGAAGGATTATGTCGTGTTCTTTTAGATCTTTCAGAAACCTTTTTAAGCGCGGCATAAGACTGTTATTGTGATGGTGTCTTTTCCGATTGATATTGTTCTTGGTCCATTAACTCTTTCATCACATTTGCTTTTTGAGGTACTGGCATTCATTGTTGGCTTTCAATATTATCTTCACCTGAAGGGGAAATCCAAAGACCCCCTCAACCAGCGAAATAGACTTGCGGTTCTTTTGGGAGCAATTATTGGAGCTCTTGTTTTCTCCCGACTTATTGGAGCGCTAGAGCGTCCAGGTTTGTTCTTTGATCCCCCGAGTTTGTTATTCTATTATCAAAGTAAAACTATCGTAGGTGGCATTGTTGGAGGACTCATTGGAGTTGAAATTACCAAGAAGATAATAGGAGAGAAACATTCTTCTGGTGATTTGTTCACCTACCCGCTGATTCTTGCAATCATGATTGGCCGAATCGGGTGTGCTCTTACGGGAGTTACTGATGGAACCGTAGGCATTGAATCTAACCTTCCTTGGGCATTTGATCAGGGAGATGGTGTTCCACGCCACCCTACCGCACTCTATGAAATTGGTTTTCTCGGACTTACCTGGCTGGGACTCATTGCTGTTCAGAAGAAGCATACCCTACAAAATGGAAGTATATTTAAGCTCTTTATGGTCTCATACCTTACATTTCGATTATTTGTGGAATTCATCAAACCGATCACTCCACTTGCTATAGGGTTATCGGCAATTCAACTAACATGCCTTGTCACTCTATTGTATTATAGCACTGCAATCCTCTCGAAGGGTTTACTTAAAAAATGAAACGACCATATACGTACTATGACCTGACTCTGAGTATCTGTTCTACCTGCTTAAGGAGGGTTTACGCTAAAATTGTCTTTCAGGATGAAAAGGTGTATATGTTCAAACAATGCCCTGAACATGGCCATGAAAAAGTGCTTATCTCAACTGATGTGGACTACTATAAGAAATGCCGCAACTACATGAAGAAAAGTGAAATGCCCAGAAAATTTAGTACTGAGGTAAAGTATGGATGTCCCTACGACTGCGGGCTTTGTACGGACCATGAGCAGCACTCGTGCCTTTCTATCCTTGAGATAACTGATCGTTGCAACCTTACTTGCCCTACCTGTTATGCTATGTCTTCTCCGACCTACGGAAGACACCGAACTATGGATGAAGTCAAGGAAATGCTTGATACCCTTTTAGAGCATGAAGGAGAGCCTGACATTGTTCAAATTAGTGGAGGCGAGCCTACTATCCATCCGGATTTCTTTGAAATTCTTGAATTGGTAAAAAGCAAGCCTATACGTCATGTAATGGTGAACACAAACGGAATAAAGATTGCCACAGAAGAGGGTTTTGCCGAAAAATTAGCACAGTATAGGGAAGGATTTGAACTTTATTTGCAATTTGACTCCCTCCGACCTCAGGTCTTAGAACATATCCGAGGAGAAAACCTAATTGCTATACGTGAAAAAGCTCTTAAGAAACTTAATGAACTC
>JANQND010000021.1 GCA_028279765.1 Candidatus Nanoarchaeia archaeon | reverse complement strand
GTGCAGGAGCCGGTGCAGGTTTCGAGCTTTTCGAGTTTCTGATCACAGTTATTGGTAATCCACACGTCATTTTCGATACACACACGCTGATGAAAGAGTTCGCAGCTTCCTGCGCAATCCTGCTTACAGAGTTCGAAGTCACTGTCAAAAAGCCGTACTACATCTACAAAAGTGTTATTTTCACAGGTTCTCTCGCAGTGATACGGCTTGATGTCATCAATAAAGAAAGAGGCAGAGAGTGTATCCTTAGACTCTCCCTTTAAATCTGAGAAGAAGAAGGTGCCAAAGAGAAGCGGCTTGGCCTGAAAGGCTAGCATCTGCATATCCTGGCCATTTACCCGAAAGGTTGCCTGCTCGCTAAAGGGATCATAATCAATGAACATTACGGTATAATTGTTTTGTGGCGTGTATATGGCTTTTTGCTCGCCAAGAGAGAGCTGCGCAGAAACGTGTCCGAATACTATTGAACATAGCAGCAGGAAAAGGATCGGATATATTCCTCTTTTTATCATTTTTTTACCAAGGGATAGAATGTTTAAAAATATTTCTAAAATTGTTGCTTAAAATATCCCAGTATACATTTCTCCTCTATAACTACCCAAAGGTTTAAATATCAGAAATAGGGATAAGAATAACAATTGGGGCGTGGTTTAGGAGTGGAGCGGGAGTTTCTCCTGCCTTTGAATTCTTTTGATTTTTCCACAACTTTCATAAAGGAGTTCTTGCGCTGTGTGCTGTAATGGTCAAGAAATGCGGTATTTGCGGCTCTGCTGCGCAGTTTCAGATCAAGAACTGCTCAGATTTTTATTGCGAGTACTGCGCGTGTGAGCAATTCGGTGATATTGCTCTTTTAGTGAAGATTAGTTCTGATGCGCAAAAACTAAAGAAATATATAGATGAGGCGATGGTAACAGAAGATACCCATGGCGCTCACTAATTTTGGAATCATCAGCCTTGTGCTTAATGTGCTTCTTATTGCTATTACTGTTTATCTGCTGAGTAAGCTGATGCAGCAACAGCAAAAGATCAAATCCCTGGTGAATGAGCTGGGTTCTGATTCGCTGGAGCATTATCTTCAGGAAATTAAAAAGAGAGGGTTTGATTTTACGCTTAAGCCCAAGAAAGCAAGCAAGAAGTAAAAAGAGGTTCAATGTATTCACCATGATGAATTCTGTTACCGATAAATTGCAGAGCGTGCGGCACGCCAGCAGGGCTGTCAGCGCCCTTAGCTGCGAGGAGAAAGATACTGTTATTAAGGCAGTGGCAAAGAAGATCGATCATTCCCGTGATGCTATTCTGAGTGAGAACCAAAAAGATGTTGAGCTTGCAAAGAAGGCAAAAATGAGTAAGGCTGGCTTGCATTTGCTTGAGCTCACGCAGAATAAAATTAATGATCTGCTCTATGGCATGCAGGAGCTTGCATCCATGGAGGATCCGATTCACCAGACCCTGAAGAGTGTGGAGCTAAATGAAGGACTGGAATTGTATTGCGTGAGCTATCCTCTTGGAGTAATTGGCGTTGTTTTTGAGAATATTCCTGAGGTTTTGATTCAGGTCTGTTTGCTCTGCCTGAAATCCGGGAACGCGGTTATCTTCAAGGGAGGAAAGGAGAGCATGCATACGCAGCACATTCTTTTTTCACTGGTGCAGGAAGCATCTGAGGAGTGCAAAGTCACCAAGGAGTGGGTTGCGCTTGTTGATGCAAAGCAGGACCTCAAGAAACTTCTGGACCAGCAGGAGCATCTCGATCTTTTAATTACCCGTGTTTCGCAGAAAACCACGAAGCTTATTTCTGATCGCGCTAAGATTCCTGTCCTTCATCAGGGAAGGGGACTTTGCCATGTGTATGTGGATGATGAGTGCGATGTTGATATGGCAGTAAAGGTTTGCTATGACAGCAAGTGCCAAAACCCTGCTGCAGGTAATGCTCTGGAGACTTTGGTTGTGCACAAGGCCATTGCCGCAACGTTTTTGCCCCGTCTGCGTGATATGTTATCTATGGCGAATGTTCGCTTATTGGGGGATGATGCAGTATTGAAAGTTTTGGGCATTGAGCATGCAACCCATAAGGACTGGGGTGCGGAGTATAATGACCTGGTACTTTCTATTACCATTGTAGAGAGTATTGATGATGCCATCGGGCATATTAACCAGTATTCGAGCAAGCATACTGACGGTATTGTAACCAAGGATAAGCACAAAGCAAAGAAGTTCATGCAGCATGTGGATTCTGCAAGCGTTCTTTGGAATTGTTCTACGCTTTTTTCGGATGGGTATCGCTACGGGTTAGGGGGAGATGCAGTGGTTTCTACCGGGAAATTTCATGCCCGCGGGCCGGTTGGTATGGAAGGGCTGGTGACGTACAAATGGAAGGTTATTGGCAATGGAAATTTGGTTTCTGATTATTATGTCGAAGAGCCAAAGAAATTTACGCATAAAATGATAGATAAGCGGTATCCTTTGGAGTGAAAAAGTAATATGTTTACATGATTTAGGTAACAACAATAATAGCAGGCAAACCAATTTTTACTTCGTAAAAATCTTGGAATGAGACATTCCATTTGCGCTATTGTTGTTACCTCTTTAGAACTCTTCTTTATCGCAAGCTTTATATAAAGTCCATAACCTTTTTCTTCGTATGGCCAAAAAGAAACAAGCCAAAAAAGGAGCTGAAGAGCTGCAAAAGATGCCGATGCCGCGGGCACCGGGAACACCGGAGATTCCGAAAGAAGCGCAGGAAAAGCTCAAAGAGATCAAGAAAAAGCTTGAAAAATTCAAGGATAAAGCACTGGAAAAATTTGAAGATTATATCATGGGGCTTACCCTGCTTCCTCCTCCAAAGCCCAAGGAAGGCGAGAAGGTCAATAAGGATATTATTTCTGTTCTGATTTTAGTGGATGATTCTGATTCTAAGAAGATGTCCAAGTATGAGCTGCGCGAGAAGCTGCAGTCTATTATGGAGACTACTGCAAAGGAAGTGGATAAGAACATCACCCCGGATGTGGTGATACTCTCGGAGCTGTGGCAAAACTGTTATGACGGAAAAAATGATTTATTGCAGTTGATTTCCATGGGAGCGCCGATTCATGATACGGGCATGCTGCAGGCGATCAAGATTTCTGAGATTCATAAGACCATGGTGCTCAAGAAGTTCGAAAAGTATATCGTGAGCTATGTTTTAGCTGGCTCGCTCACGCAGGGTCGTGCTACGAAGTCATCTGATATTGATGTGTGGGTAGTGATTGATGATACTGATGTGAAAAAAATGACCCGCGTGGAGCTTAAAGATAAGCTTCGCGCAATTATTATCGGGATGGGGGTTGAGGCAGGCGAGATTACCGGCATTAAGAATAAGCTGAATATCCAGGTGTATATCCTCACTGATTTCTGGGACAGCCTCAAAGAGGCAAACCCTATTATTTTTACGCTGCTTCGCGACGGTGTTCCGTTTTATGATCGGGGAATGTTTATGCCCTGGAAGCAGATGCTGCGCATGGGAAAAATCAAGCCATCCACTGAGGCTATTGATATGTTCATGAGCAGCGGGGATCAAATGCTTAATCGGGTGAAGTTCGCGTTGAAAAACATTGGAATGGAAGATATTTATTATGCCATCCTGACGCCCTCTCAGGCTGCACTTATGCTGTATGGCATTGCGCCTCCTGCACCGCGGGAAACAGCTGAGCTGATGCGTGATATTTTTGTGAAGAAAGAGAAATTAATTGAAGCAAAGTATGTGGACATCCTGGAGAAAAATATCAATATCCGAAAGGATCTGGAGCATAATGCCAAGAAAGAGATTAGCGGAAAGGAAGTCGATCAGCTGCTCTCTGATGCGGAGAAATATCTTGCCCGTATCAAAAAATTGTTTACACAGATCGAGAAAATGAAGGAAGAGGAAGACATGATTAAGATTTATGATAATGTCATTACGATTATTCGCGATGTGCTCAAGTCTGAGGGCATTGAAAGAGTGGGTGATGTGGAGATTGTCTCCACCTTTGAAAATGAGCTTATTGCAAAGGGCCTGATTCCTGCTAAGTATCTTCGATCACTCAATGAGATTATTAAGGCCAAGAAAGATTATGAAGAGAAGAAGCTGACAAAGCAGGAAGTGGAGAGCGTGAAAAAGGAGTCGCGTGGCCTGATAAAGGTTTTAGTTGAGCATATTCAGCGCAAGCGTGGCAGGGAATTAGATCGTGCGAAGATTCGCTTCAAGTACGGTGAGAAATTTGGTGAAGTGCTTTTACTTGACAATGTTGCGTTTGTAACGCAGGATATTGACAAGCCGGAGAAAGAGATTTCCAAGGCTTCGGTGAGGAAAGACGGCAGGCTTGATGCCCTGCAGGATTCTAACCTGGAGGAGCTGGAGAAGGAATTATCCAGGACCAAGGTTCCTGCACGTGTGTTTATTCATGAGGGCATTTTTGAGGATCTGAAGCGACTGTTTGGAAAGGATGTGCAGATTCTGGTGAATTATTGAGATTTAGGGTTTTCTGAGTTAGACTACCATTTTCCTATACTAATATACGAAAACTTTATATAGATTCTTGGTCATTTTGATAGGTATGGCTAGTTATAAAACTGTTCCCAAGCAAGCCAACCCCCTTCCGGGCAATATGCATATCCGCTATAAAGGCACATGGGATATGCAGGAGCTCTATGAGTCTGTGGTAGATCATCTGCGTAGCCGTAAGTGGAAATTCCACGAGAAAGTCTACAAGCACAAGCATCCCTCGCCGTTTGGTATGGAGCGCCAGTATGTATGGGAGGCAGAGCAGAGAGTTGATGACTGGGTAGAGGTGAAGATTAATATTTATATTCATACCTATGATGCGCATGACATAGAAGTTGCTGACTCTCACGGAGAGAAAAAAGTGCTCACCCAGGGAAAGATCTGGGTCGTGCTCAAGATTAATGATATCTGGGATCCTGACGGACAGTGGGATTCAAACAGCTTTTGGGGGCAGATGAAAGATTTTTTTGTAAAGTATGTGGTTCGTAAACGACGCATGCAGGGATATTCTCCCCGGTATCGCCATGAGCTGGTGATATTGTATTACCTGATTTTACGAAAGCTCAAGATGGAGACAAAGGACTATACGTATCAGCATCATGCAGGTGTCAATAGGAGGGCGATATGAACAAGACCACGTTTGCAGGCGATGGCGCGTCATTTCATCAGAACCTTGGCCACCCAACCCCGCATATTCGCTTCAAAGGCGTGTGGGACATGCAGGACTTGTATGAATTCATGATCAGCTATTTTCGAGAGAAGAAATACAAGTTTCATGAGAAAGTGTATAAGCATAAGCACCCCTCGCCGTTTGGCGTGGAGCGCCAATATGTGTGGCATGCTGAGCAGATGTTTGATGATGTCTATCAGTTCAATTTTGATATTTACATTCATACCTATGATGCGCATGATATTGAAGTAAAGATGAAGGATGGAAAGGTTCGCACGTTTACGAAGGGCAGAATCTGGATTGAGTTTAATTGTTCGGGTGATGTGTATCCGGATGCGCGCTGGGGAGATAATAAATTCTTTGCCAATTTGCGCATATTTATTAATAATTATATCCTGAGAAAGAAGCACGGAGAAGATATCTGGGATGTTATTATTTATCGGGAGCTGCACAAGCTGATCTGGCTTACCCGGCGTCGGCTGAAAATGGAGTATGATGAGTATGAGCAAAAACACTGGACTGGGGTGCATATGTAGTGGGTGAAGTAACGCATACCGTGGATCACTTGAAGTTAGAGTACAAGGGCGTTTTTAGCAGCAGAGAGATGTTTGCGATGTTTACCCGCTGGCTCAAGGAGTCGCCCTATGAGAAAGGCGGCGATTATGTGAGCGAGCAGAATACCAGCCATGGCAAATGCATCGAGTATATGTACTGGCCGTGGAAGAAGCAGACGGAAAAGATCAGGCATTTTATGAAAATTCGTATTTTGATTTATGATCTGAAGAAAGTGGATATCATGGTAAAGGGGAAGAAAAAGCAAATGGATCATGGCAGAGTATTGATTTATCTGGACGGGTTCGTGGAGCATGATTATGAGCATACCTGGGCGCATAAGCCCTTGCTGCAGTTTATCCGAACTCTTCAGATTAAATATGTGTATTCGCGGTATACGAAGTATCATGAAAAGGTAATGATTGACGATTGTCATCATTTGTATGATATGTTTGAGCGTTTCTTTAATATGTATAATAGCTATCGAAGAGCAAAGGATACTCCTTATTGATTGATAAGATGGTAGAAAAAAAAGTCGTTGTTGATGCGGTTCGTTTTACGTATACTGGTATGTTTAATATGCAGGAGTTTTTCGAGGAGATAGATAAATGGACGGATGCTAACGAGTATGAGCGTGAGACAAAGAAAAAGCTTGAGCATGTGGAGGAGCACGGCAAGAAGATGGAGTATATTTTTGAGCTGTGGAAGGATACGCGTGATCTGGTGCGCTCAGAGATTCGCCTTCGGGCATTGTTTCGCGATGTGGTTGATTTTGACCTGGTGCGCGGAGAGCATAAGCGCAATATGCAAAAGGGACATGTGCTGGTTATTATTGATGGGTTTTTAGAGACGGATTTTGATAATTCCTGGCTGACCAAGCCCTGGTTTGTGTTTGTGCGAACGCTTTATGATAAATTGATTTGGCGGGTGTGGCTGAGTAAGTTTGATGGGCCGGTAGTTGCTGGGTGCAAGGGATTGTATAATCAGTTGTTTTCTTATTTTAAGCGGTATAAGCATTAGAGATTCTGGAATGTATTACCTGTCAACAACAACGAAGGCAGGCAGAACGATTTTACTTGGGGTAAAATCTCGAGCTTAAATGTTAAGCTCGTCTGCGCCATTGTTGTTGACTGCTGATTTAATTTGAAAAGCTTTTTAAATTGGCTGAGGCTTTTTGAGTCGTATGCGGGGGTAGCGAAGCCTGGTTAAACGCGCAGGACTTAAGAGGCGGCACTTAAGGAAAAGTACCTTAAGCAATCCTGTCCCTTAGTGGGTCCGAGATTGATGGACATTGTCTTTCAACGGAAAGGTTCAAATCCCTTCCCCCGCACTTCCCTTTCAGGTGAATAGGGAAAAAGAAGAGAAACAGGTTCGCAGTATACAATGAGCAAAAAAACTATTGGTATAGTTGGGGGCGGACAACTCTGCCTGATGCTTGGGCAAGCACTTCACGAAAGCAAGATGGACTATGATCTTGTTGCTCTTGATCCAACGGAACATTGCCCTGCTTACCCTGTTTTGAAAAAGCAAATTCTTGGTGATTTTCGCGATGAGAAGAAATTGCGAGAATTGGCATCCTATTCTGACATTATAACATTTGAAATAGAGCTTGCAGATAGTGATACGCTGTCTACATTTGAAAAAGAAGGAAAGCCTCTGCACCCATCGTCTACTGTTTTACGAACAGTGCAGGATAAGTTAACGCAGTCAGAATTTCTGAAAAAGCATCATATTCCTCTTCCTGATTCTCTACCTGTCTCAAGTGAACAGGATATTGCAGAGGCTATTGAGAAACTTGGACTACCGCTCATGATAAAATCACGAAAAGATTCTTATGATGGCAGAGGAAATTTCGTCATACGATCAAAAGAGGATATATCAAAAGCGATTTCACTTTTTAGCGGACAGATTATGGCGCAGCAATTTATCACATTTGATCTGGAAGTATCAGTAATGTGCGCTAAAGGAATTAACGGGGAAATCGTTACCTTCCCTGTAGCGGAAAACATTCATGGTGTCGATTACCATATATTACACAAGAGCATTGTTCCAGCTAGAATAGATGAGGAAATGAAAGCAAAAGCCAGAAAGATTGCGATAGATGCTGTTAGCGCTCTTGACGGCGTTGGCATTTTTGGCGTAGAACTGCTTGTTGCCGGTAAGCACATTTTTGTAAATGAAATAGCTCCTCGCGTTCACAATACCGGGCATTATAGCATTGAAGGTTGCGATACCTCTCAATTTTTATGCCATCTCCAAGCAGTAACCGGAGTTACACTCAGTACTCCTTCTCTTGTTGTTGATTCCGTAGTCATGCACAACATTATTGGAACCACTGAGGGTCCTTACAAGATACTCTATGGGGAAAAAGTTATAAACAAAACAGTTGAGATAGAGACCGGTGCGTATGTTCATCATTATGGCAAGCTTCTTTCAAAAGAGAAGAGGAAGCTTGGCCACTTAACCGTGCTTGCCCAGGCAGGAGAAACACAAGAAGAACTCATTGAACGTGCTCAGCAACTTTTTGATAAGATTACCATACAATGACAAAAAACAAACACAAGGTTGAGATTAGAACAGGGAGTGATTCAGATATCGCTAAGATTGAAGAATTGTATCGCACGCTCGATTCACTTTCTGTTCCTTATTCTGCTCGTGTGTTATCTGCCCACAGAAACCCAGAAGAAATGGCATCTGAGGCTCGCACATTGTCAAAGAAAGGATTCTTCGTCTGCATTGCTGCGGCAGGCGGTTCGGCCCATTTACCGGGAATGAGCGCTTCTGAGACCGTACTTGCGGTTATCGGCGTTCCGGTTTCGACACCGCTCTATGACGGTAAAGATGCTCTTTTTTCCATTGTTCAAATGCCGGAAGGAATACCCGTGGGAGCAGTGGGGCCAGGACAGTCAAAGAATGCTGGTTTGGCGGCAGCTCAGATTTCCAGCTTGTTTGATGAGAACGAGCGAAAAAAAATCAGAGAGCATCGGAATTTGTCTGATGAATGTTCCATTCCTGAAGGAAACACCTTGAAGGTTGCGATCGTCCACAATAAAGGTGATGCACCAGACGAAGATACATATCAGAACATGATCGCCTTGTTTGATCAGTTTGGCATTTCCTATCAAGAGTTTGCGTATGATGCAACAACCGTACGAGAGATTGAAGAACAAGGGTTTTTTTCAATTATTGCTCTTCATGATTTGTCTGGGGAGCATGCGGAATTGCTAACGATAGCAGAGCAGACCGATATTCCGGTTGTTTTGCTGCCTTTTTCCAATAATAGTAGATCTAAAACCCTTCCGGGAGAAGTATTGTTTGATTTGATGAGTGTAGATCGTGGACCGCTTATGGCAATGGGCATTAATCGCTATCAAAATGCAGCGTTATTTGCTGCACAAATCGCAGGAGCACATGTTGCTTCTCTTCAAAAGAAATTATTAGATCATAGAAAGAAGCTCAAAGACTTTTCTCGTGAACAGGACCATAAGCTTACCAAGAGGGGCTTGAAAGCATATTTTTAGGCTACTTAATGTAGTTTTATGTTGATTAACACATTCTCTCACACTAATTTTTCTTTGAGCGCAGCAAGAAAGCTTACTGCTTCTACAAAAATTTTTTAATGAATATCATGGAGATAGCTTCTTTTCTATAGTTTTAATTACTAATTAGTAGCAAAGTTGGGAACATTTATATACCTTGTTTACATTTCGGCTAGAGATGGGAAATAGAAGAACAACTAAGAAGACTACCAAGAAGCTACCAACTGTTGATAATGATGAAGTGAATCTAAGCCGAAGAAATCTTATGAAATTTGGAGGAGGTGGCCTCGTTGTGCTTGCAATTGGGGGCCCAGTTTCATATTTTGGATTGAAAGAATCCGAAGATCATTCTTTTAATTCTGATTCAGCAGGAGTAGAGGAGCAGAACTATCACGATTGGTATGTAGCTAATTTTAGCCATCTTAAAGGGAGAAGGATAAAACATAAGGACTATAGTTTAGAAAAAGAGTTATCCCTTAAGGATAAAAGAATGCTAGACAGAGAATTTAGAAGATTGGCGCCAGATGTTCCTCTATTGGATCCTAAATATTCCTCGGAACATCAGTTTGAATTACTTCAGTGCAGTGCAAAAGTATGGGCACAATATGTACAAAGAAGTCAAAAGTCAATAGATGATATTCTTAAATTTGTAGGCATGTCTGATGAAAAAGGTGAAATAGAATTTAATAGATTGACCGAAAGAGCATCACCTCCCTCAACGAGTAAAGTTGCCCGATTAACAGTGTACAAAAGAGACTATGATGTGCATATCGCTGATTATGATGTTGATGGAAAGGCTGGAGGATTAATAGGACGCATAACTAGAGAGATTCCACAATCCCTTGGGCATTATTCACCTGGTATTGATCTAAGGATGCCAAAAGATTCAAATGATGTTTGGCAGTTTAATGGTGTAGTCCATAAACCTCTTTTTATTAGCTTAGGCAATGATTCTGTAGAAGCTTATACGACACCTATTTCTGAATATGTGCATTTTCTTCTAACGGAAAGCCGAGGTAAGCAGATGAGAAGATTCCTAACAAAAAAGTGGGAGGGACTAGGGAAGCCAAGCAGCATGAAAAGTAGCGATATTAGGGATGTAGGAATGAAAGTAATGACCTGGGAGGAAGGTGTCCTTCACGGAATAATTGATGAATATGTAGTTGTCAATCAATCCCGCCTAGGATTCGACACTAGGGAATTGAATGAGTATTTGACGCATTCAGTATCTACAGCTAAATATCAGTACATTCCTCTTATTAGAAATAAAATTCAAAGAGGAGCTTCCCCCACTGACTTAATCCATCAATATCGAAATAACCCTGAAAAATTGTTCGAATCAGCAAATAAATAATTAGAAGGAATCTTTCTTTTTATCTAAACGATTATTATATAAACATCACTAGTCATTACCTATTCAGTAAACAAATAGGTGATACATCATGAAAACAATGACCTGCAGGCAACTTGGTGGTGCGTGCGATAAGGAATTTTCCGCTGAAACCTTTGAGGAGATGGCTGAATTGAGTAAAAACCATGGCATGGAGATGTTTTCTCAGGGAGATGCAGCACATCTGAAGGCCATGGAAGAGATGAAAAATCTGATGAATGATCCTGCTGCAATGAAGGAGTGGATGGAGAGCAGGCAGAAAGAATTTGATGCGCTGCCTGATAATGGATAGTTTCTTTTCCTCCTTATAGACAAATCTTTAAATAGGCCTGCTTATTCTTGATACTACTCAACAATACTATCACTTCAATCATATTCATTTATTTGTTTTTTTCAAAAACCTTCTGTAGGTATTTGGTAAAAACCAGCTGCTGTGTTATGTGTTTTTGGAAGTGTCCATCTATTACGAGGATACTTGCATGACAATCTGCACAGATCCAAAAAAAAGACTTGAGGAGATTCCACAATGCGTGAATTTCTTTGAGACAAAAGCGGAAGCACAAGAAATATCCTGAATGGGAATTTCTTTGCAGGCAAAAAAATCTTTTTCTGATAGCTTAAGCTGTTTTTTTCGACGATAAAAATCGTTAATTTTGGAATATTTTTGAGAGAAAACCCTGGAAACCTCGAACGCGGGCATGCGCGCGCGTACGAGAAAACCTCAATTCTGCGAAAGGAGAGTCACGGATGAAGAAAAAGAGGATGTGAGAAAGCGTTGGTGTTAAAGGTTATAGTTTTATTATTAATTTTTAAAAGAAAGGGTGGTATGGTTTTATGGAGAATAAAATCGTATACATGGGCGGTGATGACACCGCAGGATTAGTTGCTGATTTGGTTCTGGAGAAGCTGTTTTCTCAATTCGATTTCGTTCATTGCCCGATGAATGTTGATGCTCGAATGAGTACGAATGACGGGTGCATTCAGACCGCAGTGGAAGCATTGAAGGAATATGGATCGGGTGTTAAAATTTCTACGGCTTCGAATGATCAACAGATCGTGGAGGCAGGACTAAAATCTGCTAATATTGCGCTTCGGGACGAAATTGGGTGTGTTGGCATGTTCCGCTTGACTTTTGGTCCAGGGAAGTATAAGAAGCCTATCGCAATATTACGGTGTGGTACAGGTGATTTTTATGATGAGAAATCCTGCGAGATTGAGGAGAAGGATGGCCATGAGATTGCGGTAATTACTCAACATATGAATCTTGATTATGTCAGGAAATTTGCGCAGATTGCCCTGGATCGCGCTAGAGAACACGGATTTCAAATTATTCTGTCCACCAAGTGGACCATAAGCCCTGGAGAAAAACTAATATATGATATTTGCAACAAGATCTTTGCTGAAAATGGTTTGACAAAGGGTAAACGTGGCGAAGGAGCATATTATACCGAGCTCACTGACATAGCTGGGGCAAATATCCCCATAAATATTGAACTTCCTGACATGAATTCTCCTATGTCTGTCAATAATGGTGGATGGTTATTAGTCACAGGGAATGCTGCAGGTGATACTGCATCAGACATCGCAGATTTACAGCATGATGGCAATTCCATGGGATCTGAAGTGATATGCAACGATGGGTTTTCCTATTTTGAATTACCTGGAGGTACTGCCCCAGACAAGAATAATACTGATCTGAAAGGAAAGGGTAACTTTTTTTCACCGGTTGGTATTATCGTTTCTTTCTACGGTGCTATCACACAAGTTAATCCTGACGCCAAAGAATACTGTGATAGTGTTTTACATTGTGCATTGCAATACATGAATGAAACGCCAGAAGCTAACCGCTGCACCAATACTATGATCGACTGGATAGCAAATCAAGTTTCAGTAACCGCTTAACCCGCCAATGAAAGGAGAACGACTATGGCTAGAGGACCACCAGATAAAATCGAATGAAATAAATGAGAAAATAAATTGCGCAATTTATTGAATTTATAGTGTAGTTGTGTTATAATTAAACGACGTAAAATAAGGAATTTGACAAATGATAAAATGGAATTTAAAAGAGAGACCAGTAACAATGTTTACTGGACAATGGGCTAATGTCCCATTAGAGGTATTAGCAAAACAAATGGCCGACATTGGTTATGATGGGCTGGAACTGGGATGCTGGGGTGATCATCTGGACGTCAATAAAGGTGCAACTGATAAGACCTACTGCGAGAACCAAATTCAAATTTTGAAAAGAAATGACTTGGAACTCTATGCCATCAGCCATCACCTTGCAGGCCAGCTGGTATGTGACCTGAACAATGATGAGCGCTCAAACCAATTTGCACCCGAAGATTGTGCTAATGATCCTGAGAAGAAGCGGCAATGGGCCATTGAGACTATGAAAAATGCGGCAAGAACTGCAAAGAACCTGGGTGTCAAAGTTGTCAATGGTTTCACCGGTTCTTCTATTTGGCACTTGGTTTATAGCTTCCCACCAGTGACTCCCGTAATGATCGATAAAGGTTTCATGGATTTCGCCGACTTGTGGAATCCTATCCTGGATGTTTTTGATGAATGTGGCGTTAAATTTGCATTGGAAGTACATCCAACGGAGATCGCCTATGATATTCTAACTGCAGAGCGTGCTCTGGAAGCAATTGGGCACCGTGAAGCCTTTGGTTTCAATTTCGATCCTAGCCATTTGCTCTGGCAGCAGATTGATCCGGTGAAATTCATTCGAAAGTTTTCAGATCGCATCTATCATGTTCACATGAAGGATGTTGCACTGCAGCTGGATGGCGAGACAGGTATTCTGAGCTCGCATCTAAACTTTGGCCAATCCGGTCGCGGCTGGGATTTTCGCTCAGTTGGTCGCGGTCATGTGAATTTCGAAGAAATTATCCGAGCATTGAATGATATTGGCTATCTGGGACCACTCTCCGTTGAGTGGGAAGATGCAGGTATGGACCGATACCATGGCGCTAGAGAATCCTGTGAAAATGTGAATAAACTTGACTTTAAACCATCGGGTCAGATTTTCGACGAAGCCTTTTCAAACTAGTCAAGGCTTTCAATCAGATATCAATGAAAGAAGGGCAAAAGTATCTACGCTTTTGCCTTTCTTTTTCCTTCTTCTAGATTCATCTTTATTTTTTCTTTTATTATTTTCTATATAGTAGATAATTAAGATGATTTCTTCCCTTCGAGGAAACTTTTATATACTCAGTTTTCTGAAATCAAAGAATGGCTGTACGTGATACTCATCGGACCATGCTGGTGGATACCAGGCTGCGCAAGATAGAAAACAGGCTGCGTAGAATGGAGACGCTGTTTCTCAAGACTCTGAGCACAGACAAGAAAATCAAAAGAGAGATCGAACTGCTGGAGAAGGAAGAGAAGCATATCGAAAGAGAACAGAAAAAACTTGAAAGCGAAGAGTCAAAGATCCTGCAGGAGATGCGGCACCTCGAAGAAGAGGAGAAATGGCACCTGAAGCTGCAGTATAACTGCCGCTTTAAGATCATGGATGATGAGACGAATGAGATTATGTGCAATAAGACCAAGAAGATTTGTGCAATGGAGCCCTGTCCGCTGTGGAAGGATGGGAAAGTGATCTAAAGAGCATAACCTATTTAAAGAGGTTCTCGATTTCTAGCATACTAATATGCCCTTGTAGCTCAGCCGGTAGAGCGTTACCTTGGTATCATTGCCCAAAGAGGTAAAGGTCGGGAGTTCAAGTCTCCCTAAGGGCTTTTAACAATTAGTTCAAGTCTCCTTTCTGTTGTGCCTGTGTTACCTGTTCCCATTGATTGAGGAAAACAACAGTGACGCAGACAAGACGGGGGCAACTTCGCGCAGGCGAAGTTGAATTTGCTAAAGCAAATTCAGTCCCCTCCGGAGTGGCTCGTAGGACAAAGCAAAGCTTTGGCCGTCTGCCGTCATTATTGTTGTTTTCGTGTTTATTCTTGTTGATTGTGTATACAGTAAAAACAGATAGCAAATTTTCTTTTAGAAACTCTTATAAAGAATGCCATCAATGGTAACCATGGGGTGTAGATGTGGTACGATTAGCAATTGATCTTCCAAAGATTGCAAAGGTTACGAATACAGCTATTCCTGTTCTTATCATTGTTTTTGGCCTTGCGGGCTATTTTTTCTCCTTTTATTTTCATTTTGGCACGGTGTTTTTCTTCTTACTCACGCTGATTAATTATTATTATCGCCACATACAGAAGCCGCATGCTATTTTGCGTAATTTTGGCATTCTCGGTCAGATGCGCTACCTGATTGAGAGCGTGGGACCAGAGTTTCGGCAATATCTCTATGCCAGCGATACGGAAGAGCGGCCGTTCTCCCGTGTGGAGCGTGCAGAGGTGTATCGCAAGTCTAAGGATGTGGACTCTTCGTCTTCGTTCGGCTCTTTGCTTAATTTTGATGAGCACGAAATCAAATTACGCCATTCGATGTACCCTGTTGATAAGAAAGATTCTACTCCTTATTCCCTGACGTTTGGAGAAGAGCGCGGCATCAAGAATACGTATACCATTACGAAGCCATTTATCATTAGCGCGATGAGTTTTGGGGCATTAGGAGAGCATGCGGTGCGATCGCTTGCCCGCGGAGCGCGCATGGCGGGCATCCCGATGAATACCGGAGAGGGCGGCTATCCGAAGTATCACCTGAAAGAGAAATGCGATCTTATTTTTCAGATGGGAACGGCAAAGTTTGGTGTACGACATAAAGATGGCAGGCTGGATGATGCCAAGCTTGCCCGGCTTGCGAAGAATAAGCACGTGAAGATGATTGATATTAAGCTCTCGCAGGGCGCAAAACCCGGTAAGGGAGGGCTGCTGCCAAAGGAAAAGATTACGAAAGAGATTTCAGAGCTGAGGGGCGTTCCGATGGGAAAGGATGTGATTTCTCCTCCGCATCATTTGGAGTGCACGAATGCCAGGACAACGGTGAAGTTTATTGACCATGTGCAGAGGGTATCTGAGCTTCCGGTTGGGATTAAGCTGTGCCTTGGCAGCGAGCATGAGTTTAGAGAACTCGTAGAGGAAATGAAAAAGCAGAATATTTTTCCAGACTATATTAATATTGACGGTGCAGAGGGAGGCACGGGCGCTGCGCCAAAGAGCTTCATGGATGATATGGGTATTCCCCTGTTTAAGGCTTTGCCACTGGTACAGCAGATCCTTATTGACGAAGGAGTGCGGGATAGGCTAAAACTGGTATGCGGAGGGAAACTGATTAGCCCCGGAAAACAATTAATGGCGATGGCAATGGGAGCTGATGCGGTCTATACTGCGCGAGGATTCATGCTTGCCGTGGGCTGTATTCAGGCGCTGCAATGCAACAAAAATACCTGCCCGGTAGGAATTACTACGCATGAGAAAGACCTTCAGGCAGGCCTGGTGATTGCGGACAAAGCTCAACGGGTGAGTAATTATGTGAAAAACCTTGAGCATGATTTTATTGAGCTGCTTGCGTCCATGGGCTGCAAGTCGGTAAAAGACCTTACGCCTGAGAGAGTGTATGTGCCCGGGAAGGCACATGCATAGAAGAGGAGAATAGCATTAATAAAAGGAGAGAAAATGAATAGCAAGAAAATACTTCTTTGGGTACTGCAGATCATTCCTGCATATATCTTTTTGCAGGCAGCATGGATGAAGTTTACCGCTGCTTCGGGGGTTGTTTCTGCTTTCACGATATTAGGAATGGAGCCGGGAGGGCGGATTCTCATTGGGGTGCTGGAGCTTGTTGCTGCGGTGCTTTTGCTTATTCCTGCGTTTGCTGCCTCTGGTGCGCTGCTAGGGTTTGGGATTATGCTTGGCGCGGTTATTGCGCATGCGACCCGGCTTGGCATGGCGCAAAGCGGCTTTGCATTGTCACTAATCTGTATTGCTCTTATCTGTACGGGAATGGTGATCTATCTTCGCAGAAAGCAGCTTCCCCTGCTCGGGGAGACGATGTAGCATGAGGTGGTTTTTATGAAAAAAATAGCTTTAGGGATTGGTGTGATTGCTGTTCTGATTATTGGCTGGTATCTTATTTCTCCTGCATTTATTGTCGTTGAGGTTGATGACGTGTCTCCTTTGGAGAGCCCTGGTTTAGCTATTGATGATACGCTGGAGAGCATGGATAGTGAGACGAAAGCAACCTTTGATCGGAAGGTTGAGGAGATGAAGGACGAGATCGTGGAGATGGACGATGAGATGCCTGCTGCCAGCGATAGTTCTGATGATACCGGCCCCTCAGTTGTTGCTTCTGGTGATTTTATGCCGCGAGCTCATGAAGTTGAGGGAAAGGCACTCCTTATTTCATCTGCTGGCTCAAAGGTGCTGCGTTTTGAAGATTTTTTTACGATCAATGGCCCTGAATTGCATATTTATTTGTCTAAAGACCTCTCTGATACGGATGTTATTGATCTTGGGATCATTAAGGCGACAAAGGGAAATGTGAATTATGAGATTCCTGCGGGTGTTGATACTTCAGTGTATTCGCACGTGCTGGTCTGGTGCAAACCGTTCAAGGTCCTGTTTAGCTATGCCCAGTTGAATTGAATGCGTGTTGTAGTTCTCAGTGAGTACTCACCACTTCCTTTGAGTATTCAAAGGTTATTTAAATGAGTAATTTCTAAAAAGCATTAGAACATCGGGGGTGCGAAAGGTGAGTGAAAAAGAGTTAGACAATAAGGTGGATGTGATTTCTAAGTTGAATAAAATTGAAGAAGAAGTGAAGTAATTTTATTACTTCTTTTTTTCTGTTTTTTTGAGTTTGTCGGGCTTATAACTCACTTAATTGTTCTTCCCACTCTTTACAGATGGATTGCACCTTTTTCTCTGCGATACCAAGATATTTTTCCGGATTGGCAATGATTTCTTTCTGCTCTTTGGTGAGCTTATCCAGGTATGGCTTGAGCTCTTTATCCTTCATTACTAAATCCTGAAATGGCACACCCTCCTTTTGGGACTGCAGCGTGAGCTCTCTTACATATTCATGTGCGTCAGGGTGATTATGTGCTGCGAGCAGGATGTATACTGGCTCTGCAGAAATCATGTCTTTGTTGGTGTCGAAGTTTTTCTTTAGGGCTGTCTTATCGACTACCAGATTTTTCATGACCTTGTTTAATCGTGTGAGGGAAAGATACAAGCCTGCGAGGATTTCCGGAACGAACCGTGATGATGCGGAGTTAGTAAGGTCCCGTTGATGCTCACAGATCTGATCCATGTACACGGTGCTCATTCGGGGCATAAATTCCTTCCACATGCTCTTGACGTTTTCAAAGTTAATAGGGTTTCTTTTGTGCGGCATGGTGGAGGATCCGACTTGTTTTGCTCCGAAGGCTTCGGCGACCTCGTTGATCTCTGATCTTTGCAGGTGACGCATATCATCTGCGAGGTTTGCTAAGACCCCAAAGCAGCTGGTGATGGAATGTATAAAGTCTGCCATGAATTCTCCCTCTACAACCTGAGTTGAGATAGGCGATGGCTTGATACCCAGTTGTTCGAGAACTTCGAACTCAAAGACTTCAGGATCTTTGATGAATAAGGCTGATGCGTTGTAGGCTCCGACTGCCCCTGCAATTTTTCCCCTCAAGTTATTTGCAGATTTTTTTATGGATTGTATTCGTGATCCGATTCGCGACACATATTGTGCGATGGCAAAGCCAAAGGTGATAGGCTCTGCGTGCTGGCCGTGCGTTCTTCCTATTTGCAGGGTTGATTGTTCTCTTCTTGCTAATTCAATGAGTGTTTTTTCGAACTGGATTAGTTCCGGAATAAGAATGTCGATAGTAAAGTCTTTGCAGCGTGCTGCGTCTGCAGAACAGATGATGTCGTGGCTGGTCGAGGTAAAGTGCACAAAGGGCTTTGCCTCATTGCTTACGCGTTTTCTTATGGCGTTTGCTACTGCGCGGATGTTATGTTTTATGCGGTCTTCTTCTTCGTAGACTTCTTCTGCGGTTATTTCCTTTGATGCTCTTTCAATTTCTTCTGCTATTTCTTTGGAGCAGATTCCTTTTTTTGCTAATACGTTGGTGAGTGCTGCCTCGACTTTTGCCAGATATTGCACGAATGCTTTTTCTGAGAGGTATGGCTGGAGTTTTTCAAATGCGCTCTTATTTCGTGCATAGTATCGAAAATCGAGAGGAGAAATCGTGTCAAAGAGGTTGATGTTGTTTTCCATGTCTTTTGAGAAAGATTGGTTCTTTTTAAATGTTGTTGGATAAGTTATTTTCAGAATTTTTATTGGCGACAACAACAAAGGCAGGCAGAACAATTTTGCCTTTGGCAAAATTTCGAGCTTAAATGTTAAGCTCGTCTGCGCCATTGTTGCCGCCTTTGAGCCAGTATAACCTTCCCTTATCCCGACGAGGGAGAGGAGATCTAATAATCGCAACATTTATATAAATTATATAAGAGTATGACATTTAAAAAGAAAAGAGGAGGAAAAAGCGCAAGCTTTATAAGGCAAATGCTAGTACTACCACTACCATATAGTAATTTTAAGGGGGTTAATATACAATGGAAGAAGTGGAACTTGTAGAAAAAATGCTCTCAGGCATTGGGAAACCCAAGAATTCATCTAGTAAGAATGCTAAAGATTTGCTTGATGGCATGTCAGAGAGCAAGATGCTCTCATTGAAAGAGGCTGTCAGCGAAATTGCAGAGCAGATCAAAATGCGTGAGGCACTGCATAAAGAAATCATGGCAGACATCGAATCACTCAAGTCAAATATCAATAACATGACCCCGGCACTTACTGCCGATAACGCGAAGGTCATAATGGAGTTTCAGAAGAAACTGATCGAGGCAGAAGAGATTAAAGTTCAGGAGAAGCTGAACTGTTTTCGCGATATTTCCCTTCTGAAGAAAGAGCTTCGTGAGTGGATCCGTGAGCTTCGTGACAAAGAGAAGAGTGCATCCTTCTTAGGCGACCTTCTTAACGAGTAAATAAGAAAATGATACGGCAATTAACCGCAGAGGAGATAAGCAGACGACTGCGCCCTATCCTGGGCGATAAGATCGATAAGATTTACCTAAAGTATGCTCTTGCGGATAATGCGACGGATCGCGTGCAGATGGAGCATGCGCTCAAGATCCTCTATGAGAAGAACCTTAATACTCACTTGCTCTCTGAGAAGATCTTTTTAGAGCCTCCGGCGCGAGAACTCGTCGAGGGAGAGTATCAATTAGGTACGGTGACGTATTCAAACAAGGATTTCTACCCGTTTGGTTTAAAAGAGCACGAATGGATCAGGCATATGTGCATCTCCGGGATGTCCGGCTCGGGTAAGACGAATTTTGCTTTTTTGATCGCGCAGAATTTTATCAAGAAGGGAAAGCCATTCTGGATTTTTGACTGGAAGAAGAGTTTTCGGCCGCTGATGCTGCTGGACAAGGAAATGCTCTGTTTTACCGTCGGCAACCCAAAGATTGCTAATTTATTTCGTATTAACATTAATCGACCTCCAAAGAATGTAGACCCAAAAGAATGGGTAAATGTTCTTTGCGACCTGATTACCGAGAGCTTCTTTGCAAGCTACGGTGTGCATAAGCTTCTGAGCAATGTATTAGACGAGGCGTTCCGTGATTTCGGCGTGTATAAGGGATCGGATAATTATCCAACCTGGTATCAGATCATGGATCGCCTTGAAGAGCGCGAAGAGAAGATGAAGACAAAGCATGGTCGTGAATCGGAGTGGATTACCTCTGCTATTCGTATTGCTCATGTACTTACGTTCGGAAATTATGGGAAAGCCATCAACCATAAAGGCGAGTATGAGATGAGCATCGAGGAGATGTTCGATAAGCGCGTGATTTTTGAGCTGCATAATCTTAATAATCCTGAAAAGAAGTTTTTTTGTGAGTATCTTCTTGCCTATATCTATAAGCTAAAGAAAGCTAACGAAGTCGGTGCGAATGAAGCATTCAAGAACGCCCTTATCGTCGATGAGGCACATAACATTTTCCTTAAAGACAAGACGAATTTCCTCAAGGAGTCTGTCTCGGACATGATTTATCGGGAGATTCGTGAGTATGGCGTTGGGCTGGTGTGTTTGGACCAGCACATCTCCAAATTATCTGATACCGTAGTGGGAAACTCAGCTACAACCATAGCGTTTCAGCAGATTTTGCCTGCGGATGTTGCCAGTGTATCGTCACTGATGCAGATCAAGGAAGATGGGAAGTTCTTCTCCATGATTCCGGTTGGACAGGCGATTGTGCGCCTCTCTGAGCGTCATTTTCAGCCATTTTTAGTGAAGGTTCCTTTTGTTGAGTTCAAGAAGGAGGAAGTTACTGATGAGGCTATCAAGGAGCGCATGCACAAGAAGATTGTAGGTGCTAAACGCCTGAAAATCTTTAATGATTCGGTGAAGGTGAGCAATCTTCGCAAGAAGGTGGAGCATCTCAATAGAGCGGTTAATGCATCCGGCGTCCCTACCTTGGGTGATTTTTCTGATTTGCCCTATAATGAGCGCATGAAGAAGGAGATTGAGAATGCCAAAACAGTAGAAAGTATTGAATCCTATTTAACCCATCATGAAGGCTCTTTGGATCTTTTGAAGAAGCTTAAGGGCAAGAGCCTGAACACTACGAAATTGTATGAAATGCTCAAAGGCATCTCAACGCGCAAATGCCATGAGTATCGCAATGATCTTGCGTTTATGGGACTCATCAAAGTTGAGGAAGAGCGCACTAAACAGGGCCTTCGAAAGGTCTTATCCCTTACCGAAAAGGGAGAGACTATCTTGGAGTATGTGACCAAGAAGACGAAGAAAAAGAAGGCCTAATTCATTTCACGTTTATTAATTTGTTTTATTTTTTGGGTATAAACCTTGCTGGATTATATCCTGTGGTTTGTTTGTTTTTGATTTGCCGAATTGACTTTGGGGCGATGACAAAAAGCACTATCTAACCTACGCCAAGAAAACGATGTTACTACTGTATCATTGAGATAAATCGGTTATTCCGGCAGTTGTAGATTATTCGAGATAAAAGGCGGAAGCACAGTAAACAAGCAGAATTGCCTTGTTTAGTGAGAGTAAAAACGATGTTTTTGTTAGCTTTTGCTTTCTAATTTTTTCTTCTTAAAGTCTAATTTAGCAAAATTTATTACGGATACAGAAGGAAATATGCTTTTTCTCGTACGCGCGCGCCCGCGCGTACGATAAAACCTGAAATTTTTGACAAAAATTTTACTTATAAACTTTACTTCGTTTTTGGGATAAAAATAATTTCTAAACGTGAAAGGTGGTTCAAAATGGAATTCTATTTGACAGGTATTATTTTAACCTTAGTTGCGGCTCATGAATTGATCTACCCAATGTTTCTTCCACAATGGAAAGTTGCGCTCAGCAAGTATGATACTAGAAAAAGCCAGTCTGATATAGCAAGGAAGAGTGATTGGGGACATAAAGGAAACTTGATACTTTGGGCAGTTGTATGGGCTTTTCAATTATCTATCATTCTTCTGCCCCTTCTCCTACGCTATGATTACACCGTTGATGCTTATTTTGCGATCTATTTGAATATTGGAGCTATGGTCTATCTCCTATGGAAAAAAAGTAAGCTTGATAAGATCAGTCCTACCTCTAACAACTTGCTTACAAATAGAGATGGGCTATTTGCAAGATGGTATCTGCTTTTTCTTGCACTTGAAAGCTTAATTATTCATCTGTATAGCATCATCCTATCAGTTATCATTTTATTCTATGAGGACAGCCATACCTATGATGCTTGGCTAGCTCTATTCGTCATTTATCTTGTTTTTGGGACCTTCATGATGAAGAAAAATGTTCGGCTCAGCTTCGACTCTGTACTGAGTAAAAGCAAGCTTGCTGCAAGTACGTGTATTTCGATACGGGGAACTGCTTACTTGATGAGTGCCACCCTATGGGTAATCGTATTACTCATGGCAATCCCTAAGTTGGCAAATGATTTCATGCAAGGATAAATGATAATTTCCAGTGAAAAGGAGATCGCATGATGAAGGATTCGCTTGAGAAAAACTGCTGGGTGATGCTGCTGGTTATCTTTGTTTTGTTCTGGCTTCCGTTGCTATCTGAGTTTTATCAGCTGCTTGTGCCTGTTGGATACGCAGGAGTTACTGCTTGGTATTCCCTATATTTATCACAGGTTTTGAAGAAGATAAACGCCAGATCGATCATAGTATTTGCCACCAGTATGAGCGTGTTCTTCGCTCTTCATTGGCCGGTTTTTGGCTTCAGTTTCTATTAGTTTGACATGAATGACAAAAAGGAGAGAGAAAATGGGATTTGAGAGAAATGGATGGATGCTGTTTCTGACGGTTGCAGCGTACGTTGCGCTGTGCTGATGGGAAATTACTCAATGGGAGGTATTTAGCAATGTTAAGAAGAATCGAAATAAGAAGAATTGTCGTTATTCTTTTGTCACCGCTTGCATTGTTTACTCTTGCTGCAGTGGGAAAGGAAGTGCTTGAAACTGAGCTTGCACCGGTGTATTTGCTGTTGAGTGTTTTCTTCGCTTTCGCTGTTATGCTCAGCTTTAAGATAAGCACTGCAGAATTCTACACCGGAGTGTTCATGCTTATTTGTGTTTATTTTCTGGTTAGAGAGCCGGTAAGAGTGGTGATGGTTTTTGTTTTTGATCGTGTTTTAGTGTAGATAGTGTTAAACTTTTAGTGTAAAGGAGACCTTTATGAGTTTACTAATGGCAATTTTAGCGCTCGTACTCTACGCAGGAGGTTCTTATGCGCTGGCAATGTACTTCTTATGCAGAAGTGTAAAAAACTGAAAAGAAAAACATAGTAAGAAGGAGTCTTAGGTATGTATAACGTTCATCAAGCAGTCATTGTTGTTCTAAAAGGACAACAGCCCTTCTCTTGTAGTTTAGGTGTTGAAAATTTGGATGCTGCAATAAAAGAAATAAATAGCCTTATGGGAAAAGAGGGTTTGTTTGGAGGAAATGAGATATTTGAAGTAGAGGGAATCGCCCAGGAACATATAAATGTTGATCTTCCTACGGGCCACATCATTATCAAATTTCCTCCCTCTAAACAAGTAGAACAACAATGAGTTTTATTTTTGATGAGTCTATAATCACCTCACATAGGCTCATCGTTTTGGCGGGGTAGTTCAGTGGTAGAACA
>JANQND010000016.1 GCA_028279765.1 Candidatus Nanoarchaeia archaeon | reverse complement strand
AAATTTGCTTATGGCCTATCTGAACGATGAATCTGATTCTCTTGACATAGCTGACGCACTGGAAGAAACCAGGAAAAAATGGCCGCAGTCAGAATAACTCGCGCACTTCTACAAGAGATTCATTCAAAGCTGAAGGGTCAATCTGAAAAAGTCATTAAGCTGATGCTCTCCTTGGAAAGCGAACCACATAAAGGAAAAGCCCTTGGGCATGTGTCTGAGGTTGTAATCAAGGAAATCAAGTACGAGAAATTCCGCTTTTACTTTATTACCGACGGAAGAACCCTAAAATTTGGAACGGAAGATGAGGTAGCTTCTCTGCTTATTAAATTTGTTCGAATGTCTGAGAAAAAGAATCAACAAAAGATTATAGACGAAATCAAAAATATCCTGAAATCAATGGGTTTTGATGCCTTCTAATCTCTCCACTGCTTGAGGGCATCCTCTTCCATAAAATGCAGTGAAGAGGGAATAACAAGGCAATACGGAGCGTTTCCATAGTCAAAGGAGCTGATATCTTTCAGCGAACCTGCGCGAATAACCTGATCAGATGAGCCAATGCGAGCACATCCAATAGCCAGAGAATCAGCAGGGGCACCACTTGCTATCAAGTAAGCAGCCGCATCCTTAATCGACAAAAATTTCTTAGATATAGGGTCTAAATCGAGTAAAAAGAGGGTATGTAACTTATTCTTATCATTCATCGAAAGAACTTCTAAAGGAGTTTTCACATTCTCGTGATGGAAAGGAATAGAGGTAATTTTCCCAAATTTATAGACTTCAAGCCCTATAACGCCAATTGCTGAGACGATCGAGGCATTATGGATCACAGACACCGCAATTCCTTTTTCTTTTGCCCTCATGGCAAGGTCCACATGGGTTGTGGCACACATCGGATCGCCAACTACTAAGAAGGCAACATCCTGGTCGGCAGCATGCTCCAAAATAGTATCGGATTGCTGCTCAACCATATCTCTGGGGGCAATAATGATGGATTTTCCATAGAATTTTTCCAAATCTGAAACCGAACATTGGAGCAGGGAGGTATAGCTCTCCAAAAAGACGAAAGAGCATTTTTTTACGGTTTCAAGACTTCTAACGCTAATATCTTTCATATCTGAGAGTCCCAGCCCAATCATATGCAATGTCATAAAAACGTAAAATTCCACCGATTTATTTAAACTTACCGCAGCAAGATAACGTCGAAAACAGCAGAACATAGATTTGTCTAATTCGAAAGATTTAAATACTACTTCATCTACAAAAAAACTATTTAAGAAAGTGCATACGTAACTTTCGTGGGGAAAAACGCTTTTATTCGGTCTTTGTTTGGGGAAACAACCGATATAAGCTTTGTTCAAATCAAAAACAATCACGAAGACCCGTCAATCGCTGTTGGGGAACAGTTGGGTGATCTTCTTCTTAGAGTAGAATATAGCAGTTGACCTATATAAAGTTTACTATAGTGCAGAATATACTCTACAATATATAGAATAAAAAAACAAACAAAAATGGGGGATAAAAAATGGATTTTATCGTGGAAAACGCCATAAAGCAAACCGAAGAAACAACAGCACCAACAGTAGATGTAAAGCAAGCAACCATCAAAGTCATAGGATCCGGTGGCGCGGGTAATAATATGGTGGGCTGGCTCTATAAGAAAGGAGTAAAAGGAGCAGAGATTATCGCTTGTAACACTGATCAGCAGCATCTGAACGTCATTGAAGCTGATAAAAAGTTTCTCATTGGAGCTGATGTGACCAGAGGCCTTGGGTGTGGTGGTTTTCCATCAAAAGGGTATGAATCTGCAAAAGAATCTATTCATGAGATCAGAGAAAGCCTCAAGGACTCGGACATGGTTTTTGTATGCGCTGGAATGGGCGGCGGAACCGGAACCGGCTCTGCAACCGTCATTGCTGAGGCAGCAAGAGACACCGGGGCAATTGTCATTGGAACAGTAACTATGCCGTTCAGAATTGAGCGCGCAAGAGTTGACAAGGCTGAGTTTGGATTGGAAAAACTCAGAAAAGTCTCTGACACGGTCATTGTTATTGATAATAATAGGCTGGTGCAAATCGCAGGAAACCTGCCCATTCAGCAGGCCTTTGCTGTTGCAAACGAGCTGATCTCCACCATGATCAAAGGCATTGTCGAAACTATTGCTGTTCCATCCTTAGTAAACCTTGATTATGCTGATGTAAAGGCAATCATGACCAACGGCGGTGTCGCAGCAATCGGTGTAGGCTCTTCAGATACCAATAACAGGGTTGATGAGGCAGTGAAAGGCGCTTTATCAAACCCACTGCTGGATATTAGCTACAAGGGAGCAACCGGAGCACTGATACAAATCTGCGGCGGACCGGACATGACACTCGACGAAATCAATCGTGCAGGTGAACTCATCACCGATAGCCTTGATGTAGATGCCAATGTCATCTGGGGAGCACGCATTGATGAGGAAATGCAGGGAAAAATGACGGTGATGTCTATTATTACAGGAGTGAAAAGCACCTGGATAGTAGGCGCAAGAGATCGAAGGATTGAACAGCCGGTCGCAGAGGTTGAGCAAACCAGCGAACTCGGCATAGAAATCGTTCGTTAGTTGATACTCGCAGGCTCTTAGGAGCTTTCGATAACTTCTTTCGCCTTCCTGAACCTACCCCCCAACAAACGTTTGGAAGGCGATTTTTTTTCTTTTTTTTATATTTGGTTAAAATAAAGTTGGCTTATCGTAAATAAGAGGAATAGATTCTTGGGTGCAAATCTGTTCGATTTCTTTGATATTCTTCTTGACAATGGGCGGATTCGTGATATACAATGTCATCAATTTCTCTTCCCTTTCTTGAAATGGGGTCTCTTGTATCTGGGCATATCGGTCCATAGACCCGGGGTTATCCAATATGCCAAAGCTAATCAGAAAATAAAAGTACCCACTATTAAGCCATTGCTGATAAACAGCTAAGGATTCTTCTGCAACACCTTTAGTATAGATCTGATAGATTACTCCCCATGGATGAGCAGCTATTTCATCTGAGGGGTCAAGAAATTCATCAAGACTAATAGAGCGTTTAGTGTTAATAAGAAAAGAGCTCGGGTTACGAGTATTACTCAAAGTTAGCTTCTTACCTTGGAGGTTGTTACCTCCCCCTAAATATGTCTCAACAACCAGCTCTTCAGAATCTATATCAATCAGCAGATTGTATAAATGTGCTACTCTATATTGATCAAGCATACTCTAAGAAATCATTTCAAATTCTTAAATATTATCCCTAAAGCATTACTTTTTCTCTTCCTTCTTATTCTTTGCTTTCTTCACAACCTTATCCTGCAGCTCAGCGATAGCATCCCGGGTTTTCTCTGCGCCTTTCTTGATCGCATCAGCTCCGCCAAGCACTGCCCGCTTCACATTATCAGAATAATATCCGTATGAAGGATGTTTTCTTCCAGCCCACCATTTCTCAAGATAAGTTACGACCTTGATAGGATGCTTGGGTGGCGATGCAGGCTCTTCATCTGCAAATCCAATAGGAAGAATAGCATGCACATTCACATGCTCAGAGAGGCCAAGAACATTACGCAGGGTATCCTCATCAAACGAGCCAACCCAGCAGGTAGCAAGACCCAGGCTTTCTGCTGCAATAATCATACTCATCGTACAGGCAGCAGCATTCTGAATAGTGAACAATCGCTCCCCCCTGCTTCCATAGTACCTGCCCTGATAATCCGGCTCTGCAACAACTGCGATGAGAATAGGTGCTGTAGCAATCCAGTCTTGATTCTCGCAGGCATCAGCAACTGCTTTACGGTTAGAGGGCTCGCGAATAGTAATGAACTTGACATTGAAGATATTGCCCGCGCACGGTGCATTGATTGCGCATCGAATCAGGGTAACCACATTATCCCAGGGAACCAGCTTATCTTTAAATTTTCGAATAGATCGTCGCTTAAGAATATAGTCAATGGTGTGCATTTTTAGTTCCAGTGAAATACTTTTAGTAGCACAAGGCAAAATTCCATCAGCAAATGAGTCAGGCTGACAGAGGGTTGGCTCTCACAGAAATCATAGATTTCTGGGAGTCCTGGAAAGCCAATCAGTCTGTTGCTTTCCATGGCCCTCGGAGATGTCAGCCATTAGTCAAATGATTGAGGATTTTGCAGCTGCTAATCGAGCCCCAGCGAGAATTTCACTGGAGTACTTTTTGATCAACTATTTATATAAGTACTAGTATATAAGATTTTGTATGAATTACCTTGCGCTCACTACTATCTATGAAAGGCTTGAATCGACTGCAAAACGGCTTGAAAAGATTCAGGTAATTGCTGAATTCCTAAAGGAACTGCCGCAGAAAGATCTGGCCCCTATTGTTCTTCTGCTCCAGGGCAGGGTATTTCCTATCTGGGATGAAACCAAGCTTGGAGTCGCATCAAAATTGGTATTGAGTGCTATCGCAAAAGCAACCGGTGCCGGTAAGGATGCTATTATGCTGCAATGGAAAAAAACAGGGGATCTGGGAATCGCAGCACAAAACGTCGTAGAAAAAAAAACACAGGCAACGCTGTTCTCAGAGTCATTAAGCGTACAAAAAGTGTTCACCAACCTCAAAAAGCTTGCACAGATGCAGGGATCAGGCGCCACAGAAAGAAAACAGGAACTCATCGCCGAACTCCTGACCTCTGCAAAGCCGCAGGAAGCGCGATATATTGTGCGGACCATTCTTGAGGATCTGCGGGTAGGAATCGGAGAGGGAAGCCTAAGGGATGCGATCGTCTGGGCATACTTTGATGATAAAATAGACATCCAAATCAAGGAAAAAGACAATTCCCTGGAAATAGGAAACAGGGAAGAATACAATGCCTGCGTTGATGCGGTCCAGCAGGCCTACAACATAACCAATGATTTCTCAGTAGTTGCCGCCATAGCAAAGGAATCAGGCCTGAAAGGACTGCTTGGTCAGGAGCTTGTAGTAGGAAAACCCATCAAAGTAATGCTCGCACTCAAAGTAAACGATGCCAAAGAAGCACTGGAGAGGGTAGGAACTCCGGCACAGGCGGAGTACAAGCTTGATGGATTCAGAATTCAAATCCACAAATTAAAGGAAAAGATTACGCTCTACACCAGAAGGCTGGAAGATGTCACGGCACAATTTCCGGATGCAGTGAAAACTATTGCAGAGCAGGTTAAAGCAGAATCATGCATCCTCGATGCAGAAGTCGTTGGGATTGATAAAAAAACGGGCAAGTATCTTCCTTTCCAGAGCATTTCTCAGCGAATCAAAAGAAAATACAATATTGACGAAGTAGCAAAGAAATTCCCTGTCGAACTTAATGTATTTGATCTGTTGTATGCTAATGGTAAGAATCTCATCCAGCAACCCTTCAAAGAGAGAAGAGCAATATTAGAAAAAACGATCAAAGAAAAACCAAAATCTATTCAATTAGTAAGACATATCATCACTGAAAAAGAGCCTGACATTAATTCCTTTTTCAAGCAGGCACTAAAAGAAGGAACCGAAGGATTAATGATTAAGAATCTCGAATCGCCCTATAAACCGGGAGCGCGGGTCGGGTACATGGTAAAATTAAAAGAAACCATGGAAAATCTGGATCTGGTCATTACCGGTGCGGAATGGGGAGAGGGAAAGCGCTCAGCCTGGCTCTCTTCCTTTGTCATTAGTTGCATGGATGAAGATGGAAATTTCTTAGAAATCGGAAAAGTGTCCACAGGATTCAAGGAAAAAGAAGAAGAAGGACTCAGCTTTAAAGAAATGACTGAACTGCTAAAACCACTTATCATTTCCGAAAAAAATAAAGAAGCAAAAGTAAAGCCAGCAATTATCCTGGAAGTTGCGTATGAAGAAATCCAGAAATCAAATACGTACCCTTCAGGATTTGCCCTGCGATTCCCAAGAGTGGTTCGCCTCAGATCAGATGAGCGAAATGTTGATGATATTACCCCACTAAACTATATTGAAGAATTATACCATAGCCAAAAAATGTGATGCCAATGAGTAAAGAAAACGAAGAATTTAACCAATATTTCCTGCAGCTGGTCCTAGGCCTGCAGTCCTCTGCCTGGATGGGGATGGGAAAAACCATGAACCCTGCAACAAGGGAGTTAAAAGTTGATCTGAACATGGCACGAGACAGTATTGATACCTTGCTCATGCTCAAGGAAAAAACCAAAGGAAATCTCACGCAGACAGAAAGAGGACTACTGGAAAATGCAATGCAGGATCTGGAGCTTAATTTTATTGAAGTGACTAAGAAACAGGAAGAAGAGCAAAGGAAGCAGTCAGAACAAAAAGAAGAAAAAAAAGAGAAAAAATCAGAGCCCAAGAATAGCTCCCATGACCAAAAGGCTGACTAACGAATACCCATTATTAATCGTATAATACTGCATATTCTTATTCTCCCACAGCACGCTGTTCAGTGATGTCGTGGCAATAAATCCAACCCAGGCTAAGAATCCGATCATCACTCCGGACATAGGGTCTTTGGAGCCGGTCATATACATAACCTTTGAAAGAACAAATGCCATCACCAATGCACTGATTGCAGCAATAACCATCGGTATTGCCATGCCTTTCTTCTTTGCTTTGTCAATCTCTTTTTTGGTGATCCCGGATGCCTTCATCCACTGATTTCCAAACAAAACTGGACTATACCACAGCATCCCCACAATAAAGTGAGCTACTGCTGCACCAATAATTAATCCTATATTTCCCATTATCTATACACCCCCAACAGGTATTTTTTACCTTTATTGGTGGGTTTTGTATAAAAGTGTTGCGGAAAAGACAAGCTTTAAATACTATAGTTAGTTATATAGTTGTTATGGCATACACTACAATTCAAATAAGTCAGGAATTGCTCTCAAAGTTAAAGGAAAGAAAACTATACGATAAAGAATCATATGAAGAAGTTATCTGGGATGCTCTGGAAGATTCAATGGAACTGTCTGAAGAAACCAAAAAAAGAATTAAATTAGCAGAACAGGATATTAAGGAAGGGAGAGTTTACTCTCTTGATGAGGTCAAAGAGGAGCTTGGGCTATAATGTTTGAATTATTTTTTACAGCACAAGCTAAGAAATTCTTGAAGAAGCTCAATAAGCAAGATAGGGTAAGGATTATATCTTCATTGGAAAGATGCAGAGTAAGACCCTTTGCCCATATTAAAAAACTAGTTTCCTCTCCTTATTTCAGATTAAGAATTGGAAAATTCAGGGCAATTCTCGACATAAAGTCTGGGAAACTGGTTATAGTAGTAGTTGAGATTGGGAATAGAAGAAATATCTATGATTGATAAGTATCAAACCAAAGCCTTTTTAAACAAATCAGCATTTCTACGATCTGCATATAAAACCAATTCGAGAGATGCGTCGGTCACAAGCTAGCGCATACTGGAGAACCTTTTTCATCATCACTTGTTCTCCCATTATGGATCATTTGATATGCTATACCAAACAGAGGAAAAAATACAATGGCACGAATGCACGGAAAAAAGAAAGGGCAATCCGGCTCAACAAAACCTTCAGGAAAAACAAGTTATTCCTGGCTTACCTACAAGCCAAAAGAAGTAGAACTTCTCATTGTTAAAATGGCGAAAGAAGGAAAATCACCTTCACAAATTGGATTAGTACTCAGAGACGCATACGGTATCCCAGATGTGCGAGTAGTAATGAAAAAGAAAATTACGGATGTGCTCAAAGAAAAGGATTTAATTGGTGAGCTTCCAGAGGACCTTCTTGCACTCATCAAAAAAGATGTTGCACTTCTTAAGCATCAGGAAGCAAACAAGCAGGACATGACGGCAAAGCGCGGAATCCAGTTAACCGAATCCAAAATTAAGCGATTGGTAGACTATTACAAGAAAACCGGGAAAATCGCAGAAGACTGGAAATACGATCCGAAGAAAGCAGGAATGTTTGTCGAATAAATTTTTTTATACGGAGAAGACGAGGAAATACTACGTACTTTAGTGCGTTGATACGACTCGTCTTCTGGTATCCTAGAAATCGGTCTGTAGGTATAGTGTCCTTACACACTTCGCCTTTTAGGGGGAGTAGGATATTTGTGACCGATTTCTATGATTTTATTCTCTTTTTTATTATACTATCTTGGGTAAGATTGCTCAATTAAAGAAAAAGTTCTACTTAGCAGCATACCATCTCTCATGACATGATTCTCGGGTCATATTCTGTTCTCTAAAAATAAGAGAACAATGTTTTTGAACACTGCCATCACTATAATCTTGATTAATACAATATTCTCCGTTTGATTCATTGTAGTTATCTATGCAGTCGCTGCAACAACTAAGCTTTATCATACTATGGTTCTGACACCCTACAATGAAAAAAATGAGAACAATGACTAACAGGTATTTCATTAATGAACTTGGAGAGATTTACTATTTATATTTTTTGAGTTATAGCTTAAACACTATTCAAGCATTCACTAAATATAAAAACTCCAGCTTTCTCAAAGAATTCCATGCCAGGAGTAGTAACTCATGTTCTTGCAGCAATCATCTGCTTAGTAGTAGTTCATCTGATGCACTAATCACGGAATCAGTCCTTGGATCTGATCTATTCTTCTCGTTTTGTCATGTAATCACAAAGGTCTGAGAAAAATCCGAATCCTTCTTCAGAAATATATTCTTTTAGTGTTTTAAGAATTTCTTTTCCTTTTTCTCGGTATTGATCCGCAAGTTGCTCACATTCTTTGATACTGCCTAACTCTTCAAAAAGAGCAATGGCTTCTTTCACCTCTTCATCTGATGCATCAGCGGTTATGGATTCAAGAAACTGCTTTTGCTCTTTTGATGCATGCTCCAGCGCATGAATCATCATCACGGTTTTCTTTCCCTTGCGTATATCCGATCCCAGGGTATTTCCTTTTTTCAGATCTGATCGAATATCCATCAAATCATCTCTTAATTGGAACGCAAGAGCGATAGCTATCCCAAATTCTCTAAAAAGGCTCTTTACTTCAGCTGAAGCCTCAGAAAATACAGCACCTATCTCCAAAGAGCTTGCAATCAGATTTGCAGTCTTCAGTGATGCCATGGTAATATAATCCTTTTTTGTAATAGGATTTCTAAATTCATTCATCACATCTAACAACTGCCCTTCATTGACTTTGATATAAGAGTCTGAATACAATGAAACTGCTTCGTTTTTTACCTTCTCCGTAAAGGAAGAAGAGGTAATACAATTGATACCTAAACTCAGCATAATATTTCCCTTTATAATCCCCGCTGAAGTTGCAAAGCGCAGTGAATCCTGAGAAAAAATGCTTCCATTAGATGGTTTATCCTTAAATTGAGCAGAAAAAAATTCCTCATAAAGCTTGTGCATGCTCGGCTTATTTCTTCGCAGATCATCCTCATCCATGATGTCATCATGGGCAAGCGTCGAGCAATGGAATAATTCTACCGATAAACTGGGAAGAAGGATCTTATCACTCTTTTCCCTGGTTAATGCCCCATAGGCTTTAATCAATAAAATAGGCCGTAGTCTTTTTCCTCCTCTCAGAATATACTCCTTGAGGAATATATAACTCTCAGAAAGATCATCACTTCTATTCGGCAGGATGTTCTCTAATTCAACATCAATCTTTTTCTGATATTCCTTGAGCTCTTCCTTAAATGCCATTAATAGTCCTCGCTAAAAATGTTTGTGGATACGTTTTCTTTATCTCTTCATATACCTTTTGTGCATCCTCTTCTTTCTCAAATAATCCAAAAACACAGCTTCCTGAGCCGGAGAGCAGGGAGTGATCGCCTAATTGCTTCTTTAATTCTTCCAATTTTGGGTACTCCTTAAAAATGCTCTGCTCAAAATCATTATGAAGATAATCTAAAGAATAGTTTTCAATGAATTTCCCCGTACTCTTTTTTTTGCCGACAGTATCAATATCAATTCCGCCATAGGCCTTCGCGGTATTAATCGAAAACCCAGGATAGACAATAACAACATAGTGAGCAGGAAAATCAGCAACCTTCTCTAAAATTTCACCCCTTCCTCTTCCCACGCAGGTTCCGCCTAAAATATGGAATGCCACATCCATTCCTAATTCCTTGGATAACTCGATTAATTCATTTGAAGAAAGATTGAGGGAAAACAATTCATTCATTCCTTTCAGAACCGCAGCAGCATTTGATGAGCCACCGGAAAGCCCCGCACCGATAGGGATGGTTTTTTCCAGGTCAATTTTCACTCCTTCAGTAATGGGATATTTCTCTTTTACCAATCTTGCAGCCTTGTATGCAAGATTCCCCTCATGCGCAATATTTTTGACATTACATTCAATTTCAATACCCTCGGAAATCTTTGTCAGCTCAATCTCATCGCATAAACCCACCTGCTGAAACACCGTGGCAATCTCATGATAACCGTCTTCTCTTTTTTTGAGAATGTCTAATGTGAGGTTTATCTTGGCATAGGATTTGATGTTCATGAAGAAAAACAAGTAGAGATTTTCTTAAAAAGATTTGGTTTTCAATTGTAGAAACCAGATTAATCGCAATGAAAACTTCGTTAAAAACTCCGCTCAGCATCAAAGTTCATCACTCCTCACCCAAACGCTAAAAACATCAAGATTACACGAAATTCAATTTGCGTTCTTTAAGAAAAAAGAGCAAGAACGCTCTCTAATTGGCTTTGTTGTGTTGCACACTTTTTGCTTCTTTTTGAAGATTAGCAAGGTATTCTAAACCACTTTTAACATACCTTCTCTCAGCCATAAGCCAATTCTGAAGAGAATCTCTTCCGCCTTCTACTGTAGCAATGTCCCAAGCAGTATTCTCAAGTTGAGGTTCAACATAACCTGGAGGAGTTCCATGAGAAGAGCGATCAAGTAATACTCTAGATAATAAATACTTAGAATCATTAGCACACTCGGCTAAATCTATAGAATTGCTCCCCAAATATACTCTCCCATCTAATCTCTGGTGTTGTATCTCTTCAGCCATCATCGAAACTAATCCTTTGACAATGGGGTTATCTGTTTCTGCCACATATTCCATGAATACCTGAACTGCTTTAAGAGAGTTTTTGATTGAATGCTCAGGCACATCATGATTTTTAATGGTAGCTATGTCATATGCTTTCATATTTTTAAGTAGAGTGAGGGTTCCTATTTAAAGATTATTGCAGTTGACTACAAAAGGGATTCTGCTTCTAATTTGTTATTCGCCTCACAACAACGCACTCTGATACCAGATAATATACACTCCGGCTAAAATCACCAGCACTCCTCCTACCCTATTCAAATACGGTAAAAACCGGGTAAGCGATGTCTGCAAAAATTCCCGCGCGAACTGAGCGAGTATGTAAAACACCACCATCAGCAAACTCATTCCAAACACGTAGGTACCTAAATATAAAAGAGCCTCAGAAACGCTCGGCGATTGCAAAGCAGACACAGCCACCGCCAAAAAGAAAGGAAACAAACACCCTAAAACACCTATGCCATACGTAATCCCAAAGAGATAGGATTCAATAAGCTGGCTATTTGATCTCAATAAAGGGGAATGAAAGGAAAACGAAAGCGGCTTATTAAACAGCATAAAAATTCCTACAACAATAATTGCTACCCCTAGTCCAATTCCAATATAGACGATAGCTGATTTAATAAACTCTCTAAAGAGCAGGATAAATGCGGTAGCAATACCATAGATCGTTGCAATTCCTAAAATAGTGCAAAAAGCAAAAACGAGTGCGCGCTTAAGCAAATGAAGCTTATGATGATTAGAAATACCTTTAGTAACAAAAGCCGAAAGATACCCCGGAAGCAGGGAAACAGCACAGGGGGCAAAAAAAGCAAAAACCCCCTGAAAAAAAGAAAAACTGAGAAGTGCAGTATCTACCATGGTCATCTCCTCTTATAACACACTCTCAAAAAGCTCCTTCCATTCTTGCGGCGTGAGAAGCCCATCATGGCGCGATACAATGTTGCCATTCTTATCAATCGCGAATTTAGCGGTCTGCTTCTTCACCTCATAATCCACTGCAAGGCGAGGATTACCTGGTACGGTCTCAAACGTAAAACCCCTCTCATCAGCTAATTTCTTGAGAAGCGCTACATCATCAGTGGGATCCACGGAAACAGCAACTAAGTCCACTTTACCCTTATACTCCGGATACACTTCATCAATGTTCTTCCAGTTTTTTGCGCAGGTACTGCAGGTGGAGGCCATAAAATAAAGAATCATTGGCTTGCCTTCTTCTTTATACTCTTTCGTACTCACGGTTCTGCCTTCAACGGTCTCTACTGTAAATGACGGCGCAGCCTTCAGCTCTACCTTTTGGCTGGATGTTCTTTCTACTAATTCCTGATCGCCAGTTCCTTGCGTGCATCCAAAAACAATAAGCACAGATACCATGCTAAGAACCATCAATACTGTTTTTTTGTTCATCTCTTACATCACCCCTTGTGTTGATCTCTGTGCTGGGTTGTGCTTCCTTTATAAGTACAGTCAAAAAATAGTGAAAGAATAGTGAAAAACACCTCTCTAAAGCTCATAAATGTACTTATTTCTCCCCTCTTTTTTCATGCCAATGTATTGATTCTGCTCCAGATAGCGCAGGCGGGAAATTGCCGTAGGGTGTGTTAATGAAAACTTCTTCTTTACATCTTTGATCGTAATGGTTACTCCCTTCAGATTTGAGTCTTTGATGAAGTCAAGAATTTCTTTATACTGAGCAGGAAGAAGCTTCGTTGACGCCCTTTGCTTTTCATCCTTCGTTTTAAAGGTACTATCAACAAGTTCATACACACGATTTATTTGTTTTTGCAGGGCAGAAAGTTCAGCCACCTTGCTTGACTCCGCAACCCGCGCTGAATAATTTCCCTTTGTAAAAGAAATAGAGGTTCTGCTCATCTCGTCCAGAGGCTTTGTGATCTTCTTTGTGAGCAGGTAAGATGCAAAAAAACTCATCACAATAAAAACCAGAAGAATAATGATAAGAAGCATTTGAGTAAGCTTTGTTTTTTGAGCGAGTCTCTCTTGCAGCTCTTTATCCTGCCTGGTAATTTGCTCTAAACTATTGGAAAAATGGCTCGTTGCATTCTGCATAAGGGAAATGAATCGCTCTTTTTCTGACTGAATCGTTGAGGAAGCTGCAGTCTTTGTCACCACTTGCTCTTTGTGTAGTGAAAGTAGTCTGTCTCTGGAGCGCTGCCAGGAGCCATACACCACGATAGCAGTCTCATAGCTCTCCACTGCTTTCTCATCAGTAATCGCCTCTAAAGTAATAAGATCGTCTACTTCTTCAGTAAGCTGCTCACATTGCTCCTGCGAGTGTTGCAGTCTGCCATCGTAATCAGTTAACGCAATATAATCAGTAACGAGCAAATACTCTTCAACAAGCAAAAAATCAGAATAGATAGTCGTAAGAAGATGCTCAATAACCTCTCGGGCAGGCTGGATTTCCTCTGAATACTGCGTCGCTACAGAAACAGTGCTCACATACTGCAGGATAAGGCCAAGAACAAGAAGAGTAAAACTGATACTCAGAGCAAGCGTTATAGACAGTACCCTTGTTGATAACTTCATTCCTGCACAATGGCCCACTCTATTATAAAAATCTTGCTAAAGGTATTTTTGAAGAAAATGAATCTCAGACGGAATAAATAGCAATGGCAGAACTAAATTTCTGGATACGACCAAATACCTAGAGTGATTAGAGCAATTCTTAAATCCATCCTCCTACTTGATCAAAGATTATATAAAAGCAAGCCCTCTAGTTTTGCCATGGCAATGAGCAAAAATTCACTAAAAGAGTTGTTTTTCACTATCACGCTTTTCTTTGCAGGCATTTTTGCAATAGCACTGTCTTACACCAATAACTTCCTCCTATCGCTTCTGCTTATAGTAATTGGAGCTATTGGAATAAAGATATGGCCCAAAAAAAATGATATACCCTTCTTTGTAACAGGCGCTGTTTTGGGGCCACTTGCAGAAATAATTTGTGTTCATTTTGGAGTCTGGAAATACACGAATCCTACTTTCCTCGGTATTCCTCTCTGGCTTCCTCTTGCGTGGGGGTTTGCTACTATGCTCTTTAAACGAATTGCTGAGATCGCCAGAAAATAATCCAAGCAGTTTAGAGAAAGATCAGTCTCTTTTTCTCAAACAAACTAAAAAAGAAAACACCTAAAAAAACAAAATTACTAACAGAATCTTTGCAGGCATGGGCCTATTCCTTCTTAACATTAACAGCCTTTGGACCCCGATCGCCCTGCTCAACATCAAACTCAACAGCATCATTTTCATTTACGGTAACGCCTTCACTGAGTCCGGTTAGGTGCACAAAGTATTCTTTTCCATCCTCGCCTGAGATAAAGCCAAATCCTTTCGTGCTGTTAAAGAATTTAATTGTTCCTTTCATCATTCCACCTCCTCCTTATTCATCTTTATCTGGCATTTATTGCAATAATTCACTCTTGAATCCCCCTTATTGACAACAAAACGCTCTTTGCATAATCTACAGTATTTCACAATTTTATAGTCTACCATTCTATCTCCCTTTACGCCACTGGTGTAATCAGAAAAAGCCAAACTTGAGTTGATGAAATGCACATTGCAAGACAAGAGTGTTATGTACTGATTATATGCCTAATAACCGTGCATCCTTTATAAAGCCTCTCTTTCTTTCCCATAAATGATGAGAAGCCCTCAAAAATTATAAAAACGATAAAAAGCAAGCATACCTATTACACTTGAGGTGACACACTATGACAAAAAAAATAAAATGCAAATCCTGCGAAGGAGGAAGCGCAGTTTATTGCTTGGGATTGCTAGGAGCATTAGTTTATTATATCTCCACAGCAACAAGCTTTTGGGATGGATTCATCGGCATCTTCAAAGCATTACTTTGGCCGGCATTCGTTGTCTATGAAGTAATGAAATTCCTTGGGATGTAAAGTGAACAGAGTAATACACTTCGAAATCCAGGTAGCAGGCGGTAAAATCGCCATGCCAAAATTCAATATAGGGGCATGGCCTGGCAGGGATATTTTTTAGACACAGAAGGGAACTCTTTTGGAATTCATCAACCGCTAAAGAAAGAGCACTAATTATTTCTTGCCTTTTTTCTTTTTTACTTTTCCCCAGAAAATAACAAATAATATAACCAGGAAGACAATAAACGTAACTAAAATAATTGACGACTCTATTGAATTTGAAAACGGAACCAATGCCATACGATACCTGTGGCATCTGTAATTTAAATATCTTTGGTATAACATCCTTGCTTCTTAATACGGCTCTGTTGAAAATGTCATTAGCAGCCTAGGGAAAAATCCAATCTGTGACGAGTATCAAGCTGACAGAGGGTTGGCTCTCATGGAAATCAAAGATTTCCAGGAGTCCTGGAAAGCAGTATGGCTAGTCTGTCGCTTTCCATGACCTTCGGAGATGTCAGAGCTCTTTGATAAACAAGAAAGGATTTTACAGCCAACAAAATTGCATAGCAATTTTGGGTGCTCAGAGCGCTAAGCAAGATAGTCTGTCGCGCTCTGACATGCTAATCAAAGCGCTAGCGAAGATTTTCAGCAGAGCCTCTTAATACACAATATTTATATACTCTTGACACAAAAAAACGCTGATATGGTCAGCCAGCAAATCATTGATTACATCCAAAAGATGGAATCACAGGGCTATAAACCAAAACAAATCCGGGATGCTCTCGTAAACCAGGGATATGCAGCACCGATTGTTGATGAGGCTATCAAAGAAGCAAACCAAAACGGGTCCGCTGCTGAATTATCAGATAAGCCCATTGATGCCAAGCAGGTCCAGGGTATCAAGAAGCGAAATCCTCTTTTAGTTCTGCTGTTTACTTTGATCACGTTTGGAATCTATGCAGTTTTTTGGATGATCTTCACTACCATTGAACTGAGGCAAAACACGAAATCAGCTCCCAATCCACTGCTATTACTACTCATTTTTATCCCTATAATAAATATCGTTGTAGGTCTTTACTACTACTATAAATACAGCAAAGCATTGAACGAACTCACAGGAGCGCCTGTTTTCGGAGTGTGCCTGCTGATGATTCTTTTCCTGCCGATTGGTATGATTCTGGCGCAAATAGAATTGAATAAAAAAGCTGCATGAAGGGTGCAGTAAGAATTAATTTTTTCTCAGCAGCAATCAATACTTCCTGCTATCATACGCCCAGTGCAGCAGAGCCTGCCGCTGCCTTCGCCTGCAATCCACTGCTCCCTTCTCACAGTTCTTTTGTACTTGAGCAATATGACGCTTCATTGCCTTCCATCGTTTGATCTGCCGGGCATCATCAGCGCAGCGCCTCCCCATATAATACCTGCAGTACCACTGAAACCATCCCCTTGGGTCTTCATAATAGATCCAGCCTTTCTCTTTCCAATAACTTAGTGGCTTGGATGCGTTTATTCCAAAGTAGTTCAAAGAAGCATCATGTTTCTCATGACAAAGTTTTGCCCCTGAAAACCAGTCCGGTGGAAATTCAGCTTTACAATCGGTCATGTACTTGCCCCCAAAAATACCCATCGAGAGCATTTGTTTCGGTGACAAATCTGGTTTGAATTCTTTATCAAAATTCTTACCCGCAGGCTCTATTATGAAATACTCATATCCCTTTTGCATCAGATCATTAACAATAACTTTGCGCTTCATGGTGTATTCTTATAAATATTGAGCAAATTTTTGTTATTTTAATCTGGGATCCATATCATATTCTTCCGTCACTTCACAACGACCTGAATCAATATCTTCCCTGGAGAGAACGCGCTCAAGCTTTCCGTCACAAATAAACACAGACCTTCCTACGCCGCACAGGTTAAATGTTTTGTCGGCTTCTTCACTATAATAATAATGAAAAGGAAGAATCTCAGAGGGAAATGGCGTATTCTCGCCATTATCTGTATACACTAATTCCACATCCGGAAAATCCTTTTCGATCTTTTTTGATGAACCGGACTCATGTAAATTATCATACGCATCATCCAGTCTCTGCTCCAGGGTTTTCCCATTGATGGTGAGAGGCGCTTTTTTCACTTCAGGAACCGTTTCCTCAGCAAGAACGCTCTCTTGTATCTCTTCCTGTGGCTTTGCTTTTTCTTCCTCACGCTCCTCTATTTTTTCTTCATCGGGCTGGACTGCATCAGAAGCACTTTCCTCTGGTTGTTCTTCTTCAACTAATTCCTCTACAACCTCCTCCTCAACAGGTGATGCTTCAATTCTATCATCCGAAGGAGAATCCTGCACCTCGGCAGTGCATCCAACTAGTAAGACCACAAGCAAAACAAGAACAAACCTCTTTTTCATAACATATATCTAAGAAATAAAGTATAATAATGTATCTATTTCTTCTACTTCTTATTAAGCGTAACCACGCAAAAACACTGCATCCCATGCCCTTTACCAAAGGCAGAAAGCCCCTCGCCTGAGGTTGCCGCAATACCAATATTCTCTTTTCCAATACGTAATATTTCATCCAGGCTTGCTTTCATCTCATCTTCCTTAGGAAGAATCTTAGGAATCTTTCCCTCAAGCATGACAGCAATATTGCCCAAAGCATATCCTCGATCATTCATATTCTTCAAAATAACCTTGAGATACTCCTTGCTATCAGTTATCCCCTTCTCACACATTTCGTCAGCATAATAGCTTAGTGCATGATCACCTATGCCCTCTGAAATAGCATTAAAGAGTGCATGCAGTACAATATCTCCATCAGAGTTGGCATGGAACCCCTTCCCTTCAAATTCAATGCCGGCAATGATGAGTTTCTTTCCTTCTTCCTTTTCGAACCGATGACTGTCCATGCCAAAGCCAATATGTGAATCCCTAAGCAATCGATTAGCAAATTCTAAATCATTAGGAAGCGTGATCTTAATATTTTCATACGGACACTCAATCATCTTTACTTTCTTTCCCAGCCGTTCAATGAGCATAGTATCGTCTGTACCATAAAACTCTTCATCAAAGGCTTTCTTGAATGCCCGCATTGCAGTCCCATAGCGAACGCACTGAGGGGTTTGCACCTGCCAGAGCTTATCACGATCCAGCGTTTGAGAAACAAATCCCTTCTCATCAACTTCCTTAATAGTGTCACGGGCCCGAAAGCCAACCACGGCAGCCTCATACTTTTTTGTTGCTTCGATACATTCATTAATTGTTTTCTCATCCACAAACGGATTTACTCCATTATGAATCAATACCACATCATCTGCCTTAGCATCATCAATCGATAACAGGCCATTATGCACAGAATTCTGCCGCTTCTCACCGCCGATAACGATTTTTTTTACTTTAGAAAAAGAATTCTTCTCCACAATGCGCTTAAGCTCATCTTTATCCTCATCACGTGCAATGATAATAATGCGATCAATAGCATCGCAGGAATGAAAGATATTGATTGTGCGGGTAATGATAGGCTCTTCATCGAGCAGCATGAATATTTTATTCATTTGCCCCTGCATTCTCTTCCCAACGCCGGCTGCAGTGATTAGCGCATAATTACTCATTTTTTATCCTCTTGTCGATGTCCAGGAGTTCATCCAGCTCCGGATTTTTTATAAGAGTATGATTCTCCATCTTCTCCTTTATGAATCTTGCGATATCAAGAAACTGGATTTCGTCATTAAGAAATTTATTCACCGCAACCTCATTTGCAGCATTCATAACGCAGGGCAGGGATCCTCCTTGCTTTCCGGCATCATAGGCATAGGTTAAACACGGAAACCGATCAAGATCAGGAGAAGAAAAATGAAGCGACCCAATTGAAGATAGATCAAGCGAGGAAGCAGCATGTGCAAATCGGGAAGGGTAGCTAAGCGCATACTGGATAGGAATGCGCATATCAGCAGGTCCCATGTGCGCCATGACAGACTTGTCTTTGAACTCAACCAATGAATGCACCGTGCTCTGTGGGTGAATAACAACATCAATATCATCATAGTCCACACCAAAAAGCATTTTTGCTTCAATAACTTCAAGCCCCTTATTCATCAATGTTGCAGAATCAATCGTAATCTTTTTACCCATATTCCAGCTAGGGTGCTTGAGCGCCTGCTCTTTTGTTACTGTAGACAAATCCCTTTGCTCACGAAATGGGCCACCAGAGCAGGTCAAAACAATTTTATGAATATCCTCTCTTCGCTCACCATTAAGGCACTGAAAAACCGCACTATGCTCGGAATCAATCGGCATGATCTGCACACTATTTTTCTGAGCAAGCCTCATGACAATTTCACCTGCACTCACCAATGTTTCTTTATTAGCAAGTGCGATATTCTTTTTTGCCTTGATCGCCTCCACGGTCGGGACAATACCAATACTGCCTATCAGGCTATTAAGCAGAGTATCTGAAGATTCAAGCTGCGCAATCTCCACTAATCCACTCATACCGCTAAGAACGTCAATATCAACCTGAGAAGACAACTCTTCTGCTTTCTGCTCATCATAAACTGCAACAACTTGAGGTGAGAATTCTGCAATCTGTTTCTTCAGAAGCTCAATATGAGAATAGCAGGCAAGGCCTTCCACAGAAAAGTCAGCAGAATGAGCGCGTACGACATCTAATGCCTGCTTTCCAACACTTCCCGTACTCCCCAGAAGAGAAAATGATTTCATTTGACTAACTGCTGCGCACTCTGTGCAATATTCTCTGGGTTAAGGCCTATGCGCTTGCGAAGCATGGACGCAGGGCCCTGTTCTACAAAAGAATCGGGAACACCGATGCACTTGATGTCCGCATTAATCCCTTTATCAATTAAGAGCTGCGAGACCGCTGACCCAAACCCACCCTGGATGACATTTTCCTCAACAGTGACCACCCTTCCCGTCTTTTTGATGGATTTAATGATCGCTCTCTCATCAAGCGGCTTCATGAATCGCGCATTAATAATCTCTGCATTAATGTTCCTGGACTCCAGCAGTTTGGCTGCACTCTCAATGGTGGGTACACAAGAGCCAATTCCAATCAAGGAAACATCTGATCCTTTTTGGACTAACTCTGAGGTCCCTATCTCAATGCTATGATATGGGTTTTGTATAGCAACCCCAATGCCTGACCCTCGAGGGTAGCGAAGCGATGCAGGCCCGCGATGATCGATTGCAGTTTTGAGCATATGCCCCAGCTCGTTCTCATCCTTTGGAGCCATCACAACCATGTTGGGGACTGCTGAGAGAAACGATAAATCAAAAACTCCATGCTGGGTAGGGCCATCCTCGCCAACAATTCCAGCTCTATCAAGGCAAAACGTCACATCCAAATTCTGAACACACACATCATGAATAACCTGATCGTATCCTCTTTGTAAGAATGTAGAATAGATTGCAGCAACAGGCTTCATTCCTGATTTAGCAAGTCCTGCAGCAAGGGTAACACAGTGCTGCTCGGCAATTCCCACATCAAAAAACCGCTCAGGAAACTGTTTCCCGAATGCATCAAGGCCGGTTCCTTTCGGCATTGCGGCCGTAAGCCCAACGATACGCTTGTCCTGTTCTGCAAGCTTAATCATTGCACGGGTAAAAGCGCCGGTATAGCTCATCACCGTGCTCTTGCTAAGGTTCTCACCGCTTGATATGTTAAAAGGCGAGACTCCATGATATTTTTCTTTGTTCTGCTCTGCATGATCATATCCTTTTCCTTTCTTGGTTACAACATGCAATAATAATGGCCCGTCAATAGTCTTGATATTTCGAAGTGCCTTTATCATACCTTCAAGATCATGCCCATCAATAGGTCCAAAATACTTGAGTCCCAGAGCCTTGAAAAACATTCCCGATTTAGACATGGAGCGCAATAGGTCTTCCATATGCCCAACCGTATCAGCAGCCTTCTCTCCAATACCCGGCAGTTTCATGATAGCATCTCGCACGGTATTTCGAATCTCACTGTATTTTGGATTCTTGACGATATTAGAAAGATAGGATGATAATGCTCCGACATTTTCACTGATGGACATCTGGTTATCATTAAGAATAATGATCAGGTTTTTCTGTAAATGTCCTGCCTGGTTCAGTGCTTCAAAAGACATGCCCCCGGTGAGTGCCCCATCTCCTATAACTGCGATAATGTTATGATTCTCTTTTTTCAGGTCGCGGGCAATCGCCATTCCCAGGGCTGCAGAGATCGAGGTGGAGCTATGGCCTGTACCGAAAGCATCATGCTCGGACTCGGCTATTTTCGGATAACCGGAAATTCCACCATGTTTCCTCAGAGACTTAAACTGAGTCTTTCTTCCGGTGAGCAGTTTATGCGGATAACTCTGATGGCCCACATCCCAGATGATCTTATCCTTAGGAGAATCAAACACATAATGGAGAGCAATCGCAAGCTCGGTTACCCCTAAATTAGGCCCAAGGTGCCCTCCGTTCGAAGAAACCGTATTGATTACTTCTTCTCTGATCTCATCTGCAAGAAGATGCAGCTGCTGTTTGGTCAAAACCTTAATATCTTTAGATGATTTAATACTCTCTAATAAATGTGTCATGCTATACCCCTGAATAGCAGATACAGAGTCGAGGCGAGTATATAAATATTATCTATCTACTGCACTAGCATTTTTGTTAGCATCATTACTTCACGAATCCCTCTAACGCTCCAAACACATATAAACTGGCTCAATATCATTGCCACATGCAAGAGCGAGAATTATCTGAAGAAGAATTAATCCCAGAAGAGGATCCCTGGTGGAGAGGGCCACTAAGATACATTCTTGGATTATTTCTTATTCTCTTACTGGTAGTCTGGTTTTTTCCTTCTCAGGCGATCAAAGTAGATCCTGAACCCCGATATATCCCGATCATTGAAGAAGTCGTCCCTGATACCCTTGAACTTTCCAGGCCAAACATCACTCTGGACTCACGATCAGACTATCTCAAATACATCCAACCCAATGATCCGCAAATCAAGCAGATCGCAGATAAAATCGTGGCCTTAAGCTGTGAGGGAAACAGGATTTGCTATGCCAAAGCAATCTATTACTTTGTACGGGATAATTTTCAGTATGTCTCCGATCCTGCAGCATATGAATATGTAAAAACTGCCCGGGAATCCTTATCTGTGCAGGGGGGAGACTGCGATGATGCATCTGTTTTAGCGGCAAACCTTTTGCAGGCAATAGGCATTCCCACCCGGTTTGTCTTTATCCCCGGTCACGTCTATATTCAGGCCTACCTGCCTGATGCACCCCGAAGATACAAGTCAGAAGGCGCTGACGTAGTCAGTTTAGATTTAACCTGTAGTAATTGTGATTTCGGTGAGCTGCCCTATAGTGATTTTGTAGACAATAAGGTTGTAGTTGGGTAAGGGGCTTGTAGGCATAACTTATTTATACTAATTCAGTCTAAACCATCTTATGAACAAACATCATAAACTCGGATTATTCATTCTTAGAATTGGCCTAGCGTCACTTTTCTTACTCTGGGGCATTGACAAGATAGTTGCACCGGAGAGTACCGTCAAAATATTCTCGTTTTTCTATAAGATTCCTATTTCTGTTGATCTCTCGTATGCCCTTGGTGCCCTGGAAATCATCTTCAGTATTGTCTTTGCAGCAGGACTCTGGAAGCGATCAATCTATGGTCTGGGAGTGATTTTACACGGTGTATCTACACTCTCAACCTATAAGCAGTTGCTTGATCCCTTTGGACAAAATCACTTATTCATCGCAGCTATCCCTCTGTTAGCAGGATATATTGCGCTGTATCTTCTGAGAGATCAGGATACCCTCTGGACACTACAAAAGAAGGGGAAATAAAAAGAAATCGCTCCACATGAAAAAAGACAACCTCATTTACTGGATTTCAACTGGACTGCTCTGTGCAATAATGCTCTTTTCAGCAGCAATGTATATTTTTAACCATGAAATGGCAAAAGAAGCATACATTGGATTAGGCTATCCCACTTATCTTATTTATTTCTCAGCAACAGCAAAAATCCTTGGAGTAACGGCAATTCTTACTAAAAAATCAACGCTTCTCAAAAATATGGCATATGCAGGATTTTTCTATATGTTGATTTTAGCATTGCTCGCACACTTTATGGCTGGAGATAGTCAATATGCCTTTGCTTTGGTAGGATTTATTGCCCTTATCTTCTCTTATAAGTATGACAGAAAGCTGTTTAAGTAACTGCTCTTTCCAGCAAATAATTTATATATCTCTCTAAGAAGATAATTATATGGGGAGATTTCTGTTCAATAAAGCATTGCGCATTCTCTTAGTAACGAATGGGCTAGTGTTACTAGCAGGAGCTATGCTTGGCCCTATTTATGCACTCTTTGTGGAAGAAATTGGCGGCAACTTATTAGATGCCAGTTTAACAGGCGGGTTTTTTGCCCTGGCAGCAGGAATCACAACCTTAATCGCAGGAAAATATGCAGACAAAAGCAAAAGAGATGAGATCATTGTTGCCTGGGGATACATTGTGATGGGGATAGGTTTTTTTCTCTATACGCTTGTAGATTCTATCTGGTTCCTCTTTGGTGTTCAGGTTGTTATTGGCTTTGCAGAGGCGTTCTATTCGCCAGCTTTTGATGCACTCTTCTCAAAGCATATTACCAAGAAAAAAGCAGGAAGGGAATGGGGCGCCTGGGAGTCCATGAATTATTTTGCAGTTGCCGTCGGGTCCGTAATAGGAGGTTTAATAGTCACCTCTTTCGGTTTTAATACGCTATTCATACTGATGTCTCTTCTCTGTTTCGTGAGTGCAGGATATATCTTTCATTTGGGTAAGCGGGTGTTGTGATGAGAAAAAGTGCCCTGTAAAAGAAGAAGCAACAAAGCTATTGTGTGAATTAAAGGTTCATTTCTTCTTCCTGAAGTTTAAGTAATAGATTCTTATTAAGGACATGATTACAAAGCTACCAAGTAAAAAGTATAGTGCCCAGTAGAAATTACTTGTAATCAATATGATTAGTAAGCACAGTAAGAAAGGAAGTGAAAACAGTTTATTCCACAAGGGATATTGCCTTACATTTCTGTGTTCAAAGCAGTACTTTCTGCCATTACGGATGGACCTACCACAGATAACGCATTTTTTTTGAGGCTTCACAATTCAATATGGGATTCACAATATTAAATACTTTATGTGCAGAGCCCTAAGGATAGGTAATTTTATATACTTAGAAGTATGTGTCTTTCTTATGGAAACAGTGACGATATCAAAAAAGGAGTATGAAAAGCTCAAAAAGGGATCGGAAGTAGACAAAGATTTATTGGTTTCACTAGTAAGAGGTCTTGAAGATATCAAAACAGGCAGAGTCAAAGAATGGAAGCCTACCGCTTAAACGTTTTCTTGATTTCCTTACGGTAGTATGGAATTAAAGTTGAAGAATAGAATTAGCTGTTTCGAATCCTTTTTCATTTGTGCATATCTCTCATCCTTTTCAGCACTTCAATCCTCTTTTCAGATGCTTCCTTTTCTATCACAATAAGCTCATCCCACAGCTTGTTCTCTTGGTCGATTTGCTTATTCTCTTTATCTGTTTCTTCGTTTTCCTTTTCTATCATTTCATTGTACTTTGCCATTTCCATCAGGTCATCACCCTTACTTCTTTTTCAATTCAAAATTAACCTTGCCATAGAGCAGGTCTTTGACTGCATAATTAAAATCATACTCATTTTCCGAAATAAACAACCCTATGTCTGACTTAGTAAGTTTTTTAAGACCATTCTCCTCCGCCCATCTTTTACATTTCTCAATGGCTTCAGGGAGCTTTGCCTTTTGTTCTTCAATATCTTCTTTCTCTTTTTCTCGAAAAAATTCACGAATATTCATGTCAACAGCATTTTCAACTATGTCCATTTTTCTTTGACTAGGGATATCTAGCAAATCGGAATCATATCCTATTGAATCCAAAAATGATTCAGATAGTTCTAAAGAATCAATAAACTGATCTTCTGTTTTGTACTTCTTTGCATACTCAGTCATCTGTTCAATAAGTTCATCCTCACTTTCCTTCAGTGTTTGGACATCCTTTTTTTCTGTTGAACTAGAATCGATAGTATCTGCAATTTTTTCGAGTGCTTCTGCAATTCTTTTCAAGTATTCATTATCCATAGTAAATAGTCTAAACTTTTGATTTTGGTAACTTGAACAAGCCTTCCCTATCTAAGGCAACTTCATCCAAAATTCTTCTTTCCCTTCTCTCATACTCAAAATCATAGATTGGGTTTTTTTCATTCATATATTGTCCTATTGCTTCTTCAAAATCTTTCATACTCCTCCATATCCCAACATTAATGTACGTGATATAATTGGGATTTGTAAGATGCCATGTTCTATACTTATAATCTAACTCCTCTCCAACTTTTGACAAAAACTCACGAAATAAGCCAGCTTTTTCGAACCTACCCATCTGTTTCCATTTTTTTAGAAAAGCTTTTTCTTTGTCTTTCTTAATTTTCCAGATTATCAGAACTATATTCATTTGAATTACCTGAATAGGAGGCACGTCTTTTCTTCCATAAATATTTTTCCATTATTTTTTATTTGAGAAAATATTGAACATTATTTATCATATAATTGAATAAGATAAATATGATAAAAAAGATTAAAAGTAGGAAAAGTACAAATAAGCAATCTGTTTAAAAAAGTCACCTTCAATCACGTCCCGAAACTGCGACAGCACCCGCCACCGTTACCTTTAAAAAGCCCTTCTTACTCCCATACAACAGTATTCCCGCAAACTAACCTCTGAGAGGCTAGTAGGGTAGGTAAAAATGGACAAAAAACATATTGCACAGGCACTCAAAGTTATTAAAGAGACTTCTCCTAAAAGGAATTTCAAGCAAAGCATCGAGCTTATTGTCAATTTGCAGGCAATTGACCTGAAAAAACAGGACAACAAAGTGGATGTGTATGCACAGCTTCATTTCGAGAGGGGCAAAAAGACAAAAATCTGCGGATTAGTAGGCCCGGAATTGCTCGATCAGGCAAAACAGCACTTTGACACTGCGATTCCTGAAACGGATTTTTCTAAATACGATAAAAAAGCAATCAAAAAATTAGCAAAAGAACACCAGTTCTTCGTTGCACAGGCAACCATCATGCCCAAGGTAGCAGCAGCATTCGGTAAAGTATTAGGACCAAGAGCGAAGATGCCAAACCCAAAAGCAGGATGCGTAGTACCTCCTAATGCAAATTTGCAGGCAGTAGCAGAAAAACTGCAGAAAACCGTGCGAGTCAAGGTTGATACCAACCCGCTCTATCAGGTATTTGTGGCAACAGATGATCTTGACGAAGAAAAAACTATTGATAACATTCTAACGATTTATAATGCGCTCATTCATGCACTTCCTAACGAGAAGAACAATATCAAGAATGCATATCTCAAGCTTACCATGGGCAAAGCTCAGTTAATCGGTGGCGAAGAGGAAACTCAGAGCCAGGAAGAGCAAAAGAAACCTAAAAAAGCTGAAGTGAAAGAAGAAAAGCCTGCAGAAGAACCAACAGCAGATACTAATCAACCAGTTGCAGAGGAGACGAACTAAAATGGCTCATGTTGCACAATACAAAAAGGATGTTGTAGCAGACCTAGTCAAGCAATTAGTAGAGTATCCTATCGTTGGTGCGGTCAATCTTGAGGATCTTCCGGCGCCTGCGCTTCAGACTATGAGGTCAAAGCTGCGCGGAAAAGCACAGATGACCATGACCAAGCGGCGACTGATGAAAGTTGCCTTCGAAGAAGCAGAAAAATCAAAACAAGGCATCATGAAGCTCTATGAGCACCTCAAAGGAATGCCAGCATTACTATTCACAAAGGAAAATCCGTTTTCCATTTACAAAATCATTAAACAGTCCAAATCACCAGCACCTGCAAAAGCAGGACAAATCGCTCCAAAGGATATTGAAGTAAAAGCAGGGCCAACATCATTCCTTCCAGGTCCGATCATTGGAGAGCTGGGAAGCATTGGTATTAAAACCGGTGTGGAAAACGGAAAGCTTGCAATCAAAGAAGATGCGGTCGTTATCAAGGAAGGTGAAGAAGTATCTGCTCTTGCAGCAGGACTTCTGACCAGGCTTGGGATCGAGCCTATGGAAATCGGCCTTGACATTACTGCAGTCTATGAAGACGGAACGATTTATACACGAAAAGTATTGGATATTGACGAGGATCAGTTCCTTGCTGACCTTACACAGGCAGCAACCTGGGCAAGAAATCTTGCTATGGAAGCTGCATATCCAACCAAAGACACGATCAGTGATCTCATAACCAAGGCACAAAGAGAGTCCAAATCTCTTGGTGTGGAAACCGCTCTTTTAGAGCCAGGAATCATTGGTGACCTATTAGCAAAGGCCCACGTGCAGTCCCAGGGCGTAAAACAGACTGCAAATATCGAATAAATAATACTTATGGAGGTATGAAAAATGGAATACATTTATGCTGCAATGTTAATCCACAAGGCGGGTGGTAAAGTTGATGAGGCAACCGTTAAGAAGGTGCTTGAAGCTGCAGGAGTTGCTGCAGATGATGCACGAATCAAAGCGCTTGTTGCGAGCCTTGAAGGAGTAAATATTGACGAGGCAATCGAAAAGGCTTCCGTTGCTGTTGCTGCTCCAGCCGCTGCTCCAGCTGACCAAGGAGGAGACTCTAAGGCAGAGGACAAGAAAGCGGATGAGAAGAAAGCAAAAGAAGAAGAGAAGTCTAACGAGCAGGCCGCTGCAGGATTAGGCGCTCTATTCGGTTAATTTTTTTATCTTTTTTTAACCTATTTTATTATTGTACAACACGTGACACATTATGCCGACAGCCCAGGAGAAGAACGATTTATTCAGTAAAATATCTGAAAAAAAGAAAGAAATTTCACAACTTCAGGTAGAACTTACTGCGATCAATGAAAAGAAGGAATCCTTCTTTAACGAGAAAACCGAGCTGTCCAAGAGTATTTCTAGCCTTATAGACGAAATTAAGCAAAAGCGCAAAGAGAGGAACTCTCTTACTTCTGGAGTAAAGCAAAAAAAGATTGAGCGCGACCAGAAAAATCAGGAAGTGAAGAAAGTCGTCTCACAAATTAAAGGTCTGGAAAAAGAGCGCGACCAGGTTCTTAAGAAACATAACATTGATGATCCAACCAAGATACTTAAGCAGATTTCTAGCTTAGAGTTCAAGATGGAAACCGAGCCCATGTCTTTTGATAAGGAGAAAAAGATCATGAAGACCATCAAGGAGCTCAAAAAGAAGCTCAATGAAGCACAATCGGTCTCCAGTGTGGTGAAATCCATCACTGATTTGTCAAAAGATATTGACGAGAAAAAACGGGCAGCACAGGAGTCACACCGCAAAGTGCAGAACCAGGCAAAAGAGAGCCAACAGATGCACGAAACTGTTCTTGAAGCATCCAAGGAGATCGAAACGCTCAAGAAAAAAGAAGAAGATGCATTCAAGAATTTCATTGAATACAAGAAAAAATACACTGAACTCAATAATACCATTCGACAAAAACTCACCGAGATCAGAGAGCTGAGCGGTGAAGTAGACAAAGAAAAACAGGTTAAAAAGAAGGATTCTGAAAAGAAAAAAGAAAAGGCTCTTGAAGAGAAAAAGATTTCTGTGGAAGAAAAGATCAAGAAGAAGATGAAATTGACCACTGAGGATTTATTGGCTTTTCAGGGCATGAGAGAAGAGTAAGAATTCTTTTTATTATTCCACGCAATGCTTCTTATCATTCTTACCTCTCACTCTTCAGAATCTTAATCACACCATTGCCTGCATGCAGTTCAACCAAATCACCATCATTCAGAATTGATGTTGCATTTCTTGTCCCGACAATACAGGGGATGCCAAGTTCGCGTGAAACAATGGCTGCATGACAAGTAATCCCTCCTTCATCGGTTATAATCGCTGATGCCTTTTTCATGGCTACTAGATACTCCGGAGTGGTCATGCCAGTGACTAGTATCTCACCTCTCCTAATAGAATTAATCTGATTTAGACTTCTGACAATTCTGATCCTTCCAATAACAGTACCCTGGCTTGCACATCGTCCTGAAATTTCTTTAATAGTTTGCTTCTTGCCCGATTCAAGATAATCAGTGATGGCATCAACATCTTTTGAAGTAAATACGCATATTCCTGTCTTATTGAAATAAAATGCGCTTTTCTCTTTTCTCTTCAATAAGCCATTTCGTTTTATTTTTCCACTCAATACCGAAGGCAGTTCATCTTTATGAGCAAAAATAAGCGTTTCAAGAGGAATGCCTACAATCTCCGCTGCCTGCTTCAAAATCAGGTTCACATAATAATGAGCCTTGCTGAACATCTCTTTTTTGTAATCCATAAGCAGTGTTGCTTGCTGTGCTGAGATAAATAACTCATAGTCTTTTTTTGTGATAGCACCTCGCTTAAACAATTTTTCAAACTCTTTATCCTGCTTTTGAATAATCTCATTAAGATTCATGATCTGCTGCTCGGATCGAAACGTAAGCTTCTCTTTGATCCTTTTTACAAAAAATGAAATATCTAGTGGCTTACCAAAGTAATCATAACTGATCCAGAAATATCTCTTTTGATGGGTAACTACGGGTAGGTAAACCTCAGGATATTTTTTAATCTCATCAAGAATGCTGTAGAGATTTTTGCTAAATAATGAGACTGCATCCTTATCTTTTTTTATCTCCAATACTATCTCATTGAGCTCCTTTTCTTCTCTGCTGATAAATGAATAATCACGGGGAGTAATAAGCAGGGTAAACAAGGCAAGACGCTTTTTCTCATCACTGACTGCACTCTTCAGAAGGTTCTCCAGGTAGGTTGTTAGTTCTTCATACACTGCTGATGGGAAAGGCTCACCCCAAATACAGGAATCTTTATACAGTTTGCAATACTTTGAATACGCTCTTACAATTTCTCTCTCTGATAATTTCTGCGCGCTTTTCTTTTTAAGAAATACCAGTAACTCTTTTGACTTCGAATCAAAGATTTTATGGTATTTCTCCATTATTTTCGGATCCACAAAAAGCTGATTAAAGGCGATCTTGCCGATCTTTTCTACTTTTTTCTCTGGATAGCCTACCATTGTTTTCCCTTTGTTATACACCATTAAAAGTTGATTATGTGAGTCTCCAAATAAGGGGAAAAAACCGGTATTGAAAACATCAAACAAGCTTCCGCCAGTTAACATAGAAATAAGGCTTGATCGGTTATGGTGCACAATCCATTTAGTTCGAAGTATTTCTCCCATAGCAATTTCAGAATTAATTTTTCTCTCTTTTCCAGACTGCGACTGGATGATGAGGTTTGCTTCCTGCTCCTTTTGAGAAAGCTCGCGCTTGCTTAAATCAGAACCTAAGTATATGCGGAACTTTCTGAACTTTTTTCCTTCTCGAATGCTCAACGTACGATAATAATACTTCTTATTATTCTTTACTTGCACTTCTGTATAGACCATAGGGAAGAGTTATGGGCACAAAGATATAAATCTATCTTTAAATTGTGGACATAAAGGGGATGAGTAGGTGTAAAGTCGCATCCCCACAATATTTATAAGCCTCATTTTCAAAATTCGCTCTATGGATGAGAAGTTAGAAAAAGAGGTGCATGCGTCAGCCCTGCACTTATTTCTCTCAGAAAAAATCAATCGAAAAATGTGGCTCGTTGTTGCTGCGCTTATCCCTTCTTTCATTATTGGAATGCAGTACTTTGGGCTGCGATCCGCGCTGGTCGTGACCTTAAGCCTGAGCACGGCAATGCTCACCCAGGCAGGATGTAATATTCTAAGGAAAATTCCCTTCTATCGCGAACAAGGAGCAGCCGTAGTAACAGGGCTCCTGCTCGGTCTGCTCCTTCCCCACACCGCACCACTCTGGATGCCAATGTTCGGGGCATTCATAGCTATCACTCTAGGAATAGCGGTCTTTGGGGGATCAAAAAACACCATATTTCATCCCGTATTACTAGCAAGGGTATTCTTGAGTATATCCTATCCCGCGATATTCTCACAAACCATATGGCCCGATGGTGTTCCCGCAGCCTCGCCGCTTACTGTACTGCTCACCAAAGGACAGCAGGCATTTCTCATTCTTTTTGAAGACAGCGCATCAGCATTATCCTTTCTGTTCTTTGAAAACGTATCCGGACTTATTGGCGAGGTGAATGCACTCGTCATTCTCATCGGCGGAGTAATCCTTATCTTTGCAAGAGTAATTGATTTCAAAATACCCTTGCTCTACCTTGCCACCATAGCGATATTCTCTCTTTTCATGAACCACAACCCCCTATACCATTTGCTAACTGGCTCATTACTCCTTGGCGCATTTTTTCTCGCACCGACATTCTCTACAACTTCTCAAAAAAACTCAGCAAAGATAACCTACGGAATCGGATGTGGCCTATTAACTATGCTCATCAGAGTATATAGTAGTCCCCTTGAAGCGGTATTCTTTGCTATCCTTTTCATGAATGCCCTATCTCCCTTACTCGACAAAATAGCTGGAGAAAAATTGAATGAAATGCAAGATTGAAAACAACAACTTTGGCGCAGACCGGTCAGGGGTTGCTCCCTTCGGGATGGTTGGTAGGGTTTCGAAGAAATCCGTCTGCCGCCCTCGTTGTTGTTGTTTTCAAGCCTAAAAACAATAACTAAAATGGCAGAAGACGAAGAAGAACCAGAAGAAGAACCATTAATCCCAAAGCCCATAACCGATAAAGTAAAAGCAGGGTACCATTTTATTACAGATTACGGTAGCGAGGCAACCAGAGGAGTACTCAAAAACAATCCTTTATTTGTACTCCTGTTAGGCTTCTGCCCGGCGCTGGCAGTAACTACTACTCTGGACAATGCGATAGCAATGGGTGCAGCATTTGCAGTAGTCTTTGTAGCATCAGCAACGCTCATATCAACAATAGGGGAGCAGGCACCAAAGGATTACAAAAAAATTCTCTACATCACCATTGTTGCAATCTTCACTACCGCAGTATCCATCATTATGCAAAGAGACTACCCTAATCACTTAGAAAACCTGAGTATTTATTTCCCGCTTATTGCAGTCAATTGCATCATATTAGGAAGAGTCCAATATCACTCTAACCAAACATCGCCACCAAGAGCATTCTTAGACGCGCTGGGATTAAGCGCAGGGTTTTCTATTATCTTAATAGTTATCAGTTCCATAAGAGAGCTTCTGGGAACAACGCAATTAACACTGAACAGCGAAATTCTCTTCCAGATAACTCATCCTATTCCTTTCTTCCTGCTGGCACCAGGCGCACTTCTCACCATAGCACTCCTCATCGCTCTAACAAACATCACAAACACAGGAATCCAAAAACTACAGCAGATCCTCAAAGAAAGAAAAGAGAAAAAAGAGGCAGAAAGAAAAAAGCTCGAAGAGCAAAAGAAAAAAGAAGAAGAAGAGGAAGGTGAGAAAAAATAGAACTTCTAGCCCTATTCCTGAGCATGATGCTGGTGAATAACATCGTACTAGTTAAATTCCTCGGAGTATGTCCTTTTTTAGGAATCTCAAAAAACATCAAATCAGCAGGAATGTTCGGGCTCGCAGCAGCAGCATTGATGGTCTTCTCTTCCGCCGTAAGTTGGAGCATCTATCATCTCTTCCTAAAACCATTTGGACTGGAAAACCTCACCATCATTATTTTTATTTTCACTTTAGCGATTCTCATAGAAATACTTGATCTCATCATGCACAAATACTTTGAGAAGATTCATAGCGCCATAGGGATATACTTTCCAATCCTGGCAACCAACTGTGCCATAGTAGGCATAGCCTTCCTGACCACTGAAGAAAATTATTCTCTCATACATTCCCTTATAGCATCGGCAGGAGCTGGTGTGGGATTTATTCTTGTACTCTTAATCATGTCCTCTATACGGGAAAAGACAGAAACAATGCACATCCCCGAGCCATTTAAAGGTCTTCCTTTAGCATTTATCATTGCAGCAGTTCTTGCGATGGCGCTGATGGGATTTGGAGGGTTAGCACCATGATAGCGGGCATTCTCTTACTCCTTTTTTTCATGCTTGTCCTGGTATTCTTACTAAAGCTAACCAGAGAAAACTGCAGGATCTGGAAACATCCGAAAACAGCATCCCTAGAAAAAAATCTTCCCGGGACAGACTGCGGCGTGTGCGGCTACACATGCAACCTCTATGCAAAGAGCATTATTGATCAGAAAGAAGAGCTGGATCTCTGCAAGCCAGGCAGCGAAAAAACCCTGCATAAAATCAAGGTTCAATTAGGCCTGGAAGAAGAAATCGTTGAAGAACCCCCTCAGGAAGAGATAAAAGAAGATGAAAACCCGGAAGAAGGAGAAGAAGAAAAGCAGGAATGATTCTCACTCATTTGAATACTCAAAACAAAATCTTTATATAACTGTAAAATCAGGGGAACTATTTAGTCTATATACTATACTATAGGCAGGATGATAATTTTTATCATAAATGAAAAACAAGTGCAAGAGAGGTGGGAGTGTGAATTCTAAATCTATTCTATTACTAGTAGTGTTAACCCTATCAGCAGGTATTGCTGTTGCAGCGGCGTGTTACACGTACACTACTGGATTTGACTGCGAGTCTGCAGCAGAGGGTTGTGTATGGAAGCAGGACTCCTGGGGGTCTTACTGCGAGCAAAAAGGCTGCTGGAACTTTGAGACGCAATCAGCATGTAACAATGCTAACGCATCGATCAATCAAAGCTGTATCTGGAACACTCCCCAGAACGCCTATGGGTGGTGCGAGAGCGCTGGGTGCCCAAGTTTTGATGGCACTAACCAAAGCGCCTGCGAGACGAATATTCTAAACCTCACTTGCACATGGACAGCATCAACCCAGCTCTGTGATGCTACCTCTTGTAATAGCTACACTTCCCAGGCAACATGCTCAGCAAATAAAACAGGATATTCCGGGAAGGGTTGTGTTTGGGATTCAACATATTCCTATTGCTATGAATCTACCTGTGGAGATCATGATGGGGATAACGAAACCTGCTTATCAACGAATGGCTGCACTTGGGTAGACCCTTTCTGTAAGCTGCAAGGCTGTTGGAATCATGGGGATGAATCCACTTGTACAGCACAAGGGTGCTATTGGGAAGCTGACACGAATGCCGGCTGGTGCGAATCACCTCAGTGCTGGCAGTTCGATAATATCTCCTTAAGCGGCGCAGCGAACGAATCCGCCTGCATAAATAATACGTATGGTCTTAATTGTAATTATGAGGCAAACGGCGGCTGGTGCTGGGAAAACTTCGGAACGTCCTGCTCTGACTTCACTGTTGAGAAAGACTGCCTGGATACTTTCCACTGCTTCTGGAATTCCACTCACTGTATTGATCCTGCGGGAACCAGCATCTTTGATGCGGTAAACCCGGGATGTTATGTCTTTGACCAATCAGAGAATGCCTGTACGAATGTAACAGGATGTCAATGGTCCAGCAATGAATGTAATGATAACGGTATTGATACGCTGGGAGTGCAGTGCGAAAACATTACACAGCAATCAATGTGTAATGATATTCCCGTACTGGGAAGCTGCTGCAAATGGCAGCAGGGAGCTTGCACCTCAACCTTCGAGACAACCTGTTGGGATCAGATTGAAGAATTCCCGGAAGGGGCATCATACTGTGAAGATTATAATGCATACAATAATGAGCAGCTCTGTAACCAAATCGCAGGGTCACCCTGGTTCCTCCCTTGTGAGTGGAACGCTGCATCATCTGCCTGCCAGTTCAAGTCAGATGATTTCTTTGGTGGAGGGCAGGCAAAGCTCATTGAAATTGACAATCGGCAGACTTGTGAGGCAGCAGGCGGCCAGTGGCTAACCGACAGCTACTGCGATGCGAATGGGAATGCAGTATCTTCAGGCCGATGCGAGAGAAAATTCGATCAGGAAAGGAACTGTAACAAGGCATGCTATGCTTGCGAATACAAGAACACCGGTGCAGCATGGGATTCTGCTGCTGATGCACAGACTGCCTGCCAAAATTCCAAAGTAGGATGCGAATGGACAACTGATTCTAATGCACCTAACGGCCTGGGATTCTGTAGTGTGACAGAGGCTATTAAGCTGGGTCTTGCAGGAGACTGTTCAACAGACTGTGCAGGGTGCTCCCATCTTTCAAATGCCCAGACAGAATGTGCAGCAAGTGCAGCAAGTTGCAAGTGGGATCCTACAGTGAGCCAGTGCGTCAAAAAGTCAGAAAAAACCTGTGCTGATGCCTGCGATAAATGTTATGATAGCACGAACTGTGTAAGCAATGGCAGGGGCGGTAACAATGCCTGTACCTGGTCAGACACCCAGCAGCTTTGCCAGCCTGCCTCAGGGTCTACGGAAATCTGCTGGAACGGTATTGATGATGACGATGACAGCGCTATTGATTGTGCCGACTCGCAATGTTTCGGAAGCTCTGATTGCGGCGGAAGCGGTGCAAATTGTTTTGCGCATGCGAACAATGAAACCTGCAACGCTGATGGCAACTGTACCTGGTTTGAAGACACTTGGGGTTCCTTCTGCGAATTTGCCGGTGCGCTTTGTTGGA
>JANQND010000003.1 GCA_028279765.1 Candidatus Nanoarchaeia archaeon | reverse complement strand
GATATGCAGTTGTCCTGCCGATTCTCAGCGGCTCATCGTTTGTGCCAATAGTAATTGAAGTAGAGTGCGTATTCACCAGTGTCCCGTTAATGAATAGTTTCATCAATGAACCGTCATAGGTACCTGCAAGATGGTACCAGGTATCTTCCTTTAGGTCCTCAGGTGCCTGGACTACTTCATGTGTAATATCAACAGTGTCACCATCAGAGATGATGAACCTTGGCCGTTTTTTCGTACTGGTGCAGGGAAAATCCAGCGTATACAACTCCCAGGGCCAGGTTGTCGGGTCAGGAATTGATTTCATAATAATCTTCATATAACACTTATTAGTAAAGCTGTCCAGTTTAACACAGGAAGACAGAGTTATTTCATCTGTTATATCCAGGGAATCTGAATCAGGAATTTCGATATAGTCCCCTTCTCCTCCCTGCAAAGCAAGGCTTCCATTGGTTATGTTTACGCTTCCATTACCTGCTATTCCATGATTCGCATATCCAGACAAATCATTAAAACTCTCATTAAAGCTCCAGTATCCTGCAAGATCCTGAAGGGTGCAATCTGATTGACAAACAGAGTCCGTAGCTCCATTCTTATTCCCCTCATCGCACTCTTCTGTGCCTGGCTGCAAAACATCATCTCCGCAGTACTCATTAAGACAGCTCGAAGAGCAGCCATCTCCATTGGCATCATTCCCGTCATCACATTGCTCGCTTAATTCAGGCTGAACAAGAGTGTCCCCACAATAGTCCGTTATATACTCTGAGATATTGACCGGATCGCACTCGCAGCTATAGGAATCAAGATCATCAATAAGAGAATCCCAGGTATAGAGCGTAAGCTTTGCCTTATTATTTGGAGTATACCCTTCTTCAAAATTAATGAACCGCTCTTCTCGTGCAAGGTTGCTGGTTTTGCCGTCAATCAGGTTGAAAAACACAGGAAATGGCCCTCCGCCGTTCCCATTCTGTCCGGGTATTCCGCTCCAGCCTAAAAACTCAATTGAGCCGCCATCAACTTCAATAGGAAGAATAGTACCGTTCGCATGCTCAAAATAAAACATATAGTCCTGCTGAATACCAATCATCAGTTTACTCTTTGAATAATTAAACTTCGAAAACTCTGCCAGGTTGCTCATCAATACTTTATCTCCTTCAAGGAGCCCCAGTTTTTGCACGCTCTGCGCATCCCATGACCTTGGAAAGCCCTGCGAGAGCAGGTTGTCGCTTGCAAATACTGCATCTTCATGCAAGTTTTCATATCCGCGGCTTTCTTCGTTTCCGCCTGAAAAATAATTAAAAAAAAGAGCGAAAACTCCGCCCACAAGAAAAATTATTAAAATCATTCCGATAAGCACAATTTGCCCCTTTTTCTGCTTCATGTTTACTCTCTTTATCAGGAAAGATAAGGTATATAAAGGTTGTCCAAATCACATGGTCGATGATATCTGTTATTGGGGCGGGCCCTGCAGGGAGTTTTTACGCATCAAGGGAGAGCCATGATTCTGTTCATCTCTTTGAGGAGCATCAAACCTGCGGCGAGCCGATTGCATGTACAGGCATTCTCACAGATTCTGTTCAGCAATTCACTGCAATACCTCAGGAGCTCATTGTTTCAAAGATTAAGCAATTCAAAATGATCGCGCCTGACGGCAAAGCAATGTATGTGGATCTCAATAAGACAAATATGGTGTTAGATCGGGCAAAATTCGATCAGTTCATTCTTCAAAAAGCAATAGATAAAGGGGTCAATCTTCATCTTGGAGAAAAATTTCTAGGCTACAAAAAAGAAGGAAAAGAATACCGCATCAAAACAAGCAAAAAAACCTATCAAACTAACATGATCGTGGGGGCTGATGGCCCTTTTAGTCCTGTCGCGAAAGCAGCAGGAATACTAGGAAAAAGAGAGTACGTAAAAGGATGGCAGGCACGCTGCAGGTTTCCGAGTTTAGAAGAAGGAGTAACGGAAGTACATCTCAACTTAGGCGAGTTTTCCTGGGTGGTTCCTGAAGATGACAAAGTTGCCAGAGTGGGCGTTATAGGTGTAGACGATAGAAAGCTCAAAGAAGATTACAAAAAATTGTTAGGAGCAAGCAAAATCCTTGAGGATCAGTCAGGATTTATCCCCATGTATAATCCCAAGCAACAACTGCGCAGGAAAAAAGAAGATATTTTCCTGATAGGAGATGCTGCAACTCAGGTAAAAGCGACAACCTATGGTGGAATTATTTACGGGATGATTGCTGGAGACTATCTTGCAAAGGATAAGGAAACCTACATCAAGAATGTGAATAAGAAGTTGGCAAAGGATTTATGGATCAGCCTAAAAATGAGAGAGATGATGAACCATATGTCTGAAAAAGAAGCAAATGAAATGGTGCAGATTTTTCAGAAAAAAAGCAATAACGATGTTCTGGCAAAGCATGATCGCAATTTCCCAAGCAAATTTATGGTTCAGTTATTGATGAAGGAAGCGAAACTCTGGAAATTAGGTTTTGATATTTTCAAGAATAAATTGAGTTCTCAGGTGTTTAGTAAGTAGGGTTATGGTGATGCCTTTGACACTCTGGCAATGGGATTAAAAGGGTGGTTTCCTGTAAGTAGGGAGTATCTCGAAAGAATGCCATCCAGTGAGTCATAATCAAAGAAACCTAATTCTCGAAAATACTCCTTAGCCTTATTCTTATCTCCATCAAAGTGACTATTAATCGTACTTCTACCCACAAGCTTTATGAGAATCGTCTGTCGCTTTCCCGGTTTATTAGGTGAATGCGGGTTTGCATCGTCAAAAACCAGGGAAGCTATTTCTTCACCTTTTATCCAATCTAAGCTACGAGAAATATTTTGCATTGCCTGATCGTACTGTGAATGATTAAGATATGCTCCTTTTCCGATGAAGTAGGCCTCTGTCTTTTTGCCTTTTAACGGTCTGCCTACTTCATTATCTATCTTGCTGGCAAGGTCATCATATAAGGGATCTGCTCCAAGAATATAGTATCCGTCAATACTATTAAATTCATCCTGAATAATTTTTCGCTTATATTCTGCAATCTCTGGATTAGTTACGTCAACATAAACCTTTCCAGGGTTTCTTGTTGCCCAATCTACACCATAAGGAGATAAATCTCCTCTCAGATTAATAATAATCTCAGAATCAGAACCATTAAGAATATCATAAACTGCTAAAGCTTCTTGAAGCCTGGCATCTTCAAACTTACTTCTCGTTCCACTAGTAATTTTTCTGATAATATTATATGAGCGCAAAGATTTTTCATCCAAAAAAAGATCACTACGAGGAAGATGTACCTTAGAGTAAAGAACAGCAAAAAGAAGTGCTGTCCTAAGTTCCTTAGATGGTTTGCTAGCCATAAGAGTCTGGTATTCGTTCAAATATTTATTTTTATCCAAAAAAGATAGCGGAAAAAAAAGAAAAATTATCCCCCTAGGCAACGGTAGAAAGCATCTCAGAACAAACATATTTAAAGAAACTCTCTCTCTCATTCTCCATGCAAAGAAGAGTATCGCATGAAGTAAAAGTAGGGTCCGTTGGAATTGGTGCAGATAATCCCATTAGAGTGCAGTCTATGACCAATACATTAACTGCTGATGTGAACTCCACAGTAAAACAGATCATAGAGCTTGCAGATGCCGGGTCAGAGTTAGTGCGATTTACGGTCAAGGACTTCATGGATGCAGCAGCGGTTCCAAAAATCAAAGAGAAACTAGAGCAGGAAAAATATACTGTCCCGTTAATTGGGGATTTCCATTACAATGGTCACCTTCTTCTCAAAAAATATCCAGAATGTGCAGAAGCACTTGATAAGCTCAGGATTAATCCGGGCAATGTAGGTGTGGGAAAATCCCGCGATGATAATTTTAAGATGATTGTAGATAAAGCAATCGAGTTCAATAAACCGGTAAGAATAGGAGTAAATTTTGGCTCTATTGACCAGAGAATTTTCATGAAGCTCATGGATGAGAACGCAAAGAAGAAAGAGCAAGAGCAATTAGGTTCCGAGGAGCTGGCAGTCGAGGCCATGATTCAGTCGGCAATCGAATCAGAAAAAATGGCCAAAGAATACGGTATGAAAGAAAACAAGATCATCCTCTCAACAAAAGTGAGCAATGTTCCCTCTTTAGTTCAATCGTATACGGCATTAGCAAAATTAACGAAGCAGCCCCTGCATGTAGGATTAACCGAAGCAGGATTAGGAGAAAAAGGAATAGTCTCTTCAGCAGCAGGACTCAGCACTATTCTCAATAAAGGAATAGGTGATACCATTCGAGTATCCCTAACGCCTAAGCCAGGCTCCCCGCGAACGCAGGAAGTGCAGGTTGCCCAGCAAATATTGCAGGCAAACGGATTACGTTCTTTCATGCCCAGTGTTACCAGTTGCCCTGGATGTGGAAGAACAACCTCTACGCTATTTCAGCAAATAGCAGAGCAAATAACTGAATACCTGCAGAAAAAAACTCCTCAATGGAAAAAAGAAGGGTATGAGGGAGTAGAAGAGATGGTCGTTGCTGTTATGGGCTGTGTAGTGAATGGTCCAGGCGAGAGCAAAAGTGCTAATATTGGGTTAAGCCTTCCAGGCAATGGAGAAGATCCTGTATCCCCGGTCTATGCCGACGGAAAAGAAATCGCAAAATTAAAAGGAGAAAACCGTATTGAAGAATTTAAAGAACTTATCGAACAATATGTTAAAAGTCATTATTCTTAATTGATTGTTGGATCTCTCTCAAATCTTTTTTCTTATCAACGAATTCTCGCACCTTTTTATCGATTTTTTTTACTGTTTCCCGTGAGATTTTCACATCTGCATCATCAGAAAAAAGATCAGTAGTATCAACTGCATGTAACGTAGCAACAGCCATCAGTAAATTATTTGCACAGTAAATTCTGATTCCTTGTGGCTCATGCGGAAGTTGATCGATGTATTCAAAGCTTCTCTCAATATAGTGCTCCACATCTCTTAGGAGGTCATGCAACACATTCATTGCAGCGGTATGGTCAGAGAATAATTGCTCGTACGTAATCTCCTGTTTTTTGAGGAGCTCGTTTGGCCAGTATTGTCTGCCTTCGTTATAATCTGCCCGAACGTCTTTAATGATATTTACTTTTTGCAGTGCCAGACCAAAATCATGAGACAATGGTTTTAATTGCCCCGCTTTTTCCTCAGTAATATATCCTCTATGCACAAGCAGCCCGGTAATTAGATAGCCAACAATGCCAGCAGCATAATGGCAGTACTTGTTTTGATCTTCAAGAGTATCAATGACCTGAACATCAGGATTAGTAAAGCCTTCAATCATTTCCTCTGCACAGTCTAGGATTCCTTGTTGAGTTTGCTCTGGCAAAGAAGAAAAGATTCGCAGGACCAAAGAAGACTGCTGTAAAAAGGCAGCATAATGCTCAGATGTGGGAACATTTTTAGACTCCTGCTCAAAATCGCTCATGAGCTCAGTATTGCTATCTTGCAGGGCAGAAAAAAACAAGTTCAAGAGTTTTTTTTTCTTATCAAGATCAAGAGTGCTATCCTCAACAGTATCAATAATGCGACAAACACTATACCCTACAGCAAGGTCCAGCGCTATATCCTGAGGAAGCTGCGGGATAGTAAACGCAAAAGTGCGAGAAATAGTAGGGAATAATTTCCAAAGTAAAACAGTATCAGCATTCATGGTTTCAACTTTCCAGCTCAGGCGGTAGGACAAAGGTCACGTTCTCATCAGTAACATGGAGTGTCTCCGTTGTACATTCAGGGTGTAGCTCAGCTATATAATCAATGACTTCCTGAACCAATACGTCGGGGACAGACGCACCTGAAGTGATGCCCAGGGTATCAACATTCTCCAGCCATTCCTTCTTAATGTGTAATTTAGAATCTACCAGATAAGAATCAACACCCGCATAACGCGCGGTTTCCACCAGTCGTTTCGAGTTTGAGCTGGTGACGGAGCCGACAACCAGAATAAGATCAGTTTGCCTCGCTAATCGTTTAACCGCTCCCTGCCGATTCGTCGTTGCATAACAAATATCTTCTTTTGGCGTATCTCGAATATGTGGAAACTTCCTCTTCAATGCATCAATGATTTCCTTCGTATCATCGATGGAGAGTGTTGTTTGAGTAAGATAGATAATTTTGTCTGCATCAATAGTCAGGTTTTGTACATCCTCTGCAGTTTCTACCAGGTGCATGGGAACCTGAGCCGTCGTTCCGATCGCTTCCTGATGCCCTCTGTGGCCAATAAATATGATCGTATAGCCTTGCCGATGAAATCGTCGTGCTTCTACATGTACTTTCGTTACAAGCGGACATACTGCGTCAATTACTTTAAGTCCTCGTTTTTCTGCCTCTGGTTTTACATCAGGTGCGCTTCCATGAGCGCTAAGGATGACATAATTTCCTTTAGGTATTTCTTCAATATCTTCAACAAAGATCGCTCCTTTTTTTTCTAAGTCCTCTACAACATAATTATTATGCACGATGTGATGCCGTACATAGATTGGTTTTCCAAACCTTTTCAGAGCGAGCTCTACCACATCAATTGCCCGTGTAACCCCTGCGCAATATCCTCGCGGATGTGCTAAAATGATCTTGCTAACCATAGTATAATGAAGTCTTAAGATCGTATATAAAGATTATGGATAGGTACTGATAATTAATACTAAAAGACATTTAAAGAAAAAAAGATTACTACACCTATGCCTCAAACCATCGCCCACGTAGATATGGACTGCTTCTTTGCTGCTTGCGAAGAGAAAAAAGACCCTTCCCTTAAAGGAAAGCCGGTAATTGTGGGCTCCCTGCCTACTGATAAGCGAGGGATCGTATCCACAGCAAATTATGAAGCAAGAACATTCGGGTTGCATAGTGCCATGCCTATTTCAAGGGCTTTCAAGCAATGTCCAAAGGGGGTGTATCTGCGGCCAAGTTTTGGGTTATACAAAAAAGAATCACAAATCATCATGCAGGTGCTCTCTTCCTTTGGGGAGATAGAGCAGGTATCTATTGATGAAGCATATGTGGATATTTCAGCCTTGGTAAATAAGTATCAATCACTAAAGGAGGTAGCGATCGCCATAAAAAAAGAAATTCTCAAAGAGACAGGATTATCCTGCTCAGTTGGTATAGCACAGTCACGCTATATAGCCAAAATCGCATCCGATTATAAAAAGCCAGGGGGTATCATTATTGTCAAGAAGCCAAGAGAGTTTCTTGAGAAGCTCTCTATATCAAAGATTTCCGGTATCGGGAAAAAAAGCGTTCCTCATCTCCATAAAAAAGGGATGAAAACTATAGGAGATATTGCTGCATTGACCAAAGAGCAGGCAATGAGCACATTTGGAAGTTACTGGGAGAAGCTTCATGCTATTGCCAGAGGAGAGGATACGACAGGATTACGAGAGCATGGACCAAGGAAATCCATCAGTAAGGAAACTACGTTTCAGGATGATGTCGATAAAGAGGAATGCACAAAGAGCATAGAAAGGCTCTGCCGGATTCTCAGCAAATATAATAAAGGAACACCGTATCGAACAGTAAGCCTGAAAGTTCGTTTCTCAGATTTTTCCACTATCACAAGGGCAAAAAGCCTTGCATATTACTGCAATAATTATGAGGACCTTCTGCAAATTGCCTTAGATATTTTCTCAGGCATATCGTCAAAGAAAAAAATAAGATTGATAGGGGTACGGATGAGCAATTTCTATCGCTCAGAGGAAAAGCAGATGACATTAAGAAGTTTTACAGACTGAAAGATTTATAAGACAAGATTCAATTCTCTCTCCTATGAGTAAAGTACATTTCATCACCCAGGGATGTTCCGCAAACCAGGCAGATTCCGAGGTAATGCAGGGGCTGCTGGCAGAAAAGAATCATGCCCTGGTTGAAGATGAGGATCAGGCAGATATTGTAGTGTTTAATACCTGTACGGTAAAGGGTCCAAGCGAGTCTTTCTTCAAGAAAAAGCTTGCAGAGCTCAAAGAAAAAAACAAAAAAGTCATTCTTGCAGGCTGTATTCCTCAATCTGAGAAGAAAAAAGAGCAATTCAAAGAACACTCGATGATCGGAACCTTTCAGATCGATCATATTGATGAAGTGGTTAATGAGACAGCAAGTGGCAATACTATTACGTTGCTGAAGCGAGAGAATAAATCACGATTGAATCTCCCCAAAGTAAGAAAGAATGATTTAATAGAGATCGTTCCTATCAATGATGGCTGCCTGAGCAGCTGTACTTTCTGCAAAACAAAGCAGGCACGTGGAAACCTCTACTCTTATCCTTCTGCTGATATTGTGCGTCACATCAGTAAAGCAGTAGAAAACGGTGCAAAAGAAATCTGGCTCACCTCACAGGATACTGCAGTCTATGGATTAGATCAGGGATCCAATATTGTTTCGCTGCTCAAAGAGATTGTTTCCATTGATCGCGATTTCATGCTGCGCGTTGGCATGGGCAACCCGGATCATCTCAAAAACTGCATCAAAGAGTATGCACAGGTTCTCAAAGATCCAAAAGTATTCAAGTTCGTTCATATTCCCCTGCAGGCAGGATCTGACAAAGTTCTCAAGGATATGAGAAGAGAGTACACTGCAGATGAATTCAAGAAAATTGTTCGTATACTCAAAGAAGCAATTCCCGAAATTACCATTGCAACAGATATTATTTGCGGTTTTCCAACAGAGACAGAAGAAGACTTTGAAAAAACCTTGGAGTTAGTCAGAGAAATAAAGCCAGGTGTAATCAATATCTCACGGTATTGGCCAAGGCCCGGAACAGCGGCAGCATTGATGAAGCAGGTCAATGGGAGAATAATTAAAGAGCGAACCAAAAAACTAACCGAATTGTTCCATGAAGTCGCATTGGATAACAATAAGAAATGGATCGGGTGGGAAGGAAAAGTATTTGTTTCAGAAAAAGGAAAAGAAGGGTCAGTTCTGGGTAGAAACTATGCCTACAAGCAGGTTGTTGTGAAAGGATCGGATGATCTGATCGGAAAAGAAGTCGAAGTGAAGATTATTGATTGCAGTTCTTTTGATTTGAAGGGAGAGATTATTTCTTAACCCATGGCGGATGTGATCCATTTTTACTTGATTTTAAATACAGAATAGGTAAGTCTGGAAAGAGTGGTTTGTAAAGAGGAGAATTATAAGTAAAAAACAGTGCGTCTGAAAAATTTTCCTCGAATATGCTTTTTTCTGTAATTCTTGCAGAGCAATATTTTTCTATTCCTTCTTCAAAATCTCCTCGAAATAATTTTCTTGATCCTTTTTGCAAGGATTCTAATAAAGAATCATCAGGGATAAATTCAATTTCAGAATAATCTAGTGATTTGTTCAGGTCGCTCAGTAAATAATGATTAAAAGTATAAGAATCCATCACTTCCTTCATTGATTCTAAATAGTATTGATACTCTCTAAGCTCGATTCCATTGAGCTGTGCATGTGAATCGCTCAGAAGAAAAGTAAACTGCAAACCAACATCATAGGTGCCCAAAACTCTCTGATTTATGCCTTCCAAAAAATTTAGTGCGATTTCATCTCTTTCACTTGCTCCAACTTTATCCGTTATGCCCCAGTAACCAACTATAGGTATTGGTTCGTTGATCTCGGTTTTTTTCTGTATAAGTTTTCGTATTCGATCTCTATCCTGGACCTTATACCGATTATATTTCCTTGAACAAAGAATTTCAGCCACCTTCTCTGCTATCTCCATCAATTACCACCCGATGCAATAGCATTGACAGTTGGACGAGAAGAGAAAGTGAGTTTTCCGTAGCCTGCTTTAAGATAGTGACTCAGATAATATGCTTCCTCTTTAGTTTCAATGGCATAGCGAGAAAGATTTCTCTGAAAGTATTTCAATTGATGATCAGAAACTTGCTTCGATGTAAGTTCAGTAAAAAGCCCATTCTCTAATGAGTTTCCAGGGAAACCCATTCCTTCGCTTAAAACAATTTTTTTTCTATTAAGAATATAGTCAGGCAATTCATCGCGAAAACATTCTCGCAAAATCCATTTTGAAATTCCATCTTTAACCTTTAATTCAGAAGGAATTTCCAAAGCATACTCTACAAGCTCTTTATCTAAAAAGGGAACACGAACCTCTAGCGTATGATACATGGAAGTTCGATCCACTCGCTGCAATTGAGTCCGATACAAATCAGAAAAGAATTGCAGGGATTTTTCTTTTATTTGGTCGTTATCTAAGGACATAAATTCTGGATATCCTGCAAAAAGCTCATCAGCACCCTCACCACAAAGAGCAACTTTGAACCCATATCTTCTAGCAAATTTTGATAAATAGTAAGACAATGGAGATTGCTTGGCAAGATTAGGCTCGAAGCTTTCAATTATTGAAACAACCTGAGGAATGTTGTCAAAAAGTTCTTGCTCACTTGGAAGCGGGCACTTAATATAAGGAATCCCTTGTTCTTCACAATATCTTTTTGCATGGTAGCTATCCGAAACTTCACTCTCCCATTCTTTTCCCATGATAATTGCAGTAACATCATCATGATATTTTCTTGCTGTAGACAAAACAATAGTGCTATCAATTCCTCCACTGAAAAACACCGCAATGGGTAAACTGGTTTGCACTCGTTTTTTAACTGCATCTTCAATCAAAGCTTGTAAATGAGATGTTTCGGGGATAGCATTGGTATCTGCCACAGGCAATGAATAGTACCGTTGCATTCCATCTTTAGTAGCCAAATGCCCTGGCATTACTTCCTCAATAGTATCAGAAAAGCCAACAAGCTGCTTCACTTCAGATGAAAAATATCGTGCCGAATCCTTACGAGACATATACAGTGGCTTAATTCCAAAGTGATCCCGTGCTGCTAGAAAATCTTTTGAATGGGAATCATAGAGTACAAAAGCAAATTGTCCATCAAGTTTATCGACAATGTGTGACCCCCATTGCTCATGACCATGAACTAAGATTTCTGTGTCCGTATTCGTTCTGAAGACATGCCCTTGTCCAATCAAATCCGTTTGTAGTTCTTGATAATTGTAAATCTCTCCATTAAGAACAGCAAAAACTGTTTTGTCCTCATTAAACACTGGCTGGCTGCCATGTTCTTCATCAACAATGGGCAATCGATTACACGAAAGAACAACATCATCAAGTCTTGCAGATTCATTAAAAGTCTCACCTCTATGCCGAACCTTCTCCATAAGGTTTTCAATTCCTTTTGGATCACCTCCAATAATCGCACCAATTCCGCACATGGTTTCACCAGATGTTATTACTTAATAGTTAGAACCAATAACTATAATAATATTTATCCTCCCAAAAAGAACTATAATAGAAATTATTAAATATACAGAAGGAAATCAAAAAACATGGACAGTTCAGTACTCGAAGATTTAGGGTTAACTAATGCAGAAATTAAAGTCTATATTGCACTGCTTGAAACAGGAGAAAGTTCAGCTGGAAAAATTCTTGAGAAATCAGGTTTGCAAAACTCTGTTGTACATCGAGCTCTACATTCACTAATTGAAAAAGGTCTCATAAGTTTCATTCTCAGTGGAAAAAGAAGGATTTATCAGGCTACAAACCCAGAAAATTTCTATCAATTCATTGACGATAAAAGAAAAAGGTTCGAGCAAATTCTTCCAGAATTAAGAAAGAAACAAGAAATCTCAAAAAAGAAAGCGGCAGCAAAAATATTTCAAGGTAAGCGTGGTATTCAGGAACTCTACCATACTCTGCTAAATTCAGGAGGAAAAGAGTACAATACCTACGGCGGCGGAGCGAGAGTGACCCATAATATTATGGGAGAGCACTGGTGGAAGAATCTACATCAAAAAAGAATAGAGAAAAAGATCTCTTGCAGGCAGGTTTTTGATGAAACTATCAGAACATTTGGCGAGGAGATCAACAAAAAGCCTCTCAGTAAAATAAAATATCTTTCCAAAGAATTCGAGCAATTGCAGGAAACAATAATTATTGGAGATCACGTAGGCATTGCAATTTTTTCAGAAAATTCATATGGAGTACTCATCGTAGACGAGCTAGTTGCGGATGGATATAGAAAACAGTTTGAAATGCTGTGGAAAAACGCAAAAAAGTAATGCTGTAAAGAGACTTTCAAGAAAAATCATTTGATTACTTCAACGTATTCTTCAAAAATCGAGAAATCTATTTCTTTTTCTCATACACCATAAAATCAAACCCATCAAACTCTTTTTTCTCGATCACAGCCCATTCATTCTCATCAAAATCAGGGAAATACGCATCACCCTCATAATATCGCTTTACCCAGGAGAGGTACAGTCGATCTGCAAGGGGAACCGTTTGCCGATATACGGTCGATCCGCCGATAACAAACACTTCATCATCAGATTTTTGTGCATCTTCAATTGCTTTATACACATCGTCAAACACGTCAGCGCCGTCTAATTTTTTCACAGAAGAAGAAATAACGATGTTCCTTCGGCCAGGCAAGGGACGGAATTTCTCCGGGATACTCTCCCAGGTCTTTCGTCCCATAATAACCGGGTGCCCGGAAGTTATTTTCTTAAAATTCTGTAAATCTTCGGGAAGGTTCCAGATTAAACTATTATCTTTTCCGATTACTTTATCCTTTGTCAGTGCTGCTATTATGCTTAACATGTTAGTTTAGACCGCAATAGGCGCTTTTATCGTTGGGTGAGGGTCGTATCCTTCCAATTCAAAGTCGTCAATCGTAAAGGAAAAGATGTCCTTCTTCGCTGGATTGATCTTCATAGTAGGAAGCGACTTAGGCTCTCGTGAAAGCTGTTCCTTGACCTGATCCAGGTGGTTCAGATAAATATGTGCATCTCCCAGAGTGTGCACAAACTCACCAGGCTTCAGGCCGCAAACCTGCGCAACCATCATCGTAAAGAGTGAGTATGAAGCAATATTAAATGGTACACCTAAAAAGATATCACAAGACCGCTGATATAACTGACAAGATAATTTCCCTTCAGAGACATAGAACTGAAACAAGCAGTGGCAAGGAGGAAGCGCCATTTTAGGAACATCGACCGGGTTCCAGGCACTAATGATATGCCTTCTGCTGTGAGGCTCATTGTTAATACCTTCAATCAGGTTTTTAATCTGATCCACACCATTAAAGTCGCGCCATTGTTTACCGTAAACAGGGCCAAGGTCACCCCATTTTTGGGCAAAGTCATTATCAGTTTTGATCTTCTCCACAAACTCCTGCATCTTCTCTGACCACGTATCAGAATATTTTGGGTATTTGTCTTCCAAGCCCTGCTCTTTCAAATAGTGCTGAAAGGGCCATTCGTTCCAGATGCGCACATTATTATCAACCAAATACTTAATATTGGTTTCACCTTTGATAAACCACAGAAGCTCATGAATAATGCCGCGGGTAAACACTTTCTTAGTTGTCAGAAGAGGAAAATTCTCAGACAAATCAAAACGCATTTGATAGCCAAAGGTACCAATGGTGCCAACACCTGTCCGATCTTCACGTTTCACACCATTCTTCAGAACGTGCTGCAGTAAGTCTAAATATTGTTTCATAGTCCCCTAAAAATCAAAAAATGAATGAGTATAAAAAATTTTTCAGAAAAAAGAAAAAAATTATTGAGAATATTTCTCAAATCGCTCTTCAACTGCCTTCCAGTTCACCACATTCCAGAATGCAGCGATGTAATCAGGCCTTTTATTCTGATATTTCAGATAATAAGCATGCTCCCACACATCTAAACCGAGAAGTATCTTTTTGTCCTCAGAAATCGGGCTGTCCTGGTTTGCAGTGGACGTAACTTCCAGTTTCCCATTATTTAATACGAGCCATGCCCAGCCGGATCCAAATCGGGTTGCTCCTGCAGCAGCAAAAGCTTCCTTGAATTTGTCAAAGCCACCAAATGCTTCAGTAATTGCAGCAGCTAACTTGCCGGAAGGCTCACCGCCTGCATTAGGGCCAATGATAGTCCAGAAAAAAGAATGGTTATAGTGTCCACCACCATTATTTTGGATGGCTGCTTTCTTGTCAGCTGGAACTTTGTCCAGGTTCTTGAGGATTTCACAGGTCGGCTTGTCTGCCCACTCTGTTCCTTCAATTGCTGCGTTGAGCTTATCGATATACGCCTGATGATGCTTCGTGTGATGAATCGTCATCGTCTGCTCATCAATATGCGGCTCAAGCGCATTATAGTCATAGTCTAGTTTAGGTAATTCTTTTGGCATTGTCCTACACCCCTCAATGTTATTTTTATTTATTGAAATGAATTTCCGCAGCCGCAGGAACTGGTTGCGTTCGGATTATCCACCTTGAATCCGGATCCCTGCATAGAATCAATATAATCAATAGAAGCTCCGTTAAGCATCTCCAGCGATCCTGGATCTACCACTACTTTGAGACCGCCTTTCTCTTTTACCACATCATCATCCTTAGGCTTTTCCTCTAAATCAAAATGATAGCTAAATCCAGAACAGCCCCCAGGCATAACTGCGATTCGAAAATAATGTCCTTCTTTCTTTTCTTGCTTCATAATGTCGAGAAGTTTGTTGATTGCAGTATCGGTGACCGTCAAATCCATCTTATCCAGGTCAACAGGCTCTGCTGGTTTGTGTGCTTCAACAGGACCACCCTCAGCGATCACTTTATTTGCCTCGGCGACCATTTTATCGAGAACATCAGCAGGCATTCCGTGCCCCATAGCTCCTTGTTCAACAGTTTCCACTGGAGAGACATGGCAGCCTACGCAGTGTAATCCATATTTTGTAAATACTTCTGCTGCTTGAGGATATTGCCCCACTACATCTCCAATCATCATATCCTTCGTGATTGGGCCTTTTTCTTCTGATGTTTCCACCTTTTGTTCTTGACTCGTTTCTTCTGTCATGATAACCACCTAACTAAACGATTGTTAAGTCACAAGGTTATATAAAGGTTTTGATGGATGATGGGGAGGGGAATTAAGAGTTATGATGGATGGAAAGGAAAGCACACACTAGATTTAAATAGTGCTCACAGATTTGATCGAGAATGGATCCAGAGAAGTTACATGAAGCCCAAGAGAAATTATCCCATTGGATGCAAACTAGGGTAGATGAAAATTTAGAATCTTGTATAGGGCTTTGCTCAGAGGTTATAGATCTTGATCCTCAGAGTATTCCAGCAAGAAAACTCCGTGCACAGGCGTACATTTATTTAGAAAAAGGAGCGAATGCGCTTGATGATTTAAACTTCATTATAGAAAGAAAACCAGAACCCGATCACTTAAATGACAGAGGACTGATCTACAGTAACTTAGGGAGATTTGCTGAGGCAATTGCAGATTTTAGCGATCAGTTAATTTTGAGGCCCCAAGATATTGTCGGCCATATCAATCTTGCTCAAGCACATGCGCAGAATGGAAATTTAGATGCTGCAATAGAACTTGGTTATAAGGGTCTACGTATTGAAAAGAATCCCGCACTCTTTAATAATTTAGGACAAGCATTACTACGACAGGGCAAAGCTGATGAAGCGATAACGATACTATCAGAAGGAATAAGCCATGCACATAATTCTCAATATCGTAACATGTTACTCTTCCTGTATGCAAACAGAGGAGATGGCCATCTAGCGCAAGAAGAGACATACTCTGCAGAGAAAGATTATAATAATTCATTAAGTATATTTAACTCTCTAGGCTTGCCAAGAGAGAGTTCCTGGCTTGCAGCAATACGAGCTGAAAGAGGACTAAAGATGCTTGATGCATACTCTCCTAATATTGAATCGAGCGCGGTTGAAAAGGGAGCATTAACTCAAGATGGAATTGATAACTACTTTGCGCGTACAGGATATGAAGTGATAGCCAGAGCTGTTTTTACTTCTGATTACCATACGAGAGGATTGCAATCGATTTCTATTCAGGCAACGCAAACAAGAGAATCTAATGAGCAAATATTTGGTGCAACGCCTCACAGGATACTTTCTGGGCAAGAAATTAATCATGCAGATTCAAATAGTTATTGCAATTATATGCTTTTGAAGCAAGCGTTTCGATTCTAATACATTTTTTATAGTCTCTAGCCCTACCCACACTCAAATGAGCGATGAATACCACCAAATAATGCAAGAAGGAGGATCAATCATCCTTCCTAAAGTATGCTACGTGATCAGAAACAATGTAGAGAAACTTCTCAATGGCATTACAACCAATGAATTAACCAAATCAAGAAATGCGCTCATTGATCGCTTTGGTAAACTCATCATTCTCTTCGATCAAAAAATGGTTGATGATACGGCGTACATTATATTTGAGGAGCAATATGAAAAACAATTCTTAGAGCATACTGCAAAATACGCAAAATTAACCAAATCAAATATAGAAAAAAGTGATAAGAAAGTGATTCACGTAATTAGTAAAAAGGAAGAGACAGAAATCACGTTTCCGCAATCCATTGGCTACCTTACCTTAGTAGATAGCATTGAAAATTCGTTTTCAAAAGAAACATACAATATAATTCGGTTAGAAAACACTATTTCAGTCCAGGGAATTGATTTTGAGCATCCCATGTTTTTAGACCTAGGTTTGTACGACACCATCTCCTTTACCAAAGGGTGTTACCTAGGGCAAGAAGTTATGGCACGAGTGCATAATCTCTCTAAGCCAGCAAGGAAATTAGTAAGAATTCTCTACGATATCCTACCAGAGCAGGTAACCATCAATAAAGCTCCAGTGGGAAAAATTACCTCTTCGTGTTTCTCTCCTAAATATAACAAATATCTTGCTTTTGCAGTGATCTCAAGATATGAAGAAGAGATTGATGATGGAGAGATGATTGAATAAGAGGTAGTGAGAACCTCTCTCAGCTCTGTTTCTTCAGTTCATATATGAAATATGGACCGTGTTGAATACCATCCTCAATATTCACACTAAATCTTTGGGATACATTATATCCATGCTTTGGGCCTTGGATAAGAGGGTTGTTCCCGTCACTCGCTAACAAAAGATAAGGCATGATTATTTTTCCGTCGCTGCGAAGATATTCAGGCGCAGCCTCCAAGAACTTATGGATGAGCACTTCTCCCCCTAACATAGACCGGGATATCGGGATTTCTTCATAGTAGTTCGCTGAAAAAAAAGGATGGTTAAAAACAATAAGCTTTGCCTCATCAAAAATACCTTCAAACAAATCGCTTTCTATAGCTTCAGCTTTATCTGCGAGTTGATAGGCATCAATATTCTTCTGAGCATTGGCAACAGATTCAAGCGAAACATCTGCTAATATAGCGTGACTTGCCCCATATAATGCGGTAACTATCCCTTGTATACCGGTTCCGCAACCCATGTCAATGACCAGTGCATCCGCATATTCATCACTATTCTTCAATAACCATGTTGAGAGGTATTTAGCTGAGGTTATATCCGGACGAAATACATCCTTGTGAACAGAGAATTCCTTTAGGATATGGTCAGGAGCAAGTTCAATGTCTACAGTGTAGGAATCATGAGTATGCTTCTGTAGCTGCATATCGACTTGAGCCTGTTGTTTTGGGTTGAGATCCATTTTTCGTTTGAAAAGTGGTTTCGGCAAATTCACATAAAGAATTGCTCTCCAATATTGGAAAGTTTTATATGCCCTCGGGAATTTGATTATACATGGACCTTCGAATACTAGAAGATCTTGGCTTATCAACAGCAGAAGTAAAAATTTATCTGGCGCTGCTCGAGCTAGGACAAACAAAAACCGGTCGCATTATAGATATCACCAAGCTACAGAGCAGCACGGTTTACCATATACTCGGCTCTCTCGTAGAAAAAGGATTAGTGAGCTATATTCTGAAAGGAAAGGTCAAACACTATCAGGCAGAAAATCCTGATTCCTTGCTTGACTTTCTGGAAGATAAAAAGAAGAATCTCAAACAGATACTACCACAACTAAAAGAAAAAGAGAAGCTGAGTGCACATAAGCAAACCGCAAAAGTGTACGAGGGAATAAAAGGATTACAAACAGCCTACGGTGATATCTTAGAAACCATGAACAAGGGAGAAGAGTATTTTTTCTTTCAGTTCCCACGTAGTAAACTTGATAATGAAAACTTAGTTCTATTTTTTAGGAACTACCATCTCAAAAGATCTGAAAAGGGAATCCGGGTTAGAGGATTGGCATCTGCCGATTGCAGAGATATCATGAAGAACATCTATGATCTTCCGCACACCAAGATCAAATACACTTTAGAGCCTGTTCCTACCGTTGTTGTTATCTATAAAGGAAAACTGTTGATGATTGATTGGGATAAAGGGCCAGTAGCATTCAGCATCAGGAGTGATACGATCTATAATTCGTATAAGAAATTCTTTCTAGAGAAATGGGCTCAGGCATCTGACTAGCTTGAACCACTGCCTATACCTTTAAATACCCCTCTTTATTCTTCTCCAATAGGGTTTCACGGAAACTAGTTCCGGGGAATTAAAACAATGAATATCTATATTGAAAAAGAAAACAAGCAGTTAGAGCTTGATAAAGAATGCACTGGATTAGAGCTTCTCAAAGAACTCAAGATTAATCCGACCACTGTTCTTTTAGTAAACAACAATGAAGTAGTTTTACCTGAAGAAAAGCTATCCAAAGACAGCAACATCAAGATTCTCTCTGTAGTGTCAGGTGGCTAAGATGAAATGCCACAAATGCGATCAAAAGGCGGTCTATAAAAACCAGGGACTGCTCTTATGCAAAAATCATTTCTTAGACTATTTTGAGGCCAAGGTATTCAAAACTATCAAGAAATACAAGATGTTTAGCAATGAAGATACGGTCTGCATTGCAGCATCCGGTGGAAAGGATTCTCTCGCAGTGCTGTACATGACTTCACAGTATTGCAAAAAATACAACATAAACCATTTCGCTTTAGCAATAGATGAGGGCATAGCTGGCTATCGTGACCATACCATTGAGGATCTCAAAGAGTTTTGTGAGAGATATGATATCAGATTAGAAATCATCTCGTTCAAAGAAAAATTCGGATCAACCCTGGATCAGGTAAGGGAAAAAGCACTCAAGGAATACAATAAAAAGCCCTGCACCGTCTGCGGTATCTTGAGAAGAACATACCTCAACAGATATGCATTAAAACTGAACGCAACAAAACTCGTGACCGGACATAACCTCGATGATGAATCGCAATCGTTCTTGATGAATACCTTGCTTGGAAATATGCGGCATAATGCAAGCCTTGGTCCAATTACGGGATTAACGACCAATGATAAATTCGTTCCGCGAGTAAAACCTCTTTATTTCATATCAGAGCAAGAGACAAGATTATTTTGCCTGCTCAAAGAATTCAAAGTGGACTTCACCGAATGCCCGAACATTGGCTTATCGTTTAGAGCAAATGTACGGGATCAATTAAACGAAATAGAAAACAAATTTCCTGGCGCAAAAAATGGAATGGTGAATGCGTTTTTAGAGATATTACCAACACTTAAAGAAAAATACAAAGAAACAAAACCATTTTCATATTGTGAGAAATGTGGTGAGCCATGTACCGGAAAGGTATGTAATGCGTGTTTGCTAGAGGAGCAATTGGTCGTAAGGAAGATATAATGCTCCTACCATAGCGCAGGCATATCCATTCTCTGGTATAATCTCAACAGATTTCGTTTCAATGTTTTTAAGATCCCACTTCCTCCGCTTAAATGTTGATTCTACAGAGGTTATTGCTTTTTCTAAGAGGTCATTTGAGTTTCCTTTATCTGCATACTCCATGATAATGCCTGGAAGTGTATCATCCTTGGGGATGCCAACAGCTAATGCCGCTGCAACCTGCTCTGAATTTGAAGAATAATCTGCATACGCCATAGGCAAGGAGTTTCCTCTATCAATAGAATAGCTCAATTCGCTTTGAAGTCTCCACCTTCCATTTGGGCCTATTGGTACAAACGAGGAAAATCTTACTGCATTTAGAGCAAATATCCCTGCATTGACTTCTGCGGCATCAAAAGCATCAAGCTCATTTATTCCTCTGCCACTAGAGGCAAAGAGATATATTTCTCCATCCTGTTTCGTTAGATCATACATTAAACCACCTAATAGTGATAACATGTATCGATTATTTATAAATAATCTATCAAAAATAAGAAATAATCGCAATTTTTATAAAATAAACACGTAATAAGAGAAATATGGACAAAAAAGATTATGATATTCTCTATGAGCTTTCAAAAAATTCAAGGATTCCGGTTTCGCAAATTGCAAAAAAAGCAAGACTATCTAAAGATGCAGTAATCTATCGGATGAAAAAATATGAAGAAGAAAAAATTGTTCAGCACTACCAAACCGTTGTGGATCTTCAGGGTTTATCGTATCGTACGCACATAATTTTGCTTGAATTAAAGACAGCCAATACACAAGAAGAGGAAGAAATAGTGTCTTATCTTGCCGAGCACCCCTATATCATTTGGGTTGCAAGCTCTGGGGGGAGATGGGATATCATAATTGACATCATCTCGAAATCTACAGAACAGTTTGATACCACTGTTTCAGAAATTCTTAATAAGATAGCAAGCAACCTAAAAGAATATGAGATTATTGAGACAATCAAAGAATTTTACTATAATCACCAATATCTGACAAACAAAAAGATTGCGCAATATAAAGAAAGAGTTGAACCGTATCAATTAGACAATGTAGACATTAAACTTTTAGAATTATTAAGTTTAGATGCTCGAAAAAAGGCAACCGAACTCGCTAGAAGCCTCGGCATTTCACATGATCAGGTCTCCTATAGGATTAAAAAGATGAGAAACGCAAGCATCATAAAGCAATTTACAGCAGTAATCAATTTTAACAAACTCAACTTGAATTATTACTACGTATTTCTCAAACTGAATCAAATGACGAAAACGATTGAAAATAAGCTACTGGAGTTCCTAAAAAGTCAAAAGCAAGTAGTTTTCATAGGAAAGAATGTTGGGAAGTTTACTTTTAACGTTGATGTAGTGGTACATTCACCAATTGAGCTAAAAGATTTTTTTGTCAGGCTAAGAAGTGAATTTGGTGAGATTGTTGAAAGTCGAGAGTCTCTTCTCATGTTTGAGCAAAGAAAAAACAATTACGTACCTAAAGGAGTAGTCAGTGATATATATGAAAATAGATAAAAAGAAAGTATCATCATTCCAAAACAAGATCCTCTCTTTCTATCAGGAAAATAAAAGAGACTTACCCTGGAGAAAGACTACCAATCCCTACCCCATCCTTCTCTCAGAAATCATGCTGCAGCAAACGCAGGTGTCAAGGGGATTACAATACTATCAAAGATGGACAAAAAAATGGCCAACCATCAAAGATTTAGCAAATGCAAAACGATCAGACGTTCTCAAAGAATGGATGGGGTTGGGATATAACTCCAGAGCGATCAACTTGCATAAAACAGCTCAAATTATAACACAGCAATACAATCAGGACATCATAAAAGCGTTAGAGCATTTCAAAGAGCTTCCGGGGATCGGACCCTACACAGCGCAGGCAGTGACTATTTTTTCAACAAATAAGGACGAAGTAACTGTAGACACGAATGTCAGAAGAATTCTCATCCATGAATTTGATCTTCAGGAATCAGTCTCAGACAAAGAGCTCTGGGAGTTAGCAGAAAAATGCCTTCCCAAAGGAAAAAGCAGGGATTGGCATAATGCGCTCATGGATTATGGCGCAACCTTTCTTACGGCAAGAAAAACAGGCATCAAGCCAAAGACACAGCAAAGCAAATTCGAAGGATCAGATCGGCAGATTCGGGCAAAGATTGTGCGGTTTCTTCTTCGAGAAAAAGCAGATGTAGAGCAAATTGAAAAAGAAGTGCATCCGCAAAGAGCGTTAGATAATTCTCAGACTGATCGCATCAAAGCAATTCTGGACAAGCTCCAAAAAGAAAAAATAATAGAAAAAAAAGGAGCGCAGTACAGTATCAACGAATAAATTTCAGTATAGAAAGTAAAAATATTTTTATAGTAGTATACATATTAGTATACTAAAAGGTGTTCGCAACTGGAAAAGCTCATCAAGCACGACCAATTTGTTGAGGATCTCTGTGAAATCTTGAGGGAAGAATATGACCTCGTTCTCAAAAACATACCTCTCTACTCTAAAAGAAAGCGTTTAGTTGCTGAAATAGATGTCATGGCCTGCAAAGGAGAGCATTGTGATGTCTACGAAGTCAAATGCTCACATCGTATTACAAAGGCAAGACAGCAATTAAAAAAGATTAAAAGATTGCTCTCTAAACGCGTAGATAATACTTTTTTCTTCTGTGGTGAATCTGGAATGATTATGGCGGTTTGAAAACAGACCGCAAAAAATAACAATGGTAAAAACTGACTGGAGAAGAAATTTCCATGCGCAAATTTTACAGAGTGAAATTTGAGTTTTTCAGCAAAGCGAAAAACTTAGTGTGGGAATTTCTTTTCGGAATAGGATTTTTGAAACAAAAATCCGTATTTGAACCCATTGTTGTTATTTTTTGCTTAACATTAACCAACCAATACAAACCAATGTAAAAACTTATTTATATGGTAACAATTTTCAACAATCCAATGATAGAAATAACCTTCCCGGACGGAAACAAGAAACAGTTTGACAAACCAGTAACCGGCTTAGAAGTTGCTCAATCTATAGGAGAGCGATTAGCGCAAGCTGCAGTAGCAGTCAAAGTAAACGACACCGTTCAAGACCTCAGTCAAATCATAAAAGAAAACGCAACCGTCCAAATCCTGACCTTCAAAGATAAAGAAGGAAAAGAAGTCTTTTGGCACTCTTCTGCTCATTTACTTGCTATGTCTGTCTTAGACATCTGGCCAAAAACCAAACTCACCATAGGCCCGCCTATCGAAAATGGGTTCTACTACGATTTCGAAAAAGAAGAGCCCTTCACACCCGAAGATCTCAAAAAGATCGAAGAGAAAATGAAGGAGTACAGGGATAAAAAAATTCCCTTCGTAAGAAAAGAATGCTCCTATGAGGAATCCAAAGAAAAACTCAAGGATAATAAATTCAAGTTGGAAATCCTAGAAGAATACAAAGACGGGCAACTAACCTTCTATGACAATGACTCATTCAGCGATCTGTGCAGAGGACCGCACGTTCCCCACACAGGAACGATAAAGGCATTCAAGCTCACCCAGGTAAGCGCAGCATACTGGCGAGGGGATGCAAAAAAAGAATCCCTGCAAAGGATCTATGGGATCAGTTTCCCGGATAAAAAACAGCTCAAAGAATACATCCAGATGATGGAGGAAGCAGAGAAGCGAAACCACAGAAAGATAGGCGATGAAATGGAGCTGTTTACACATTTCGATCTTATAGGAAAAGGACTTCCTATCTGGCTTCCAAAAGGAGAAGTCATCAGGCAGGAAATCGAATCCTTAGCAATTGATATGGAGAAAAAAGCAGGCTATGTCAGAGTAAACACTCCGCATCTAGCAAAGAAAGAGCTCTTCATCAAATCCGGACATCTGCCTTACTACGAAGACAGTATGTACCCGAGCATGAAGATTGATGACGGTACCTATTATCTTAAAGCAATGAACTGTCCACTACATCACTTGATTTATTCAAAAAAAGTGCGATCCTATCGGGAACTTCCCCTAAGAGTTGCAGAGTACGGCACCTGCTACCGAAACGAGTTGTCAGGAACATTAAACGGTTTACTAAGGGTACGATCCCTGAGAATGAATGATGCACATATCTATTGCAGAAAAGATCAAATCGAGCAGGAAATTGAAGGAACATTAAATCTCATCAAGGATTACTTCGAGCTCTTCGGACTCAAAGATTTCTGGTTTAGATTATCGCTGGGCGATCTCAACAACAAAGAAAAATACATTGACGAGCCGGAAAACTGGAAAATCTCTGAAGAGGTCCTCAGAAATACTCTGAAAAAGCTCAACTTGAAATTCGTAGAAGTAGAAGACGAAGCAGCATTCTACGGACCTAAAATCGATGTACAATTCAAGAATGTCTATGGCAGGGAAGAGACCATGTCAACCGTACAATTAGATTTTGCTGCAAAAAAACGCTTTGAACTCTCTTATATTGATGAAGATAATAACAAAAACGGAGAAGTCTTTGTCATCCACAGAGCTCCGTTGAGCACGCATGAGCGCTTCATGGCATTCTTAATCGAGCACTACGCAGGAAAATTCCCGCTCTGGCTCTCGCCTGTTCAGGTAAAACTCTTAGCAATCGCCGATCGACACATTCCTTTCTGCGAGGAAATTCAGAAAAAAATGCAGGAAAACGATCTCAGGGTTGACATTGATGATAAAGCCCTTACCATGAACAAAAAGATCCGAAACGCACAGTTAGAGCGATATAACTATATCTGTGTTGTTGGTGACAAAGAGCTGGAAAACAAGACCGTCAATGTCCGAACAAGGGATAATGAAGTGCATGGCGAAAAGCAGGTAGATCAGCTCATAAAAGAACTCGTTGACGAAGTGAAAAAGAGAATTTAATTCTTAATTTAGTGTGTAAAATAAGTTCTGTGCAAAGTATAGTTAGAGAATATCAATAACTACTTTGATTATCATCAATAGAGCAACTCCTATCATTGCTTTTCTAATAAAATCACTTCCATGCCTTATCGCTAAACGAGACCCAATACCTGCCCCTACAAAACTTGATGCGAACATTGCAAAAAGGGGTAGGACTGTAGTCTGAGATCCTATGGCCAGAATAATAGCTGAAATGAAGGTCTCCGGGATTGCCGCAATTATGTCTGTACTTCTTGCCTGGAGATAAGATTTGCCAAAAAAATATACCAGAACTAAAATTGCAAAGGTGGCACCAGCCATAGCAACAGCTCCGCTCCAGATACCAGCAATCAGCAGAAGCAGTAAACCGATCCAGCTTATACTGGTTTTGCCCGATTTTACCGTTTTGTTTGTCTTTCTAAAGAGAAGGAGTATTCCGACAAATACCCCTACTAGGATAACGTACCTCAATATTTCTTCTGGAAGCTTCACCACCGTACTCGCACCGATATACGATCCAATTACCAGAGGGATCATAATAATAAGTGCCAGCTTCCAGTCCACACTTCTCGACTTAAAGTAGCTTTTGACTGCCCCAAGTACTGCTCCTGCATCTGATACCCTATTAAGGGCAAGCGTGTTAAGTGGTGGAATTCCTAAAGCCAGCATTGTTGGAATAGCAAATACTCCCGCACCACCTGAAATAGAAGTTACAATGCCCATTACAATACCCAAAATAGAGATAAGAACTATATCTGTCATTTCGTTTATCTGTTTTAGAATATATTTATAATTATCTATGCTCCAATTTAACAAAAAATCTAATGCCCATAGAAATAATAAAAAAATGGTGGCCCCTCGGAGATTTGAACTCCGGACCTCTCGATTATCAGTCGAGCGCACTAGGTGCCCAACCCGCCTTCCCTACAAAGGAAGGGAGAGTGTTTCCAGGCTATGCTAAGGGGCCATTGAAAAGAGCGCCCCCTGGCAGACTCGAACTGCCGACCTTGTGATTGCTGCAATAGGTTAACAGTTTCGTGGCTTTAGAACACACACGCTCTACCTATTGCTCCGTGGCTAGCCACGTCTAAGCTAAGGGGGCTTAGGTATACACAGAATCAAGAATCCATTTAAAAACTTAACTGTTAAAAAAACCGTCATTTCAGCTTAGAATGCGGATTTTCCAGTTTCAGGGCATAACAGATCCAAAAGAACACTAAACCGATCACAAAATAGGCAATCTGCATCCACCATACTGCATGAAGGCAATTGCATAGAGGGAGCCCTGCATAAGAAAACTCATTGTTCCTGATATTAAAGACATGAAACCCTATGGTTTCCACAAAAATGAGCAGCGGCCAGTACACTACCGCAAACAGGTTCATTCTGCGAAAAAACGTATGTTCGTGTAGTAAATGCTCATAATGAGAATACACTAAGTACAAAAAGAAGATACCAACAGTCCAGGAGAAGAGAGGAAAGAGATTAATGCCAAAAATAACCGTGAATTCGGTATTATAAGAGTAATAATTTCGGGAAATAATCATCCAGACCAGGGACACAAAAAAGGAAACTAAAAGGTGATACATAAGTACAATGCGATGAGTGGAATGGAGATAAAAAATAAGAAAAACGATAACACCGGCCATCAGATAGTCTGGCCTGATAAAGGGCATGAATAACAGAACAATAATGGCAAGAGTGATATCTACATAGGTAAGAGTCCTTTTCCAGCGATGAAAATGATAGCGTCTCTTAAAAGATTCATATGTTGCCGAAAAATCTATCATCTTGACCTCTTTTTATACAGGAAAGCAATAACCAATATGACTGTCAGCAGCAAAATGCCAGCAGCAAGCAGCCAACGGGTAGTATAATTCTCCTGAGTAAATATAAAGTTTGCTGCTATAACTTCTTTAGGATCGTAAATAAGGATATGAGTCATATTGTCATAGTACGGCAGCGTAAGAGAGAAAAGAGTATAGTTAAGGACATGCAGTCCCCCAAATAGCTCCCCCTGCTCATTAGTTCCTTCACGGTGTTCCTTGAACGGTTCGCCAAATACAAAGCCATACATGATTTCCTCTTCTGCTAATACCTGCAAAGTGTAGCCGTACTGCGGCTGAAATCTGCGGTCCGGATAGAACCCATACTTAATAGTGCTATCCTGCAAAGAAATATTTCCTTCATCGTATAGCAGGTCCAGAATAATGACCTGATCCTGCAAAGCATAAGAAAAACTAGGTAAAAGCAGCAGAAAGCACAAAAAGAGTAACTTATTCATAATGCAATAACCTCTTGAGCAATTCTTCTTTATTTACCGGGCCATAATCAGAAGAAGAGAGTGACCTCATGATAGAAGTCTTTGTCGGCCGAAAATACCGGTTCAATGAGCAGCCCTCAAAACAGCTGGTGTTTTCGGTCCCTGACCACGAGACACAGGGCGCACTATCACAGTTAGGGTAGGCTGTAACATCAAAGATGGTCTCTGAATAATAATTCTCATCAACATACTCATCTGCAAGATCTCCGAAGGTATGCCCGAACTCGTGCACAAAAACAAAAGGATTATCTGCGGTATTTATTTTCATAATATTTCCGATCGCAGAGCTTCGCACAGGGCTGATAAAATCCTTCAGTGCAGAGCGGGACACCAGCACTATGATTTGATCGTGCGGGCAATCTGATGCTACACGCTTTATCTGGTGATTATCGCATTTGATAAAACCGTCCACAGAGCAATCAAGCGAAGCATCATCAATGCGATACGCATTAAATTTGTCCTTATGCGACACAAACGGTTCAAACTCAAATAAGATATTATTGATATAACGATTAACCTGCTGGCCAAAATCAAATGAGGATGCAAAGCCAAATCCCAAAAAGACCAAATCAATCTTGCTCTGCGGGTCTCCATTTTCCAAGACAGATACACAGCTTACATCTTCAGAAGACGCATTTGCCCGGGCAACAGTGTTTCCCTCAAGTGAATGAAGCGTGAATTCAAATCGGCTGTCGATTGGGTGTATGCACAGGGGGTTCTTCTCTTCCTGCACTTGCAGTTTTTCAAGCTCGTATGCAAAAAACCCATTGTCTGTCAAAAGAAAAGCGTTATGCTGCAGGTCGTCGCCATATAAGCCGACGATTTCAGGGTTTCGAAGAGCATCGAACGGAATTTCAGCATCAAAAAAGCAGAGTTTTGCAGCAGAAGAGGGAGCAGAAAGAGAAACATGCTGCTCGCTTCCGCTTTGTCTGCTGCTTTGCTGAAGAATCTTTGTCGCAAGAGTATTCTTAAAATTCTGCACTTCTACTGACCCTTGCCGTTCAGTAAGCTCTCCCACTCCGCTAAAAGAAACTATAATCACCGCCAATATGACCAGGCCTACTAAAGAAGAAAAAATAACTGATAGGGAGTATCCTCTTTTTCGCATGACCACCAAACAGCCACGATATTTTAAAAAAGTATCGAATGAAACAGCTAGGCTAAAAATAGTATCAGCAGCGCAGCCTTTTCATGATAACTAAGAATAGACCGCATGTTAATTTCCTATTACTTTGCAATCTTCCATAAGAGATTAAAATACTGTGTAAAACTATCTGCAATATTCTTGCCTTTCATGACAATTGCTAAAGGAGTTTTATGCCATAAAACTATAGCAACTTTTTTCTTGTATATATTAACCTCTGCCGGACTCATAAATTCCTTTGATAACCTTCTCACATCATAGCCATGCTTTATACATGATTCTGCATTTTCCTTTGCTCGCTCATCAAAAATTATTTTCGATTTTACCTTGTTCTCCTTTAGGGTTTCGTTGAATTCTTCAAAATAACCAAAAAAAATTTGAGCATGCGCTGAGACTCCAAAAGCAAGATACTCATCGCCCTCCCTTAATGCTTTCACTATATCATTGAATACAGTTTTTAGCCCTTTGACGCCCTTGAATACCTGTGCTTCCAATTCTTCTTTGTTTGTCTCATATATTCCCCTAAGGTTTGGAAGTATTTCCTTTATCCTTCGCTTGTCCTCTTTAATTGATTGCTCTTTTTTTTCTAGCTGCTGCAATAGAGTTTCAGGAGCAGAAGGCTCGAAATATTTTGTATTCTCCTTTATAACAGAGCTTACCAGGCCCTTTTGAATTAAGCTCTCCAAAGCCTTGTAAATAGTGGTCCTGTTAAGTCCGGTTTCTTTTGCAATCTTTCCAGCCCTGCAGCTACCAACCTCAAGCAGAGTCAAATAGATAGTCGCCTCACTATGGTTTAAGCCGGATTTCTCTAAGACTTTATAATCCATAGAGTATGTGATTAGAGGATCGTTTATAAAATTTCCCATTGTTGTTGGTTAGACATACAACAAAAATTTTAATACTGATTTTCAATCCTTCTCAAATATATAGTCCTTAAGAAGTAGTTAAAATGGAATCAAAAAACGGAGATACATTTTTACTTGTAAGAGGAGTTTGTCCAGACAACAATCTCTTGAATGATAGATACTTGCTTAAAAAAGTGCTGCGAAATCTTCCTCCCGCAATACACATGGGAATACTAAGAGAACCAATTATATCAACTGCTGATAATAATCCCGGATTAGAAGGCTATGTTCCCATTGACGAATCCAATATTACGATCAGCACCTATACGAAAAATCCAAGACTTATTGCTTGTATCCATTCCTGCAAGGATTTCGACTCAAAAAAAGTTATTGGTTATCTAAAAAGTCAGTACAAATGCACAGAAATGAGCTCTTTTTCCTGTAGTGAAACGAACTTTAGGAGGGAAAATTGATATCAAGCTATCTGAATATAAATGCTATTTGTGATGTAACTTTACCAGGTTCAAGAGAGAAAAATTCGATGAATCCTGAAGATCTGTCTGGAATACTTCCTCCGTCAATTGTGGAATTAGAATTATCGCAACAAAGAGAAAGAAAAATACCTGAACAAGTGACGAGTATTTATTCCTCATTTCGGCCGACTCCCCTTTTTAGAGCTGAAAAATTTGAAGAGGCTCTTGGAACAAATTGTGAAATATATATCAAAGATGAAGGAAAAACGCCAACTGGAAATCATAAGCCAAATAGTGCATATTTACTGGCTTGCTTATGTAAAAAAGATGGAATTGATACAATAACTACCGAGACAACCGGAAACTGGGGAATTGCTTTAGCATTAGCAAGCAGAGAATTTGATCTTGAGACAATTTGCTTTATCGATTCTGAAAGCCATAGGAAAAGGCCTGATAGGAAAAAAGCTATGGAAAATGAAGGAGCAAAAGTTATTGTCGTTGAACAAGATAATAAATGTTCAGATTTATTGGCGCTATCTGCTGATGCTGCAATAGAATATACTAAGAAACTAAAAAATGCTGCATACATTTTTGGGAGTGTTTATGGTTACTTTGTCATCCCTCAGTCAATTATCAGCCTTGAAGCAAAAGAGCAATTAGAGGGGATTGGAAAATATCCAGATATTGTTGTAGGTAGCTGCGGCGGAGGAGCTAACCTGTTAGGGGCAAGTGCAGTATTTATTGATGATAAGCTAAACCATAGGAAACAAATAGAAATCTTCTCAACAGAATCGGAATTATGCCCTATCCTCACAAAAGGGAAGAGAGGGCTATATTCCATCGATACGAAAGGGTTTTTTCCTTCAATCGAAACATATGGATTAGATGGTGTAGTGAAAGGAGACTATATCGGTGGATTAGGCTCTACCATAGTAGCAAGTGCTGCAGCAAATCTCTATGAGAGCAGAATCATTGAAGCAAAGAGATATACTTCTCAGCAAGCAAGAAAAGCAGCTGAATTGTTTCATAAAACAGAGGGAACGTGGGTTGCTTTAGAAACGAGCTATCTGCTGGCAGGGGTTATCGATAAAGCAGGGAAAAACAGAAACGATAGCAAAGTTATCTTGGCTACAATCAGTTCTGGAATAAATGATACTCAGTTTTATAGAGGATTAAAATGAAGAGCAAAGATGAGATACCAGTATGGACAGAAGTTCGGTCAGCAAATATTAATGGTAAAAAGGTTAGTAGTCTTGCCATTACACTCAGGACAAAACCATGCAGGTTTCAAGGATCGACAGGATCCTGCAAATTCTGTGAGCTGAGACAAAATGCAAGTTCAAGTGTTTCTGCAGATAATTTAGTCTCTCAAGTTCAAGCCACACTAAAATCTCAAAAAAAAAACATGCCTGAACATATAGATTTGTTTGGGTTGGGTACCTTTTTTGATGATGTAGAAATGCCTCCGTCAGCAAGAAGAAAAATTGTAGACGAAATTAAGCAGGCAGGAATAAAAAGTCTTCTTATAGAGTCTCGTGCAGAATACATCACCGAAAGAAGGTTGAAAGAGATAGTAAGAGTACTCTCACCCATAAGATTAGAAGTGGCTATAGGCATAGAAAGCACAAATCCTTTGATTCGGGAAACATTGCTCAAAAAAAACTGTAGAAAGGAAACTCTAGAAAAAGCTATTTCATTATTAGGAAAAGCAAAAGTTGGTTTTCTGGGTTACGTTTTGCTCAAGCCGCCTAGTGTCTTTGATGACAATAGAGAAAAGGAAGCAATAGAAGATGCAGTAAAATCTGCAGTGGATATTTTTACGCTTGGGAAAAAATATTCGACGAGCACAAGAGTTGGGCTAAATCCGTTTTATCTGCCAAATAAGAACCAATTTTCAAGGGAAGAGTTAGAAAACTATACTCTTCCTTCACTGTGGAGTGTTATCGAGGTTTTAAGAAGAACTCACCGGGCAGGAACTGTTTTCGTTGGCCTAAATAGTGAAGGGCTGACAACTGGTCCAAGAGGAGAAGCGTGCAGTTGTAACAATTGTACAGAAGATCTCAAGCAAGCAATAAGGGAGTACAATGGGTCAAGGAATTTGGGCAAATTGCTTTCATATAATTGCGAATGCAAATATAGATCTGAGAGGGAAGAAAAATGAAAAAAATAGCAGTATGTCTAGTAAGTGGGGGGATGGATTCGTGCGTAGCAGCAACCTTAGTAAAACAGCAAGGATATAGCTTATACTTGCTATCTGTAAACTGGGGACAGCTGCAAGTAAAAGAGCTTGAAAATGCAAAAAGAATAGCTAAAATGTTAAGGCCTCTTGAACATAAGTGTATAACCTTGCAGGGTTATAATCAGTTATCTCAGTCTGCTTTAGCAGGACAAATGGAAATACCCAGTGAAAATACCTTAGAGAAAAATATGGGAAAGATACCTGTAACTTATCCTCCTGGAAGAGATCCGGCATTTATCCTTATAGCTCTCTCATGGCTAGAAAGTATAATGCTGGCACACGTACAAAGCAAAACTAAAGTAGATAAAGGAATAGTAGTAATCGGGACAAATAAGCAGGATAGTCTCGTGTATCCTGATTGTGATCCAGAGGTTTACAATCTATTAAACAAGATGCTCGCTATCTCTACTCAGATAAGTAAGGAATACAAACTCCCTATTACAGTAGAGACTCCATTAATAAAACTAACAAAAAAAGAGGTCATTAAATTAGGGGACAACATAGGAGCGCCAATAGAGCACACCTGGTCTTGCTATAAAAGCGGAGAGAAACTCTGTGGCCTGTGCGATCCTTGTAGGATAGTGCATTTTGCGCTCAAAGATTTAGGAATAAAGAATGAGTTTGTGTATGAGAAGGTTCCTGATAAGAGATATGCTGATAATGAATAAGAAATGTGGTTCTGCACCATAGTTGTACCCTCATCCAAACAATCAAAAGTTTAATAAATAAAAAATAGGATAGGGAGAAGGATGGCAAATAAGAGGAAGAACACAGTCAAGGCACGAACTATTGTGAGTCCTCCTAATACGATTACGTATCTCAATGCTGCGAGCGGACTTGCTTGTATCTATTTTTCATGGATTAATAATTTTATTTTTGCGGCAGGGGCGCTCCTGATTTGTGTTATCCTCGATATTCTTGATGGAAAGATTGCATCATGGCTACACAAAAGATCAGAATTCGGAAAAGAAGTCGATTCCTTGGCAGACATAACCAGTTTTGGAGTCGCCCCGGCAGTCTTTGTTTATTCTCTCTCAACCATGTTTCACAGTGTTAGTATATTCCTGATTACAGCAATCGTACTATTTGTTATTTGTGGAATTATTCGACTAGCTCGCTACAATGTGCTAAACAACAGCCGCGAGTTCATAGGCATGCCCATATCGATAAATGGCTTGCTCTTCCCTCTGCTATATTTTATATCAGTTCCATCCGCACTCTACCCTTTCATACTTATACTATCAGGTGTGCTTATGGTCTCGCCATTCAAAATAAAAAGGATATAATAATATGAATCTCACACAATTAATCCTGCAAAGTGTATATTTCATTGTTCCGGCCTACTTTGCGAACATGGCCCCTGTTATCGCAAAAAGATTAAAAATATTCGAAAGAGCAAATAAGCCTGTTGATTTTAACGCCAAGGCATTTGATGGAAGGCCGCTGTTCGGGAAAAACAAAACAGTGCGGGGATTTATTTTCGGTGTAGCTGCGGGCATTGTTCTCGTATTTCTGCAAAGGATTCTGTATGCCTTTGAGTCATTTAGGTGGATCAGTATTACTGATTATTCATCATTTTTGCTATTAGGCACTCTCATGGGGTTCGGAGCATTATCAGGCGATGTTATCAAGAGCTTCTTCAAAAGGAGGTTTAACATTAAGCCGGGAAAGAAATTCATTCCATTTGATCAGACTGATTTTGTCATCGGTGCATACCTTTTCGTATTTCCATTCTATTCAAGTATGATCTCCTGGGAGCTGTTCTTCTCTTCGCTGATTGTAAGTTTCTTTCTCCACATTCTGGTAAATCATGTTGCATATTATCTGAACATACGAAAAGAAAAATGGTAAGCAGGGAACTCAAGGACAAGAGAAATCTCAATGTTGCAAATTCGCTCTCTCTTTTGAGAATGATACTTGCTCCGGTATTTATGTACCTGGTATTTGTTGATCAGTTCCATTGGGCAGTGTTCGTCATTTTCTTTGCTATCCTGACCGACTTTCTCGATGGGCAAATAGCAAGAATCACCAATATGCAGACCAGGCTGGGAAAGATGCTCGACCCTATGGCCGACAAGTTCATTATTTTTTTTGCTATAGTAACATTAATGCTTGAGCTAAATTTTCCTCTCTGGGTCGGACTCCTGATTATTTCACGGGATCTTATCTTATTCTTCGGAGGTATCATCTTCCTCTACAAAAACAAGAGAAAAACACTCGTACCCAACCTCCTGGGAAAAACCACGACTTTTTTTCAGATGGCAACCATTATTGCGTTCCTTTTGAATATCGCACCAATGATCAAAACTGCCTTCATATCAATAACGGTCATTCTTACTATCCTCTCTTGTGTGGATTATTTTTCACAGGGGTATCGTCTTTTTTTCAAGTCTCCCCGTATCAGGATGAACCTGCCTAATCAGATTACCCTGGCAAGAATCGCATTAATTCCCCTATTCATTGGATTCCTCATGAGCAGTATAGCATACAAGGATTTTGTTGCTGCAATTCTCTTCATTCTTCTGGCATCTTCAGACGCAGTAGATGGATATCTGGCAAGAAAAAGAGGACAGGTTACGAATTTTGGTAAATTAATAGATCCGCTTGCCGATAAGTTGCTCATTTCATCAGCTCTCATCTTCCTCATAGGAAAAGGGGTTGAGCCCTGGATGGCTTTTATCATCATTGCAAGGGAGTTTGCCGTGACCGGCCTTCGAACAGTTGCGCTTACAAAAAATACAACCCTGCCTGCAAAACTCTCCGGAAAAATAAAGACCGTAGCGCAGGTCGTTGCTATAACCGCAGTAATTCTTCATATTGGTTTTTCGTCCCAGTTAATGGTGATTGCTGTTCTCATTACCCTCTATTCCGGCATAGAATACTTCTGGCTTGGCAGGCATCTTTTCAGAGACTTAGTTTAAGTACAGCAGCAAGCAAGGGGAAAAAACCAAAAGAAAGCAGTGAAACAAAGGACCTCACTTTCTCCTTCCGAACAAACCGGTAAGCACCGGCTGTCAGGCCAAAAGCAAAAAGAAGAACAGAAATAACAAGAAAAGCAGTTGCAGAAAATGAAGAAAGATACAAAAGGAAGGAGAAATAAGCGTAGCAAAGAAATAAGCGAAAACGCTTAAGAAAGAAATAAAGCAATAGAGCAGCAATCGTCAAGGAAAAGAACAAGATATTTCCGAATAGGAGAGAAGAAATTATAACAATAAAAAGAAGCAAAAAATGTTCAAGCAAAAGAAAATATTTTTTTCCGGGCTCAATTTCTTCAGGTGCAAGATACATAAAAAAAGAGCCGAGAAAGAGGCCTAGATAGGACGTCAATGAAACCAAAAAATAACTCAAAAATTGCATACCTCTCAAGCAAAGAAGTCATTATTTAAAAGTATCTTTTTCTGCAGTAGTAATCTTATCGACTCTCTTATGATGGCGCTGCTCGGGACTTGCAGAAGTGTGTAAGAAAGCATCCACAATGTTCTTTGCAATATCTGTTTTAGTTGTTCTGGATCCAATGCAGACAACATTAGCATCATTATGCTCTCGTGCTGCTTTTGCTGTGAACTCATCAAAACAAACCGCCGCCCTGATTCCTTTCACTTTATTTGCCGTTATGCTCATTCCAATACCGGTGCCGCAGACAAGAATACCAAATCCGCCTTTTTCCTGTACCTGCCTTGCAACCTGAAGGGCAAAATCAGGATAATCGCAGGATTCTTCACTGCTTGTCCCTACATCTTCAACGATGATGTCCTGTGAAGATAAATGCTGCTTCAGTGCCTCTTTGAGAGTAAACCCTGCATGGTCTGAGCCAATAATGATTTTCATACGATAATGATGAAGTAGTGATTTTTAAATATTGTGGAATAACTTAGGAGAAGTAGATTGAAGGAGAAGGAAAGAAAAGCATCACTTCAGCTTCTTTTCTTCTTGTGCCATTACAGTTTCAATATTCTTTTTGGACCATCCCCTACGGGAACATATTTTCCTTATTCCAGCTTTAGAGTAAGAGAGCTCCAGACATGATCGAATATACATGCGAAGAGGCTCTAGTCCCTTTTTCGTATGTTGCTTCTTGCCCCTCGGTGCATCCAGCCTCTCAAAAGAAGACATTTGAGAGGAATATTTCAGTCGCAAAAAATAATAGCGAAGATGGCCTGTAGAATAGGCAATGCAGCAAAGAACAACAAGTAAAACAAGCAAAGAACCGACAAGCCAGGAAAGATAGTTTATGGGGCTAGCCTTCTCAGGGGAATATACCTGATACGATGGCTTTTGTGAAGGCTGTTGCTCAGCCTTTTCTTGTCTACTGTTCTCTTCTGATGAGGTATCTGCTAATGAAGGAGATTTTGGCACTTCCTTTGCATGGAGCCGAATGCCAATTCGTGCTTTATCATTATAAATACCATAGAAGCGAACATCAATATCTGCCTTTGCATCATCAGTAAGGTCTACTGATCGTATTGTATTCTTAGACAGAGATAAAGGAATGCGTGTAGAATAAATAGAAATATCAATTTTATCTGATGCATGAATCCAGTCCAGGTACAGACGATGGCTTTCGCTCGTATAGTTGAAAAGGAGCTTATCATTAACCCCAAGGTCCTCCTGCTTCCAGGATGAAGTAAGAATGAGCGCTGTCTCTTTAGTTCCCGCGCTCCCTGATCCGCTGCTTGATCCGCCGCCGCTGGAGCCACCCCCAGAACTAGATGAAGGGCCGCTTTCGGAATTAGGACTTTCTGAGGGAACAAAGCTTTCAATAACATCAAATTCTGAAAAGCCAGTAACTTCCACTTGAAGCTCTCCTAATGTAGAGTCATAGGATACAATAGTGCAATCAGAACATACTTCTCCATCCTTTCTAATCTGTGGTTCGATATAGCGAACATTATAAAATGTGAGAATTGCTTTCTTATTTAGTCCGGAAAAATCAGAAGAATGCACAACAATTTTCTTATCTTTCAGCTCTACCAGAAGGTCTAAATTAAGAGGAGAATAACAGCCAGAGTCATTCACACCAACCAGGTCAACCGTATCCTCAAATTGTATTTTTGCCGCAGAGTCCTTAAATAGAACAAGATTACTACTATTTCGAATATCGCTTCCCTGGCTATCCCAGCTCACGTTCAGAAGAGCAGAATGAGGAAGCAAAGAAGTAAGATTTGACCCCTTCAATTTTTTTTTCTCAAAAACGCATATATCTTTCCCAAGAGAGCAGTCTTGTGGGTGGTAATCTAAAATTCCATCAAGGTCAGCATCTCCACAGTTCTGAGCAAGAGCACTGCACTCTAAAGTTTCTGCAAGGTCATATCGGCATCCAACTTTAGTACAGCGATCAATGGTACAATCGTTGCTATCATTGCATAAAGCATCATTTTGTGCAACCTGCAGCTCTCCTTCCGAGCACACTGCAGAAAGACAGGAAGGAATAAAAGGATCATGTACTGGGCAGGACACTGCGCACTCAGTCGTGCAAACTCCCCCGCAATCAACACCATTTTCATTATCATCCTGAACACCATTGCTACAGGATACGTTTGATGAAGCAAGAGGGGCAGAGCTGGCAAGCTCTTCAATCCGTATTGTGCTTAGTGCGCTGTGATAAAGGCGTACATCATCAATATCACCAATGATTCCACGGGTATTCGAATTCAAATGACGACCAATGGTTAAGTCATTGCCAGAATTCTGTAAAGCGCCCGTTCCGGCACCACTTCCTGCAAGACGACCATTAAGATAAATTTTCTTAGTACTGCCATCCCACACTCCGGCAATATGATGCCAGCCAGAATCAATGGGCACGGTCACATCGGTATATGCTGAAGTGCCCTGAGTAGTCGAGGCCCTAAATTGTATTTTGTGCCTGTTATTTCCTGTTGCAACATGCACCAGGGCGTAATCATCACCGGTTCCGTCATCAGGTTTACTGATGATTCTTCCCCAGCCCTCTCCGGGTGCGCCAGTAGGGTTATACCAGGCAGACAGTGTAAATGCGTCGAGATCACCCAATACAGAGTTGCCTGAAACTGTAATAAAATCGTTTGTGCCGTCAAAGTGATACGCACTATCAGTATTACTATCTTTATCCACTGTCAAACTCGGGCAGGAAGCTCCACTACAGCTAACCGGATGAGTATTTAACGAGAGGTCATGATAATTTCCATCAAAAGAAAGATAAAGTGCCAAGTCGTGTGGAATAGGGCACTGTGAATAACTGCATTGGTATGATGAACTGCACTGAACAACACCGCAGCTTTGAGGGTTAGAGCATAATCCTGAATCAGCGGTTGCTACACAAGACCCTGCAGAGCAATGAGCATTCACTGCACACTCTCCTGAAAGGGAACACGTATTCGAATCATCAGCAACATGCAAGCATCCTGTGACTGCATCGCCACCAGAGCCTATACAACTATCATCAGTACAGGAATTCCCATCATTACAGGAGGAATGGCCATAGGATATATCACAGGAGTCAGTATTTTCATTGCACTCTGTAGTACAGCTATATCCATCATCTTCGCACGCTGGAGCAGAAGCAGAAATACATGAGCCTGAAGAGCAAATCTCTGCGCCATTACAAAACAGTCCATCATCACATTGAGAATCTGAAGTACAGGAAGACTGCACAGTAGAACACTCTTTCTTGTTCCAGCTGCAGTCCCGACAAGGGTCAGGTATAGGAGCGCAGGTTAGGCCATTGGGGTGCCCTGAGCAATCGCTATCAGTCTCACAATACCCATAGGTATTCCACATTCCTTCAATAAAGCCGTGTCCAGGGTGCCCTTTATCTCCGTGGCTCCCGCCAAGGCTTCCTCCTCCCTTAGTAGAGTACCCAGTATAATCATTTGCAAGCCATCGGTGCACATAATCAAACAAGGGGACATAATTCCATAGCTCTTCGCCTGAGTTCCCGCTTTTATCTTTCAATAACTTCGCGGAGAGAACAAATCCGGGCCATGCGTGAGAGCTATCCCCTTCCCGATAATTACTGCAGCCATCTACAATAAAAGAAGGATCCCTGCAGTCCTTCGCCCCGGAGCAGCAATCACCCGGTCTGCATATACAGCTTGCACCTTCCTTACAGTCACTGTTCGTAGAGCATGTTTCCGCATTATCATTACTACATACTTTAGAATCATATTGGCAACCGTTATCAAAGAAACAAGCACCATGGGTACTGCAGTCTTGACCCCATAACGTTAAGTTGACCTGTGAGCTAAAATACACTTGCTCCTCTTCCTGAAAAGACCCGCTAACTGTTTTCATACCCGAATGATCAAGCAAGATACCTGCAAACATGATAGGCCATTTCCTACCACTGCCATGTCCTCCATCTGCATACCAGCTTGAGCCTGCCTCATTCATTGCATACAAATCAATGCCAGTTTGAACAAAATAAGTCAACAAATTTTTGATTTGTGTATCACTATAATCCATTAATAGCAAAAGAGAAACCGCGCTCACAGCCTCGCTTACTTCTTCACCATAGTTAGGAAGATTGAGGTAGGGATGCATCTGTCTCCCCGTGTGTCCAGCTTTATGATCAAGCCAAGTTCTCTCAAAGAGCCGCTCATAATAGCTCAGATCATTTGGTTTATTTGCATACGACAATTTAGGAAGAAGATTTAGTTGCAAGTCAGAAAATCGACGAATAGGTTTAGAAGACCCTACATAAGCAGGTCGAAACGCATCAACTGGGGGAACACTATCAAGAACCGTAAGAACTGAGGCTCTCTTAAGGCTAGTAGCCGCACACTGTCCAATAAAATCAATATATCTTTTACCGCCATAGCATGTCCCAAATTCTGCATTACCCGAATCAGCACTCTCTGTTGATACCAGAGAATCTCCTGCTTTCAAATCTGCAGGATAAGAAATACTGCCAACATAGTTTTTATTGTCGATACGAGAATCATAACCTTGTTTATTGACATTATAGCTTTTCCCGGGGTTAATCATTGACCCATGCTTTCCAGAAGAGGGAGAAGGGCTAACACCGGAGACAGTAACACCTTCTCCACCATCAATCACAAACCAATCTCCATTGATAAATTGGCCTGCCTCATACTTCTTACTAAAAGTCCAGGTAATGCCATCCTTTGTAACACTGTTTTTCAAAGAAGTTCCAGCAAACCCAGATTTTTCCTCTTGCTTAATCTTCCAATATTTCTCAAACATCGCATCACTAAAAGGAGAGCCAGTTCCCTCATCTTCTGCATTTACATACCTCTTTACATAATCAAACAAAGCAGGGTGGCTCCAATAACCTTCCAAACCAAGTATGCGTGCTGCAAGTGCATGCCCTGCATACCCCACAGAATTAATCTGTCGATAATCCTCGCGCTTTGATCCTCCACCATCAGAAATTTTATCCCATTCCGTTGAGGGATCTAAGTGTTCATGCTCTAAATTACCTGGGTCCTGCCGAAAAGCAGGGACTTTACTATTAATAGGGTCTTTATACAGAGTATAGATATTTTTGAAAGGCTTTTTATTGTTTCCAGAAACTTTAGTGCTAAGAATGCTGCTCTCACCCTCATTAATATAATAGGTCATCCATTCTGTTCGAAAGTTATAGCTGTTCGATTTCATTGCATTGTTATTAAGCAAATGTCCAGCAAATAAAACCGGAAGCTTACTAATGGAACTATCAGCAGAGCCAGGATTACTTGTTTTAGTAATATAGTGGCTATCAATACCAAGTTGAACAAAAGGAATAATTAGCTTATCTAATTGCCCAGCGCCATCTCTCTTATCCAAATCAAGTGTTAAGAGCAAGCTGATCTTCGTAAGAAGACGATAGACTTCTCGATGATAATTCGGCATGTTTTGTGCAGGATGGCTTTTCCGTCCTGTGAAATCTTCTACATGCAGTATCCACGGACGCTCGATGTATCTGCTGAATTGTTCTGCCACTGTTCCTTTACTGGGATTGCGTCCCGGCCGCAAAGAAAAATATTGCTTATTATCCAACTGAGACATAATTTCAGAAGGGTTTTTTTTAGGTAAAAGAGAATAGTCAATTTGGCTCTTCCTAAAAAGAGGTTTATCCGTTCCTGCATAAGGGGGTCTAAACGCGTCCGAATGAGGAACATTATCAAGCACAGTTAAAACTGCTGCAGCCTCCATGATAGGGGGATTATCTTTCAGAAACACTCCAATATAATCCGTACGAGGCTCAACAGAATTATAGCTAATAGTAGAGACAAGAGAATCGCCACCATGCAAAGTACCAGGAAAAATAAGTGCCAAATTTTCGTCAAATTCTATTTTCTTTCCTATAGAAGAGTCATACGCTTGGTAATGGAACTTGTCATTCACCTTTCCTTTCTGTGGGTTTACCATGGAGCCATGCTTTGCTCTTCCTGAAGAAAAAGAAGTAGGGGTTGGAGTCTTGCTCTTTACGATAACACCGGCTCCACTATCAATAACAAAATAGTCTCCGGATCCTGTTCCATTGGGTCCAATAAACCTTCCTACTTGATACTCCTTATCAAAAGTCCAGGTAATACCATATTGAGTGATAGAGTCTGCCATCCAGGTGTGTGCTGAAGCAGCATCACCAGAAGGAGAAAAAAGAATGAAGAGAAAAGAGAAGAGAACTAGCTGGAAAAAAAGACGATGAAAATAGGTAGCCATCCCCCCGGATTTCTCTCTTCTACGCATGGAAATTCACTAATATCGTCTTTCAGGGAGGCTGAGCACTCTTATAAACCTTTTCAAGAGCGGATACTTCCAATAGGGGACTAAAAATCATAGAAAGAAAGAAAGAAAGAAAGAAAGAAAGAAAGAAAGAAAGAGGGTTTATTACAGCTTCTTCTCTTCTTCTTTAATGACCCGGTCAACAATATTTTCTTTCCAGCCAATGTCAACACAGGCACGTTTAATGCGATCCTTCGGGTATGGCCATTTCAGGCAAGAGTTCACATAGCTGCGAAGCTCAACAAGCTTATACTGATCTACCAGGCCCTCTTCTGTTCGGGTATTTCTTCCACGAATCTTGGAAGTATGGTCAAAATACTTCCATTTCAACAGGTGATGGTGCATGTGATGAGTGCCATGATACATGCCGAAAAAGAGCGCAAAGAGGGCAAATGTGGACACAATAATAGCAAACAGGTATTTCGCAAGTCCTTGTGCTTCAGGAGCAGAAAGCTCAATAGGCGGCTGCTTAGGCTCTTCAAATACTGGCTCGGGGTCTAGCTCAGGTGTTGAATCAGTCTGAGCAGGTGCAGGTTTGGGGGGAGTATGAACCCGCAGGCTTATTCGTGCCCTGCTATTAAAGATACCAGAGAAGAGAACATCAATATCATTCTCCTTATCAGCATTAAGGTCAACTGTAATAATCCTTCCCTTTCGGAGCTGAAGAGGAATTCTTGTGGAATAGATGGATATATCAATAGTTTTTGTGTTTATGACATCATCCAGGTAAAGGCGATGAATATCATCTTTATGCTCAAAGACAAGCTTGCCATTAATCCGAAGGTCTTCTGTCTGCCATACGGTAGTAAGATCCATAGTCTTGCTGGTAACGCCTGCAGATCCTGCACCGCTGCCTCCGCCGCCTGATCCGCCTCCGCTTGAGCTTCCGCTGTTGTCTGAGACCTTTGGCGGGACATAGCCTTCCACCACGTCGTACTCCGAGAATCCATTGATTTCTACTACCAGTTCTTTCGTTTCAGGATCATAGGACACAATAGTACAGTCACTGCAGGGTACTCCGTCTTTTCGAACCTGCGGTTCCTGATACACAATGTTATAGAAAGTGATGTGTGCCTTTTTATTGAAAGGTGAGTGATCTGCTGAGTGTACGACTACTTTACCGCCTTCCATATCAATCAGTGTATCGAGGTTCAGTGGCTCAAAGCAGCCGCTGCTGTTAACCCGGATAAGCGACACATTTTCCCTGAATTCAATTTTCGCAATATCTTTCCTGAGTATTTCCAGTTTCTTGCTGTTCTTTACTGTTGCCTGGCTCTTATTCCATTTTACCTCAAAGAGCTTTCCTTTAGGATGAAGGGCAAGAAGCTCCCCTGCTGTCAGATCATCCTCATGGACAATGCACTCATCAGTACCAATTGGGCACAGGGTTGCATCATAGTCAAGGATGCCGTCTTTATCAAGGTCAACACATTGGTCATCTACGTCCTCACAGGATAAGGACTCGTTCAATGAAACAACACAGCCAACCTTGCTGCAGCTAGTAACAGTACAGGCAACGCCGTCATCACAAAGCGTATCATTCTGCTCAAAGGTCCACTCACCTGCAACGCAAACCGGAGTAATACAGTAAGGCAGGGTTGCATCGTACGGCTCACAGGCCTCAAAGCAGTCGTCGTCATCCTTGTCAATCAGCCCGTCACAATCATTGTCTATACCATCAAAGCATTGCTCGGTTGCTCCGGGATGAGTTGTTCCATCTGCATCGCTGCAGTCGCTATGACCTAATGGACAATAGTAATCCTCACTCTCTACACCTTCGGGAAGTACTTCTGGATACAGATGAATCATTTCTGCATCACAATAATCATCATTATCATCATCGCATCCTTCATCAATAGAGCCATCGCCATCATTATCAATAGTATCACATATTTCGGCGGCTAGGCAGTGAGTGCCATTCCAGCCACAGGAATCTGGGATAGAGAGGCACAGGCTTTGTGAACAGAATTCATCTCCGTAAATAGTACAATCAGAGCAGAATTGTGCTTGAGTACAGGCACTAGGTGAGAGCGCATTGCAAACCCAGCCAGATTCAATTTCACAAGTAGCATCACAACCATCAGCTGCTAGGCTATTTGCATCGTCGCAAGCCTCAACGCCAATATGAACAATACCGTCACCACAGACAGCAAGTTGGCAGGAATTTGTGCAAGCATCATTATCCACAGAATTACCATCATCGCAAGCCTCAACGCCAATATGAACGATGCCATCTCCACAAATCGCAGTAGTACAGGCATTTGTACAGGAGTCAGTATTGTTATCGTTGCCATCATCGCACTCCTCATCACCTTCTTTTGCGCCGTTTCCGCATAAAGGATCAGTTGTGCCGCTGCATAAAGCATTACACTTGAATGGCTCACCGTTC